>NZ_JBFUKZ010000008.1:0-390095 GCF_056400585.1 Mucilaginibacter sp. P5_A6 | reverse complement strand
GTGGTGAGTGGTGAGTGGTGAGTGGTGAGTGGTGAGTGGTGAGTGGTGAGTGGTGAGTGGTGAGTGGTGAGTGGTGAGTGGTGAGTGGTGAGTGGTGAGTGGTGAGTGGTGAGTGGTGAGTGGTGAGTGGTGAGTGGTGAGTGGTGAGTGGTGAGAAAAATTGCCATACAATTTAGTCAAAAATCGTGGTAATCCTTATTCCTTGCTCCAAAAGCCGTTGCTCCCGAAAAAAAACCTATAAAAACAGCAAAGCCCCTGATGGGCAGGGGCCTTTACTAACCAATTATAAACCTAAATTATGAGAAGAGCTGTAGGAGAAGGAGTCGAACCTCCACGGAGTGGTTATTTTCATTGCTGAAAGTTTCCCAATTTCTCCGCCACCGCGACAAGGAGGTGTGTCTGCCAAAAATTTCACCATCCTACATTATATAAATCCCGTCTTTCATGGATTTGCTGTTGGGGAAGGATTCGAACCTCCACAGAGTAGTTAGCCCGCTTCGGGTTTTCTATGATCTCCGCCACCGGGACAAGGAGGTGTGTCTGCCAAAAATTTCACCACCCAACATTATTTTTCTTGTTAAAGAACGATAAGCATTTTGTCGTTTGCTATGATACAAATCTAATAGACCTATCAATTCCTTGCAAATATTTCAACAAAAATATTTTATTTTTATTCAAATTTTAATTAAACTTGTATTTCAATATAGATATTCAAATTTATGTCCCACAGAAAAGCTCAAAATTTAGAAATTGATAATCTCGATATCCAGATTTTATCAATATTGATGAAAAATGCTACCACTCCATACACTGAGATAGCTAAAGAGTTAATAGTTTCTGGCGGAACCATACACGTGCGGATGAAAAAGTTGGAAGAGATGGGTGTAATAAAGGGAGCCAGCTTAGAGGTAGATCCGCAAAAATTAGGGTACGATATTACAGCTTTTTTGGGTATCTACCTGGAAAAAGGCTCGCAATATAATGAAGCCGTTAAGCAGCTAAAAACTATAAAAGAGATAGTTGAGCTGCATTATACCACCGGCGAATGGAGTATTTTTGCCAAAATTGTATGCCATGACACCACGCACCTGCGCGAAGTATTAAACGAGCAGATCCAGGGCGTAAAAGGCATTCAACGTACAGAAACCTTCATTTCGCTTGAAGAAAGTATAAGGAGGCAGATTACCTTGGAGTAAACGGTACTTAAGATTTTGATGATTTTTTAAAATGGGCTGTTATGCTAAGTTTAGGCTTAGGGTAATGGTCTTTTTTGTGCCTGAGCCTGAATTTGTCGCATTAAAAAATTAATTAAAAGCGAGCTTCGAAAATTATCGTAGTTAAAAAAACGATAAATTCCGGGTCAGAAATTACGCTGCTTTCGAAATATACTTCACCAAACTCCTTTTAGCCACCGGCAGCAACGTTTGCTCCAACGGGAAAGTGATATCACTATGTACATAATATACCGCCGGGTTGGGCATAAACTTATTGCGGTTTATTAAATTCAGTTTAATAGCTTCGGGCGTATTGACAATGCTATGCTCATAAGTGTCGATAAAACTTACGTGAATGCCCCGGTACTTATCATCCTTTCCCTCAAAAATGGTGATCTGGTATTCATAGATCCAGCTTGTGCGTTCCTTGCCGTTACGTAACGAAAAGTAGCCATGATATGGCATCAGCGGTATAATACCTATCGGATCTATATTGAGGTGGCGCTCTACAAAGTCATAAATTTCTTTACCTGTTTGGATAGCCGGGTTCATTTTGGACATAGCATAGGAGATGATCTGCTCTATCTCCTGCATGCTTTGATCGTCCCTGATAATTTTTTGGTAGGTAAGCTTTACAGCATCAATATCCGCCTGGGTTAACCGTTGCGGAAAGGCCTGCTGCATCAGCGTTTTATTTTTTTTAAAATCTACCAGGTTATTATAGTGGAAGATCAGGTCGGCAAGGTTAGGGTATAACCGGCTTTTATCAAAGTGGCGGTTAATTTCCTGTAAATAGTTAAGCAGGAGATACTTTTTATGCTCAAAATCAATATACCCCTCAATAAACCAGTTAACACCTAATGGTTTCATAATTTTCACGCTCCTTTCAATAGCTTAAATTAAACAAAAAACACCAACTTTGCAATATGCCCTATGGAACCCTTTATTTAATCCCTGTACCTCTTGCCGAAGAAGCGGCTGCCAAGTCATTTACACCTTATTTGGTTGATACTATTAATAGTATTAAGGAATATATTGTAGAGAATGAAAAAACCGCCCGTAAGTTTTTAAAAGAGGCCGGATTGAAAACCCCGCAAAATGAGCTCGTAATTCATGATTATGGCAAGTATAATCGTGATATGGGCACTGCCGATTTTTTTAAGGGGCTGCAGGCTGGTAATGATGTTGGCCTGATGAGCGAAGCCGGTTGCCCCGGCATAGCCGACCCTGGCGCAGAAATTATTGATAAAGCCCATCGTATGGGTATAAAAGTAGTGCCCTTGGTTGGTCCAAGTTCTATTTTGCTGGCGCTAATGGCTTCAGGGTTTAATGGGCAAAGCTTTACCTTTAATGGTTACCTGCCAATTGATAAGGTGCTGCGCAGTAAAAAGATCAAAGAACTGGAAGGCCTGGCCACCCGGCTCGATCAGACACAGATATTTATTGAAACACCTTTTCGCAACAATCCGTTGCTTGAAGAGATCCTGAAAACAGCCAGTCCCAAAACAAAACTTTGCATTGCCTGCGATCTTACCGCTACTACCGAATTTGTGCAAACTAAAACTATCATGGATTGGCAGAAGAAAGTGCCTGAACTGCACAAACGCCCAACTATTTTTTTACTTTATCATGGCTAAATAATGACCATTACGCAGCAGCATACCAGCGTATTGATAGTAGGAGCCGGTCCGTCAGGATTAATGATGGCAGCCCAGCTATTGCGTTATGGTGTACAGCCCGTAATAATTGATAGCAGACAAGGCCCAACCAATCAATCAAAAGCGTTGGCGGTGCAGGCCCGTTCGCTGGAAATTTATCGGCAGATGGGTGTTATCGACAAGATAATTGAAGGAGGAAAGCAAGCCAACGGGGTAATATTTAACCAGGAAGGAAAAGAAAGTGTCCAACTTTCGCTGGATAATGTAGGCGAAGGGCAAACCGCTTTCCCTTATATTATAATGTACCAGCAAAGTAAGAACGAGCGCCTGCTGCTCGATTTTTTAACCCTCAATTGCTGCCCGGTTTACTGGAATACTTCGCTGTTAAGCGTCGAACAAAATGCATCCGGGACAATTGTTGAGCTACAGGCCGGGGACGGGAAACAAAGACTTACCTGTGATTGGTTAATAGGTGCCGATGGCGCGCATAGTGCTGTACGCAAACAATTACAAATACCTTTTAGTGGTGATACCTATCAGCATAAATTTTATTTAGCCGATGTTAAGATTGGGAATGACCTTGGCGATAGGGTAAATCTGTTCATGGCCAAAAAAGGCTTTGCCGGTTTTTTCCCTATGCCCGAGGAACAGTGCTACCGTATTGTTGGTAACCTGCCCGATGAATTTGATGGAAAAACGGATTTACAGATAGAAGAGATGTTGCCCTTCCTTAATAAGATAACCGGGCAGGATATCCGGGTTGAACAGGTCAATTGGTTCACCGATTACCGCCTGCACCACCGCATGGCAGATAAATTCCGGTCGCAAAATTGTTTTTTGGTGGGCGATGCAGCCCATATCCACTCACCGGTTGGCGGCCAGGGAATGAACACAGGCTTGCAGGATGCTTATAATTTAGCCTGGAAACTCGCCGGCGTGGTGAATAATCAACTAAAGGAATCGGTTTTGGACAGTTACGCCAAAGAACGCATGCCCGTAGCCAAAACTCTGCTTAATACTACCGACCGCGTTTTTAAAATGATTCTATCCCGCAATTGGTTTGTGGGGTTGTTTAAGAGATGGCTGCTCCCAACGGTATTGAAAACTGTTTGGAATAAACCCGATTTAAGAAAAGCATTTTTTATACGTGTTTCGCAAATAGGAATAGATTACCGTGAAAGCCAGATCAACCTGCACCTGAGTAATGCTACCCAAATAAAAGCGGGCGACAGGCTACCATACCTTAAAGTGTTTGATGAAAAAAAACAAAAGGAAACCGATCTGCACGAATGGTGCAGCAAACCCGGCTTTACGATAATAGCCCTTGGCAAACTACAGGAGATAGACCTGTTTACGCTTGCCAAGTGGATCACACAGAAATACCCATCTAATCTCAACTTTTTTTACCTGCCTCCTTCTGCCAAAAACCAACAGGTGTTTGATGCCTTTGAGATTAGGGAAAAACAAAAAAAAGCACTTATCATCCGCCCGGATATGCATATCGGTTTTATCAACGACGTTATTGACATTGATATGATGGATAATTATTTGCAGAATGTTGTGGGCTTTAACCAAGCTTAACAGTTACTGAGTTTTAGTCTCAATAAAGCAGCTGATCATACGGATATCTTTCTGTATGTATAGCTTTTACTTCTTCATAAAGCAAACTTCTGAATTCATCTACATTTTCTTTTTTTGTGGCCGATATAAATATGGCAGGGCTGTTGTTTTTGGCCATCCAGCTATGTTTAAAATCATCAAGGGTAAGAGGTTCGGCCTGCTGTTCCAATTGATGTTGCTCGGGTTTAAAGGCATCTATTTTGTTAAATACCGTGATCATCTTTTTATCAATAGCGCCAATATCTTTCAGCGTTTCGTTAACCGTACGAATCTGATCTTCAAAATTGGGGTGCGAAACATCAACAACATGAACCAAAATATCGGCCTCGCGCACTTCATCAAGGGTCGATTTAAAACACTCGACCAAATGATGCGGTAGTTTACGAATAAACCCAACCGTATCAGACAGCAGGAATGGCACATTTTCAATAACTACTTTACGTACCGTGGTATCAAGCGTTGCAAATAGCTTATTCTCGGCAAAAACCTCCGATTTGGAGATCATATTCATAATGGTTGATTTGCCTACGTTGGTATACCCAACCAAAGCCGCACGCACCATTTGATTACGGTTTTTGCGTTGCGTTTCGTTTTGCTTATCAATCTGCTTTAGTTTTTCTTTTAGCAGCGATATTTTATTCAGGATCAAACGCCTGTCAGTCTCAATTTGCGATTCACCCGGGCCACGCATACCAATACCACCCTTTTGGCGCTCAAGGTGGGTCCATAAACGGGTAAGGCGGGGTAATAAGTATTGCAGCTGGGCCAGCTCAACCTGGCTTTTAGCCTGCGCGGTTTGCGCACGGTTTGCAAAAATATCCAGTATCAGGTTATTACGGTCTAATATTTTTACCTGTAATTCGTTTTCAATATTGCGCAGTTGTGACGGTGATAGTTCATCATCAAAAACAACCATGTCAATTTCCTCTTCTATTACAAAGGCTTTAATATCCTCCAGCTTGCCCGAGCCTACAAACGTTGCCCTATCCGGTCGTTGCAGTTTCTGGGTAAAGCTTTTTACGGTTTCGCCACCGGCTGTGGCCACCAAAAACTCCAGTTCCTCTAAAAACTCTTTTTCCTGCTCATCGGTTACGTGAGGTGTCATCACGCCAACCAAAATAGCTTTTTCCTGCTTCACAGCAGTATCATAAAATTTTTGCTTCATTAACTATGGTTTATCAATCAAAGTGCCAGTTTACTAATATATACACAAACCGGGGCACTTTATGCCAAAATAACATGTATAATGTAATTAAAAAACCGGCGGGTATAAAAAATTATAAAATTGGTTAATAATGGGTGTTGAAGGATTGACACAAATAACCTCAGAAATAGTTTTATTTATTTTATAATAATCATTTACCTAATTATTATATTCGTGCTGATTAAACCTTATCAGCAATGAACAAACTTTTTACCCTGCTATTTTTAGGGACCCTGGGCCTTTCTGTAGGTGCCCAAACTACTACCCCAGTACCCACTGCTCAATCTTTTGGCAAAGTAGATAAAGCCGATCTTGAAATGACAAAATGCGACTTTGAGCCGGACGCCAACGCCGAAATTCTTTTTGATAAAGGCGATACTTATTTTGATACCCAATACAATATCAATACCGACAGGCATACGCGCATTAAAATTTTTAATGATAACGGTAAAGATGAGGCCAACATCCGCATAAAGTTTTATAGCAACAACCGCTCTCAATATATAACCGGCCTGCAGGCGCAAACCATTAATTTAACCAATGGAGCGGTTGAAATTATTAAGGTTGATAAAAAACAGATATTCACCGAAGCTGTGGATAAGTACTACTCGGCAATTGTTTTCTCATTCCCAAATGTAAAACCAGGCTGTATAATTGAATATAAATACAGGCTGACCAGCGCCTCTGTAAGCAGTTTCCCCGACTGGTATTTTCAAAGCGACCTGCCTACGAGGTATAGCGAACTGGATACCAACATACCGGATATTTTAACCTATAAAAGGTTGCCAAACTTACATTTGCCATATGTAGTTGATAAAACAAGTTCGTCAAATACCCATATCGAGGCTATGGCCAACATTCCATCGTTAAAAGATGAGCCCTACATGGATGCCCGTAATGATAATTCTGAGCGCATACTTTTCCAACTGCTAAGTATACGCATACCCGGCTATTTCTATCCTAACTTCCAGGACTCGTGGAAAAAAGTTGGCGAAAACAGGATAAATAATGAGGATTTTGGCGGTCAGCTAAACAGGAAACTTACGGGCGAAGAACTAATTATTAGCAAAGCAAAGGCTCTTAAAACCGATGATGAAAAAATTGCTTATGTTTTTAATGAGGTTAAAAATACTATAAAGTGGAATGATGTTTATGACATTAACAGTACCGATGGTACGCCAAAGGCATGGGAAAAAAAGGTAGGCAACTCAGCCGAAATAAACATAGTGCTTTACCACTTACTAAAAAAATCGGGACTCACAGTTTATCCGATGATGGTAAGCACGCGCGATAATGGTCGCATAAACCCAAGCTACCCAAGCGTTTATCAATTTAACAGTATGATAGCATATATACCGGTTGATAGTGCTAAATATTATGCACTTGATGCTACCAGTAAATACAATCTTTACAACAAGGTGCCCCGTACCTTTTTAAACTCATTTGGCTTTTACATTGATGACGCGAACAAGATATATGACCTTTCGTTTTTACAGGAACCAGAACCTGTACGCCAGGTTGTTTTGCTAAATGCCGAAATAAAGCCCGATGGTAAAATGAACGGCAGTGCCGACATTAGCAGCTTTAGCTACAACAAAATGTACTATACTAAAAAGTACAAAACCGACGGCGAAAAAAAGTATAACGACTTTTTGAGAGAAGATAACAATAGCCTTAAAATATCCTCGCTGACTTTTGAAAACCTGGATGTTGACACCCTGCCGTTACGCCAAAAACTCAACTTTAACCTCGATTTAACGGGGAGCGATGATAATTATATTTACTTTAATTCAAACCTGTTTACCGGCCTTAAAACAAACCCGTTTTTGGCCGAAAACCGCTTTACAGATATTGATTTTGGCTACCGCGATAATTACGCCATAACAGGCATTTTTAAAATTCCTGCAGGGTACAAAATTGACGCGATGCCTAAAAGCATAAGCATGGCCATCCCTGATGGTACAGTTACTTTTAAACGCTTTGTTGCCGAACAGGATGGGTCAATAATGGTGCGCTTTAGTATTGATCATAAAAAGTCGTTGTACTTTAAGGAGAATTATCCCGAGTTCCGTGAGTTTTGTAAAAAGATGTACGATATGCTTAACGAACAGATTGTACTTAAAAAAGGCTGATAAAACTATGTTTATTAAATATTATACCAGGCTGCTGCTCATTGCAACGGCCTTATGTGCGCTATACAGTAAAGGTTATAGCCAGGATAAAAATATTCCTAAAGATTTATATATCGCAGCAACCATTCCTGATTCTTTGAAGGAGGATGCAAATTCGGTGCTGAGGTACTCAAGTGAAGAGGTAATTGTAAAAGGCCCGGGGAAAATGATCCTGAAACATCATAGCATTGTAACTATTCTAAACGAAAAGGACGATAGTGAAGCCATATTGGAGATGGGTTACAATAAAAAATATGATTCTTATAGTGATATCGAGATGAATATTTTTGATGCATCTGGTAAGCAAATAAAAAAATATCGTAAAAGCGATATGTATGACGGCTCTGCCGCTGATGATGAAACCATGGTTACAAACGAAAGATTTCTGGCTGTAAGGCATGCTATCGCGGCCTATCCAATTACAATTGAGAAAATTTATGAAGAAGATGAAAGTAGTTTTATAGGTTTAGATAGTTGGTATATTCAGAATCAGGTTGAGCAATCTGTTCAGTTTTCGTCTTATAAAATTTCATTTGGTCCCTCAGTTGGCCTTCGGTTTAAAAATACCAACACAAAGATCAAACCCGAAAAAAAGAATGCCGATGGTTTAGATAGCTATTTGTGGAAGGTTCAAAATTTGAAAGCAATTAAAAAAGAAGAGCATGTTTTAGCCTGGACTATTTTACCAAAAATTTCTTTTGCTGCAAGCTCATTTGATTGCTATGGTTACCCTGGTGATTTTAGTAGCTGGCAGTCTTTTGGTAACTGGATTAAATCGCTAAATGGTGATGTGTGTATATTAAGCCCCGAGCGTACAGCAGAGATAAAAAAGATGACTGACTCCATTAAAACGGATAAAGATAAAGCCCGCTTTTTGTATAACTACATGCAAAAAAGCATGAGGTATGTAGGCATTCAATTGGGTATTGGCGGGTATAAACCTTTCCCTGCAACCTTTGTGGACCAGAAAAAGTACGGCGATTGTAAAGCCTTGTCTAACTATATGCGTGCATTGCTCAAAGCCGTTAATATTGATTCTTATTATACCATCATCAGGTCTGCCAGTAATAGCGAGCCTATTGATGCCACTTTTCCGGCCAACACATTTAATCATGCTGTTTTGTGTATCCCTTTTAAAAATGATACTACCTGGCTCGAGTGCACAAGCAATACAAGGCCCTTTGGAAAGTTAGATCCATCTACACAGAATACTAAGGCTTTAATAATTACCGAAAATGGAGGCAGGCTAATAAATACGCCCCGAAGCTTAGCTGTCGATAACCAGTTTAATAGTGAAGTTCATATTGTGCTGGATGCCGATGGCGGAGCTAAAGCACAGTTAAAAATATTTAGTACAGGGATATACCGGTCTGGTTATATAGGGGTTGCCGCTTTAAAAACAGATGAGCAAAAAGAATATATCATACGCGATCTGCATATGAAGCAACCGTCTGTATTTGATTTTAAACCTGCAACAGATAAGGAGGGCATTAAAGAAGTGGATATCATCCTGGAGTATGATAAGTTTTGCGACATAGCCACAGGAGATAAGCAATTTTATAGGCCGGGCGTATTTTCCCTTTGGCAAAACACAGTGCCAATTGAGGAAAAGAGGAAAAATGATTTTTATTTCGACATGCCATTACAAAAATCATGCATAACCACAATTGACCTTCCTGCCGGTTTTGAAGTAGAAACGCTGCCAACCAGCCAAAGCTTAAAATTTAGCTATGGCACCTATGATGTAAAATTTGCTTATGATGCTTCCAAAAACCAGGTGATAAGTACTGCTAAGTTTAATCTTAGCGATTATATTATCCCCGCTGCCAAATACACCGAAATGCAGGTTTATATGGACGCTGTTGCCAAAGCGCAAAATAAAAAACTGGTGATACGCCGCAAAGCTTAAATTTGCCCCTGATGATATTCAGGCTTGATGAACGTTTACTATTTCCTGAGCCTGAGCTGGCCGAACCAGACGGGCTTTTGGCTGTAGGCGGCGACCTATCGACCGATCGTTTATTATTAGCATATCAAAATGGAATTTTCCCCTGGTATAGTGATGATACGCCTATCCTTTGGTATTCGCCGCATGAGCGTTTTGTGCTTTATCCACAGGAGTTGAAGATCTCTAAATCAATGCGGCAGGTGCTGCGCTCTGGTAAGTTCAGGGTTACCACCAATACCTGCTTTGCCGAAGTGATAAAAGCTTGTTCAATAGCCCCGCGTGAAGGCCAGGATGGTACCTGGATAACTGATGAAATGCAGACTGCATACATTAAACTTCATAAAGATGGCTACGCCCATTCCGTTGAAGTGTGGGAGCAAAACAAGTTGGTAGGTGGCTTATACGGCATGTGGGTTGGCGCAGTTTTTTGTGGCGAAAGCATGTTTAGCCGCGTTAGCAATGCATCAAAAGCAGCACTGATCTACCTGTGCGAAACCAATCGGTTTAAATTGATAGACTGTCAGGTACATACCGGTCACCTGGAATCAATGGGGGCAAGGATGATAAGCCGGGAGCAATATATAGCCGTTTTGCACAATAGTTTGCTTTGATTGGTTAACTTTGAAGGGTATGCAACAGGCTAACACAAAAGAGAGGATAATTTTAGGCATCGACCCCGGTACAGCAGTTATGGGATACGGATTGGTTAAGGAAACYGGTCCTAAAATAGAACTTATTGCCCTTGGTGTTGTAAAAATGGAGAAGCTGGACGACCATATGCTGAAGCTGCAGCGCATTTTTGAAAAAACCGTTGCCCTTATTGATAACTACCACCCAGATTGCCTGGCTATTGAGGCGCCCTTTTATGGCAAAAATATCCAGGTAATGCTTAAACTGGGTAGGGCGCAGGGGGTGGCTATAGCTGCTGCGCTATCACGCAATCTGGATATTACAGAATATGCTCCCCGTAAAATAAAGCAATCAATAACCGGTAATGGCAATGCCACCAAAGAGCAGGTAGCCGCCATGCTGCAAAACTTACTCACCTTTAAAGAAACGCCCGACTTTTTAGATGCTACCGATGGCCTGGCTGTTGCTGTATGTCACTCTTTTCAGAGGATGACCACCGGGAGTAGGTCCGGCCCGGGCAGTAAAAAATCATATTCCGGGTGGGATACATTTGTGAAAGATAACGCGAAGAGGGTAGTTTAGGGAATGTGAAAATGTGTTTATTTGAAGATTTGAAAATGAATCAATCAATTTTCAAATCTTCAAATTCTCAAATTTAAAATGCTGCTTTTATCTTATCCTTGGTAGCGCTTAGCTCCTCGTTGGTAAAGCTCAATTTAGGGCGGGCGAAGTTAAGATCATTCACCTGGTTCATAGGGATAAGGTGGATATGGGCATGGGGCACCTCAAGGCCAATAACCGCTACACCAACCTTTTTGCAGGGAATGGCTTTTTTAATAGCTGTTGCCACTATCTTAGCGAAGATTTGCAGGCCAGTATAGGTTTCATCATCCAGGTCGAAAATATAGTCGACCTCTTTTTTAGGGATCACCAGCACATGCCCTTCGGCCAGCGGACTAATATCTAAAAAAGCCAGAAACTCATTACTCTCGGCCACAACGTGTGCCGGAATCTCGCCTGCGAGAATTTTTGAAAAGATGGTCATTATCTATTGATTAAACAGTTTGAAAATTTGAGAATTAATAGCTTTTCAACCATTTTCAAATTATCAAATCTTCAAATTCGTAAATTAAAACTACCTGGACACTTCCAGGATCTCAAATTCAATTTTTCCGGCCGGTACCGTGATCTCAATTTTTTCGCCTACTCTTTTGCCCAGCAAGCCTTTTGCAATAGGCGATGCTACAGATATTTTACCTGTTTTCATATCGGCTTCGCTTTCTGCTACCAGCTGGTAGCTCATAGTGGCGCCGTTTTTCAGGTTCTTTATTTTTACTATCGATAAGGCAAGCACCTTTGATAAATCCAGTTTAGATTCATCCAATAAACGGGCATTTGCCAGTGTTTCCTGCATCTGGGATATTTTAGCCTCGTGAAGCCCCTGGGCTTCTTTTGCAGCATCGTATTCCGCGTTTTCTGATAAGTCGCCTTTATCGCGGGCTTCGGCAATAGCCTTTGATATGTCCGACCGTCCGGTTGTTTTTAACTTTTGTAATTCTTCTTTTAATTTCTCTAAACCTTCTTTGGTAAAGTATGATACCTCTGCCATAACACGTAAATTAATTATTGTTTATCCTAATGGTTATCCAAAAAAAACCGCCCTCCCTTTTTTAAGAAGGACGCAATGACTATAAAAACAAACAAGACTATATGGGCATGCCTACATAGTCTTGTTTGTGTATTTAACGAAGATAAGTGATTTAAGTTTTAATATCCAAATTTTTTTGATGGAGAGCAGTGAATGGTTGATTGAATTAGATTGGTTAAGCTGCAGGCACTTATTTATTTTTCAATCAATCAAATTAATCAGCTTCTCGGCCATTACTTCACTAATCTTTCGGTACGAGTCAAACGTCCAGCCGGCAACGTGAGGGCTAAGTATAACCTTATCACTTTGTCGCAGTTCCTCAAACCAGGCTTGTTCGGTAAGGGCAGGGAATTTTTCCACTTCCAGTACATCCAGTCCGGCGCCTAAAATTTTGCCTTGTTTAATGGCATTCAGCACAGCGCTTACTTTGGCCGTTTTACCCCGGGAGGTATTAATGAAAAATATGGGCTTTTTAAAATGGAACAGGTATTCGTCATCCACCAGTCCGTTGGTTTCTGGTGTGAGGGGAATATGCAGGCTAAGCACATCGCTATTTTTAACTATTTGTTCCATGCTTACCTCACGGACATATTTGTCGCTAAAGTCGGTTTTGTATTTATCATAAGCAATTACGTCAACCTGGAAACCGGCTAATTTACGGGCAAAGCTACGCCCCATATGGCCATAGCCTATAATACCCACCGTTTTACCTTTTAGCTCATAACCCCGGTTCCCTTCACGATCCCATTTGCCCGCCCTGATCTCGGCGTTGCCCCGGTTAAGGTTGTTCATCAGGGAAAGTAATAAGCCTATGGCATGCTCACCTACAGCATCAGAGTTGCCTTCGGGCGCATTTATAAGGGTAACGCCTTTCTCTATGGCATAAGCTTCGTCGATATTATCCATGCCGGCACCTGCCCGGCAAACAAAACGCAGGCTGGTGGCTGCATCAATTACTTTTTTATCAACCAAAAATTTGGAGCGGATAACCAACCCGGCGTAATTGCCAATGATCTGCAAAGCTTCTTCGGTTTTTATTGTGGGCCTGTAATCGCATTGGTATCCCCTGGCTTCGGCCTGCTCCATAAAAATGGGGTGTACATCATCAACAATAAGAATGTTATTTTTCAACTGAACTTAAAATTTTTTATGAAGCACAAATTTACGAAACAGCCATGATAGTTATGTAATTACCTGTTTATACCTATAACTTAATTACATAATACCGACTAATAACCTGCCACATTTGACAACCAAATAAACTGGCACGGGAATAGCATGGATAAGTTTATAAGGATTTATACCCGTTACATTTAACTCAATAATCCAATGGTATCATTAAAAAAAGCAGGCACCGATATAAGACGCTACTCTGAACAGCTCTCGCACGATGGATTTAAACAAGTATTTGATCATATAGATCAATTCAAGATCAAAAACGGCGTTGATAAGCTTGGTTTAGATAAATTTATTAACCAATGTGCCATCATGGCGGCCGGTACAGGCGCTATATCCGGCAGCGGCGGTGTTTTAACCATGGTAATAGGCATGCCCGTTGATGTGCTGAACTTGATAACCCAGCAATTCAGGGTTACTATGGCTATTATGTACTATAACAGGGGCAGTTACCAGATGGGCTTTGAAGAGTTTATGAAATTGGTTGCTATTTCATTTAAGGTAGAAACAGGCGTAGCCCTAACCAAAACCATGATGGAGGGCATTGCCGAAAAGATAATCCTGAATTTAGGTGTACGCACCGCCGAAAGGTTAGTGCCTGTGGTAGGTGCTGTAATTGGCGGCACCACCAATTACCTGTTTATTAAACGGATGGCCAAATCGGTTAAAGAAATGCAAGGTGAACCACTGGTTATACAGTTGAGTTAAGGTTTCGGCATCTGTTTTATTTAGATACATGCCGGAAGCTTCCGTGGCGCAGTTCAACTTCAACTGTGCCGGCTATTGTGCCAATCAAAGCAAATATCAGCTCAAAAGGATAACGTTTTAAGGTAGATAAAAAACATTGGCAATTGTTTTTATTGACGGGAATTTCATTGTGACGGGGTTTAAGCTACCAATGCAACTACATTTTGTAAAATATATGCGTTAAAAATGTAAAGTACATGGGCTGTAATTGCATTTCACACATTAGTGTTTATATTTGCGGTCGCAAAAAACGTCATTTTATATAATATAATGAGAGAAATACAATTCAGAGAAGCGCTAAGAGAGGCCATGGTCGAAGAAATGCGCAGCGACGATAAGATATACCTGATGGGTGAAGAAGTTGCTGAATACAACGGAGCCTATAAAGTAAGCCAGGGTATGCTGGATGAATTTGGTGCAAAACGCGTTATTGATACGCCCATCTCTGAATTAGGCTTTGCCGGTATAGGCATAGGCTCGGCTATGAATGGATTGCGCCCTATCATCGAGTTCATGACTTTTAACTTTTCGTTAGTAGCTATCGATCAGATCATCAACGGCGCGGCCAAGATCATGTCGATGAGCGGTGGCCAGTTTTCTGTGCCAATCGTTTTTCGCGGCCCAACCGGTAACGCAGGTATGCTTAGCTCACAGCACAGCCAGTGTTTCGAGAACTGGTATGCCAACTGCCCTGGTTTAAAAGTGATAGTTCCATCAAACCCATACGATGCAAAAGGCTTATTAAAATCAGCGATACTTGATCCTGATCCGGTTATCTTCATGGAATCAGAATTAATGTACGGCGATAAAGGCGAAGTGCCTGAAGAAACCTACTATATTGAAATAGGTAAAGCTAAAGTAGTAACCGAAGGCACTGATGTAACGTTGGTAGGTTTTGGTAAGATCATGAAAGTAGTTATTGCCGCTGCTGCCGAACTGGCAAAAGAAGGTATCAATGCCGAAGTGATCGACTTACGCACTGTACGCCCTATTGATTATGCAACTGTTATCAATTCGGTTAGAAAAACAAACCGTTTAGTGATTATTGAGGAAAGCTGGCCTTTAGGTTCGATAGCTACCGAAGTTGCTTTTAAAGTACAAAAAGACGCCTTTGATTATCTTGATGCGCCTATTCTGCGTATTATGGGTGGCGATGTGCCATTGCCTTATGCGCCAACTTTAATACAGGAATACCTGCCAAATCCGGAAAGGGTTATTAAAGCAGTTAAAGAGGTAATGTACGTTACTAAATAATAACACGATTACACGGTTTTAGGATTGACAGGATTTCTTGTCGCCTTTAAATTTAAATATGCAAAGAGCCCTGTATTAAGTACCGGGCTCTTTATTTTTATATAACCTACAATGGAAACATCAAACGTAAAAGATAGCAACGGCAACATTCTTAATGATGGCGATTCGGTAACGCTGATTAAAAGCTTAAAAGTTAAAGGTGGCGGTGTCACCCTCAAACAAGGCACACTGGTAAAAAAGATTCGCCTTACCGATGATGATAAAGAAGTGGATTGCAAAATTGACGGCATGAGCATTGTACTAAAAACCGAATTTTTGAAAAAAAGATAGCCGCTATGCTATTTGATTTTTAATCTAAATATCAATAATTTAGATCATCACAAAACAGCGGCGGGCATTAATAGCTATTTACCTGCCTCTTTTTTTAGTGATGCTGAGCATAAATTTCAACAGTATTAGTATTACTACGCATAATACTGTTGGCATAGTAGCGGCTTCTATATCATCAGTATTGTTTTTAGTTTTGATAGTGGCAGCTTCTGTGTTTTTGACAAAGCAACGGATAGCAAAGTAAATCGCACATCATTAATCGTCAAAATAATCTTTGTAAATTTTAACGGGTTTAACATCAGGAACCGTATTTTTAGATTGGATGATATACGCCATCTTGCATAATTTCCCTATTTTAGGCACACAAACACCATGAGCATGCGAAATCTCCTTTTAAAAGGCTTAAAGCCCTTTTCTTTCATCTTATTAACATCAGCTATTTACGGTAGCGCCTTTGCCCAAACCACACCACCAGTAGTAAAGGCTGAAACCGCAGTTAAAGCACCGGCAGCAGGGATTATTACACCGGTTATCCTGATAGATAGATTTTTTAAAAGCTATGATAAGGAAAGCACCACAAAAGCGATGTTGGATATTTTTAAAACCAACCCGCTTATTGATACCAACAGCCTGATAAAATTGATAACTAAAATAGATACCACGCGCAGTGTAATGGGGCCTTATCTTGGTAAAGATTTAATTGCGCAGCGTAAGGCATCAAACAGTTTTGTACTTTACAGCTACCTTGTAAAACACCAAACACAGCCGCTAAGGTTTACATTTATGTTTTACAAACCTAAAAATGACTGGGTAATATTCCGCCTGTATTTTGATGATGCGGTGGCAAGCGAACTTGAGCAATCTGCAAAAATAACCGGGAAGCCATAAAGGCTAAAGGCCTTTTGACGAAGCTTAGGGCTTTTAACCCTAAGCTTTCAGCTAATCGCTATATCTGTCGTTACGCCAGGGGTAGGCAGTGTTTGAGTAACCTCGGTCTTCCCAAAAGCCTAATTGGTTTTCGGTTAAAAACTCAATGCGCTTTATCCATTTGGAGCCTTTCCAGGCATATAGCTGCGGGGTTATCATACGTACTGGTCCGCCATGCTCAATTGGTAAAGGTTGCCCTTCAAAAGTATGCACCAATAACACATCGGGTTTTAAGGCTTCCTCAAGCGAAATATTGGTGGTGTAGGTATCATATCCATAGCACATGATGTGGGTAGCATTTTCATGAGGATGCACCAATGCGGCAAGGTCAAGCAGGCTCACTCCCTTCCATGGCATATCCAGTTTTGACCATGTAGTAACACAATGAAAATCTGATGTGTCTTTGGTTTGCGGCAAATTCATAAACTGTTTCCAGGAGAGCTTTACCGGGTTTTCAACGGCGCCATCTATAGTGAGCCGCCAGCGATCGGTAGGTATATTGGGTTGATAACCCAGATCAAGCACGGGCCATTTTGTTGTGATGGTTTGCCCAATTGGAACAACCGGCATGCCATGCCTGTTTATCTTGCCCGATCCGCGTGGTGTCTCATCAGCAACAGAAGGCGTAAGCTTCATCTTTTCCTCAAACCGGGCCTTAAGTTTCATCCGGGCCTCGATAATACGATCAAGTTTTTCAGATTCTTCCATGGTATTAAAGGTACAAAAAAGCTTAAAGCACAAAGCTGAAGGCAGAAAGCTTTTTTTGGGTAAAAGCAAAGGCTTTAAGCATAATGCTCAAAGCCTTTGATATAAATTTTTGGAAAAAAGCTTTCTGTTTTTAGCTTTAAACCTTTTGCTTAAACAACAGTTCCTTCTTTAAGCTTTTCTGCATTCTCTGCAAATTGTAATGCTTCCATTATTTCCTGCAGATCGCCGTTTAATACGCCGGGCAGGTTGTATATGGTTAACCCTATACGGTGCTCGGTTAAGCGGCCCTGGGGATAATTATAAGTACGTACCTTGGCCGATCTGTCACCGGTGGAAACCATGGTTTTACGTTTTTTTGATGTTTCTTCGAGGTGCTTTTGCAGCTCCATTTCGTAAACCCTTGAACGTAATACCTGCAGGGCTTTATCGTAATTTTTTAACTGCGATTTTTGATCCTGGCATTGTGCCACAATGCCCGTAGGGATGTGAGTTAACCTCACGGCCGAATAGGTGGTATTCACCGATTGTCCGCCCGGGCCCGAGGCGCAGAAAAGATCCTTACGGATATCGCTCACCTGCAAATCAATATCAAACTCATCAACCTCGGGCAATACCACAACAGATGCGGCAGAAGTATGCACACGGCCCTGCGTTTCGGTATCCGGCACGCGCTGTACGCGGTGCACGCCCGATTCATATTTTAAAGTACCATAAGCATCCTCGGCGTTTACGTTGAATACAATTTCTTTGTAGCCACCACTTGTACCTTCGGTATAATCAACCAGTTCGGTTTTCCAGCCACGCTTTTCGCAATAGCGCATGTACATGCGGTAAAGATCGCCGGCAAACAAAGCTGCTTCATCACCACCTGTTCCGCCACGGATCTCCACAAGGGCATTTTTAGAATCCTCCGGATCTTTGGGGATCAGCATCAAGCGGATCTGCTCTTCTTTTTCCTCCTGCTGGGTTAGCAGCTCGTCAAGTTCAGATTTTGCCATTTCACGAAATTCTTCATCCTTTTCGGTAGCCAGAATTTCTTTGTTGCTGTCAATATTGCTCATGATGTTGCGATAAATGTTGTACTCATCAACAATCTTGGCCAGGTCTTTATATTCTTTATTCAGCTGGGCATAGCGCTTCATGTCCTGCATAACTTCAGGATTGCTCAATTCACCTTCAACGTTTTTCCAGCGTTGATATATCAGTTCTAATTTCTCTAACATAATTTGTTTTCAATAGCTAATCGAAGCAGCTATCCTGGGTGATGGTCCGGCTAAGAAATGCGTCACGTTTCGGTCGGTTTATAGGCTTGCTTCAAAAAACGCACAAAAATACGCATTTTAGTGCATATATTTTTTCAGGGGATTGTAAGTTCTGCTGAAATAGTAAGTCGGTCGATTATAGTCGATTGTCAAAAACTTTTATTGACTATTAACCGTTTGCTTTTCAAAATATTCCAGCTTAAGCTCATTGCCATCAAACACGGCGTAGGTGTAGTAGTTCACCCATTCGCCCAGATTAATGTACCGGGTTTGGGGTGTAAGCTGTATATCCAGCGGTAAATGGCGGTGGCCGAAAATAAGATAGTCGTAATAGTTCGCCTTCAATTCCTCCCGGCAAAAGCTAACCAGCCATTCCTGTTCTCCGGGTTTAGGGTTTTCTTTTTTCTGATTGCTTATGCGGCTATGGGTTGACCAATAATTGGCTATGCCAACACCTAAATTAGGATGCACCCTGGCAAATAGCCATTGACAAAAACCGCTGCGGAAAAAGTTTTTTAAAACCTTGTAAAACCGGTCGCCTGGTCCAAGTCCATCGCCATGATGAAGAAAAAGCTTTTTCCCATTACGTTCAATAACTAATTCATCACTGATGATGGTTGCACCAAGCTCGTTTTTAAAATAATCAAACATCCACATATCGTGGTTGCCCTTAAAAAAATAAAGCTTTACGCCGGCGTCGGTAAGTTCGGCCAGTTTGCCCAAAAAACGGATGTATCCTTTGGGTACTACAGTTTTATATTCAAACCAAAAATCAAATACATCGCCCATTAAAAACAGTTCGGCGGCATCGGCTTTTATGGTATCCAGCCAGCGTACTATCCTGTCTTCGCGTTCGCGGCTGGCAGCGTACCCGCCGGTACCTAAATGAAAATCAGAAGCAAAATAAAGTTTGTTACGGGTTGGCATACCTGCAAAAATACACTTAAACGATGAAAGGAAAAAATCAACCTCAGCCCAACCGGCGAAGGGGGAAAGGGGAAAATATTAAAACATACAACTGAAAATATACCTCATCTGCACAGATTATTTGGGGATACAAGCAAACAACGGGCTATCTTCAGGGTTATAAATCATATATTAAACAATAGAAATTATGCCACTTCCCGAAAATCCAAATCTTGATGATAGCCAGGATGAAAAAGATCCCGGTAATGAATATGAACAGAATGAAGGCAAGGATACAGGTAATGAACGCCTGGACAAGGATATTGCCGATACTGCCGGTATTGATGCCGCAACCCGGGCCTCGGAGGCCGCTTTTACTTTAAATCTTGATGACGATATAGCCCCGGCTCCGGATAAAAATCAATAAACACGAATGCTTGCAGGCTGGCTATAATTGAATCGAATTTCACGAATTTTAATAGGGCACGAATACTTGCAGGCGGGCTACAATTGAATCGAATTTCACGAATTTTAATAAGAGGCTCGAATACTTGAAAGCGGGCGACAATTGATCGAATTTCACGAATTCTTAAATGGGATAGATCCAATCTAATCATTTTGTAATTCGCAAAATTCGTGCAATTAGTGTTTCAATTAAAATTCTTTGTACAAGCCAAACAACATTTGGCCCTCGGTGATTGGCTGTTTAGCAACCGTGCGGCCACGTACAAGTGTACGGCCGGTGTAAGTGATTTTTGGTCCGGTTGAGTTAATGTAATTTCCCTTTAAAAATAAACCCCAGCCAGCGCCGGTGTTTAAGCGGATGGCTGCACTACCACCATAAGCAAATGCGAATTTATTTGAACTTTGCTGAATAAACTCTCCGGTTTGAGCATCTACTCCTTGTATCTGTACCGCTACCTGTGGTGTTGCAAAGCTTTTTATTGCCCCGGCCGATGCCCTGAAATCAAAGGAAAAAGCATGCCATACCAAAGTGTATTGTGGCCCCAATAAAACGTTAAGGCTTCTGTAGCGTTTGTTGGCAGTAACTATCGAGCCATCGGCTATATAATCGTCTGTGTATCCTTGTGAAAGTTTTGCATCATCATCATAAGTTAAGTTTCCCTGGTCCTGGTAGCTTACGGTGTAGCCTAAAGCTACACGCTTAAAAAAGTAATGAGCACCGTCTATAGAATAAACTATACCTTTTTTTGCAAAACCAGCTTTCGGATTGCTATAGTCAGCTACTTTAAATGCACCAAATGGTTTCGACAAACCTGCACCTAAACTTATATAGCTTTTAGATTTTTCGGGAGCCACATCATCATCCTCTTTAATATCCTGGGCTTTTGAGTTAAGCGCTATCAGCATACAAAAAGCTGCAGCAAAAAGTGTAAAAGTTTGTTTCATGTTTTAATAGTCCTAATAATAAATAAGGTTTGCTTTTGCCCTTGTTATTTGGTTTAGCAAACGTGTAAAAAAATGCATTATTATCATTACCCGTACTGATAATAAAAAACCAGTCGCCAATAAATAATTATACATGCCAACCGGCAAAAGCATCAGCAGATGCCTCATTTTAATTACGGCTGCTAATATAGCTTGCCCCGCTCAATTAAATGGCAGAAATGGGCAAAATTAACAACTTTTAACCTTTATTGACTTAATCATTTGCTGGCATTTGGCTCAAATCCCTATCTTTAGTTCCCTGTAATTTAAATCCCGATGAAAAAAACAACCTGTTTATTTGCATTAGCTGTTTTATTTTGCAGCTATACCTACGCACAACAAATGAATATTAAAGCACTGTTATACCCCCAAACAAAAAAGGTTGATACCATTGATACTTATTTTGGCACCCAGGTGCCCGACCCCTATCGCTGGCTGGAAAACGACCAGGCTGGCGATACTAAAGCATGGGTAAAAGAAGAAAATAAAGTTACCCAAGGCTACCTGCAACAGATCCCTTATCGCGAAGAAATGCGCAAACGCCTGGAGCTGCTATGGAACTACGAAAAGTACAGCGCCCCGTTTAAAGAAGGTAAATACACCTACTTTTATAAGAATGACGGGCTTCAAAGTCAATCTGTATTATACCGCCAGCTGGGTGATAACAGCACCCCCGAAATATTTTTGGATCCCAACAAATTCTCGGCCGATGGCACAACATCATTACAGGGGATAGACTTTACAAAAAACGGCGACCTGGCCGCCTACCAGGTCTCGGAAGGGGGATCAGACTGGCGCAAGGTGATTGTGGTAAAAACAAGTGATAAAAGTATGGTGGGCGATACGCTTGTCGACGTAAAATTCAGCGGCCTTGCCTGGAGAGGTACTGATGGTTTTTATTACAGCAGTTATGATAAACCCAAGGCAGGCAGCCAGCTATCGGGGCTTACACAATATCATAAATTGTACTATCATAAACTGGGTACACCGCAGAGCACCGATAAACTCATTTTTGGCGGCGATAAAACACCCCGGAGGTATATAGGTGCTTACCTTACCGAGGATGAACGCTTTTTGGTGATCAGTGCGGCTACATCAACCACCGGGAATGAGCTTTACATTCAGGATTTGAGCAAACCGGGCAGCCAGATTGTGAACGTGGTTGATAATTTTGATAACCAGCATTCGGTATTGGATAATGTGGGCGGCAAGTTGTACATCATCACTAATATTTATTCGCCAAACTTTAAAATTGTTACGGTGGATGCGGAGACCCCTACCATTACCCACTGGAAAAACCTTATCCCCGAAACAAAGAATGTATTAAGCGCCAGTACGGCGGGTGGAAAAATCTTCGCCGAATATTTAAAAGATGCCACTTCACTTGTACAGCAATATGATATGGACGGAAAGCTGGAGCGTACTATCACCCTGCCATCAGTAGGTACTGCGGCGGGTTTTGGAGCTAAAAAGGAAGAAAAAGAAACCTATTACACGTTTACCAGCTACGTGTACCCGCCAACAATTTTTAAGCTTGATATCGCAAGCGGGCAATCAACCGTCTACAAAAAATCGGGGGTAAAGTTTGATCCTGAACTGTACGAATCCAGACAGGTGTTTTATACATCGAAGGATAAAACAAAGATCCCGATGATCATTACCTACAAAAAGGGCACAGTACTTAATGGCGAAAGCCCTACATTACTATATGCTTATGGAGGTTTTGGTGTAAGCCTAACCCCGGCATTCAGTACATCAAATATTATCCTGCTGGAGCATGGCGGTATCTATGCTGTACCCAACTTGCGTGGCGGCGGCGAGTATGGCGAAACCTGGCACCGCAAGGGGATTAAAATGAAAAAACAAAACGTGTTTGATGATTTTATTGCCGCTGCCGAATATCTAATCAAAAACAAATACACTTCAAAAGAGCGTTTGGCTATTTCTGGTGGCTCAAACGGGGGATTGCTTATTGGCGCTATGCTTACACAGCGGCCCGATTTGTTTAAGGTAGCTTTCCCAGCTGTGGGCGTTTTGGATATGCTGCGTTATAACAAGTTTACAGCCGGTGCCGGCTGGAGTTATGATTACGGAACAGCGGAAGATTCAAAAGAAATGTTTGAATACCTGTATAAGTATTCGCCATACCATGCGTTACAGCCACGGGAATACCCTGCAACAATGGTTACCACTGCCGATCATGACGACCGGGTAGTGCCTGCCCACTCTTTTAAATTTGGTTCGCGTATGCAGGAATACCAGAAAGGGGCCGAGCCCGTGCTTATCCGGATTGAAACAAATGCCGGGCACGGCGCAGGCCAGTCAACCGCACAGGTTATAAGCGGCCAGGTTGATAAATGGGCCTTTATGTTTTGGAATATGGGCGTGAAGTGGTGAGTAGTGTACTTGAATTTTAGAATTAAGGGCCTGATATGTCGAAATTTATCGCATATTTATCAAACTAAATCGATAATTATGGCAAGCCGCTATTCCCGTTACTTTGCTGCAATAATATTAACTTTTATGGCCATTGGTTCTTTCGCCCAAAAACCCAGGGCGCGCGATATCGGGATCCCTTTTGAAGGCACACCCGGTAAAAACAATGCCATTACCGATGTGGCCGGGGTGGAGGTAGGTTACAGCACTATTATTTCGGGTTCGGGGAAAAACGTTATTGGCAAGGGGCCGGTGCGTACCGGTGTAACTGCTATTTTTCCTAACGGGAAAGTAAACCATCGCCCGGTGTTTGCCAACTGGTATACCCTTAACGGCAACGGCGAAATGACCGGAACTACCTGGCTAACCGAATCGGGCTTCCTGGAAACACCGGTGATGATTACTAACACCAATAGTGTGGGTGTGGTGCGTGATGCTGTATTGAAATGGTTTGTTGATAAAAACTGGTATGGCAATGAACAATATTGGTACACCTACCCTGTAGTAGCCGAAACCTACGATGGCGGGTTAAATGATATTTATGGTTTCCAGGTAAAGGAAAGTAATGCCTTTGAAGCGCTCAACAACGCCACTGGTGGGCCGGTAAAAGAAGGCAATATTGGCGGTGGTACTGGCATGATGTGCCTGGGGTTTAAAGGTGGCACCGGTACAGCATCAAGAGTGATCAATATTAACGGCAAATCCTATACTTTGGGCGTACTGGTGCAGTCAAACTTTGGCCGGAAAAAGAACCTGACCATTGCAGGTGCACCCGTAGGGCGTGAATTGAAAGACACGCTTAATTACGAGATAAAGGCAGCTCCGCAATCCAAACACCAGGAGGGCGATGGAAGCATCATTGTGATATTGGCTACAGACGCACCCCTGTTGCCCCACCAGTTAAAAAGACTGTCCGAACGGGTTGCTTTAGGGGTTGGAAAAGTTGGCGGGCGTGGCGAAAACGGTTCGGGAGATATATTTCTGGCGTTCTCCACGGCTAACCCTGCAGTTTTTAGCAGGAAAGACAATACCCAGGCCGAAATGTTGGCTAACGACCAGATGAACCCCCTGTATGAGGCAACCGTGCAATCTGTTGAAGAGGCTATTATCAACGCTATGGTTGCCGCAGATACCATGGAGGGTATTAACGGTAACAAGGCTTACGGCCTGCCGCACGATGCCGTAATAAGGGTATTAAAAAAATATAATGTGGTGAAGTAACAAGAGGCTATATGAAACAATATTTTTTATCTGCTACAATACTGTTATTCAGTATTTTATCCTCTTTTGCCCAGGATGGAAAGCCAAACCTCAATATTGTTTTTATCGGCAACAGTATAACACAAGGCGTACAATTGCCCAATGCTGCAACCGATGCACCTCCGGCTACCGCCGTTGCTTATTTACGTAAACAAGAAAATTTGGGAACAGTTGAGTTTAGTAACCAGGGCCACAGCGGTTATACCACACTCAACTTTTTGCCCGGTGCAGGCGATACATTTACCAAAGTTGAAACAGCAGCCAATGCTTTTACAGACAAAGAGGCATTACTGATCTTTTCGGTTAAACTGGGTACTAACGACAGCGCGATACAAGGCCCACGCGGCGCACCGGTATCGCCCGAAAATTATATCCAGAATGTAAAAACCATTATTGATAAACTGCTGGCTGATTTTCCAAAAGCCATTATCATATTGCAGCACCCCATATGGTATAGTCCTAATACTCAAAACGGTGCGAAGTATTTGCAGGAAGGTTTAACCCGGCTGCAAAGTTATATCCCTAAAATTGATAGCCTGGCAGCAAGCTACTCAACTACAAACCCTAAACATGTTTTTGTTGGCGATAAAAAGGCCTTTAAATATTTCAGGAAACATCACTTAACAGATCTGATCCCGGAAAATGGAAAACAGGGAATATTTTACCTGCATCCTAATAAACAAGGTGCAATTGCTTTAGGCGAGTTTTGGGGCAAGGCGATCAATAGGGTGGTGAAGGATAATTTTTAATAATGGGTTTAATTAAATAGCATGAATTATTTTAAGCACTGTTGCATTTATGCTATTATGGCCTGTTTAATACTTACAGCCTGTCAATCTGCACCATCAAAACAAGCCGGAGCTGATAGTATTAAGATTTCAAAATCACAGCTTAAAAATATTGCTTATACAGATCCGTCAATTAAAGTTATTCATGTGTTTGTTGCTTTATGTGATAATAAATACCAGGGTATTGTTCCGGTACCTCCTAAAATTGGAAACGGACAGGATCCGGAGACTAATTTGTATTGGGGCTGCGATAATGGCGTACGTACTTACTTTAAAAAAAGTAAAGAGTGGCAATTGGTAAAAAGTCAAAAGACCGGAAAAATGATAATGGAGCGACTGATCTTTCGACATCGTTCTCAAAAAGTTTACCTTGTTGCCGATGCCTGGGATGGCCGGGCTATTGAAAAAACTACCGAAGATTTTTTATACTGCTGTGCCGGGCAGTTAAAGGATACTGTGCATTATAATAAACAGGTTATAGGTATTGGCGGTAATGCACAGCTATTGGCCTATATAGGCCATGATGGGTTGATGAATTTTAAGCTGCCCAATAATTTCAAAAATGTCGACGGTAAAACAAGAGATTGTATTATACTGGCATGTATTAGTAAAAAATATTTTGGCAGTTTTATTGATCAGGCTAAGGCTTATCCATTGGTTTGGACTACCGGCCTCATGTGTCCCGAGGCTTATACTTTACATGATGCCATTACCGGTTATATTCAAAATGAATCACATCAAAAAATCAGGAGCCGGGCTGTGGCGGCTTATGTAAAATATCAAAGATGCAGCGTAAATGCTGCTTCTAATCTATTGGTGTCGGGTAAATAATTTAAAGACCGCCACACACACAGCTACCTTTTACCTTTCGACTTTAGCCCTTCACCTCGTATCCCCCCTCGCAATTGTTAACAATCTTTTTTTGAATTGTAAAGGTATTCTTCTCAACTTCGCAGTCCGAAATTTGATGTATGATATCTCATTCTAAAAAAATAGCTGCAGAGCTTTCTATTTCAGAGAAACAGGTAAGCGCAACCCTTGCTTTGCTTGATGAAGGCGCAACCGTTCCGTTTATTTCCCGTTACCGCAAAGAGGTTACCGGCACGCTTGATGAAGTGCAGGTTGCCGAGATCCGCGACAGGGCACAACAACTGCGCGACCTGGATAAACGCCGTGAGGCCATCCTGAAATCGCTTACCGATATGGGCAAATTAACTCCAGAATTGGAAAAGCAGATCAATGAAGCCGAAACCATGGTTACGCTGGAGGATATTTACCTGCCTTATCGCCCAAAACGTAAAACCCGTGCTACCACTGCCCGCGAAAAAGGCCTTCAGCCATTGGCCGATCTGCTGCTGGAGCAACGCAAAGCTGATTTGCAAACCGAAGCCGCTGTATTTATTGATGCCGAAAAAGGCGTAAACAGTATAGAGGAGGCATTGGCTGGTGCAAGGGATATTATTGCCGAAACAGTAAGCGAAAATGCAGAAGTACGTACCCGCATCCGTGAATTGTTTGTGGAGAAAGGAACATTTCAATCAAAAGTTATCGACGGTAAAGAGCAGGAGGGGATTAAATATAAAGACTATTTTGATTGGACCGAGCCTGTAAAGTCGGCTCCATCACATCGTATCCTGGCTATGCGCCGCGGCGAAAAAGAGGAGATCCTTTGGCTGGATATTAAACCCGCCGAAGAGGAGGCTATTGCTGCACTGGAAGATAGCTTTGTTAAAGCCAGCAATCCATCTGCCGACCAGGTAAAACAAGCCATTGCTGATGGCTATAAGCGCCTGCTGAAACCATCTATGGAAACAGAGGTGCGCCTGCTTACCAAAAAGAAAGCAGATGAAGAGGCTATCCGTGTTTTTGCCGAAAACGCCCGCCAGCTTTTGTTAGGTGCGCCGCTTGGTCAAAAACGCGTAATGGCCATTGATCCCGGCTTTCGTACAGGCTGCAAGCTGGTTTGTTTGGATGAACAGGGTAAACTGTTGGAGAATACGGCCATCTATCCGCATACGGGTGCAGGCCAGGCAAGAGAGGCTGAGAAAACAGTACAACACTTGTTCGAAAAATATAATATCGAAGCTATTGCCATAGGCAATGGCACCGCAGGCCGCGAAACGGAGTTGTTTGTGCGCAACCTTAACCTGCCAGGAGTAGCCATAGTTATGGTGAACGAAAGCGGGGCTTCTATTTATTCTGCATCTGATGTGGCAAGGGAGGAGTTTCCAGATAAAGATATAACAGTGAGAGGTGCGGTTTCTATCGGCAGAAGGTTGATGGATCCATTGGCCGAGTTGGTAAAAATCGACCCGAAGTCAATCGGTGTAGGTCAGTACCAGCACGATGTGGATCAGAATAAATTGCAAACATCATTAGATGATACTGTGATGAGTTGCGTAAATGCTGTAGGTGTGGAGTTGAACACAGCATCTAAACAGATACTGGCTTATGTATCGGGCCTTGGGCCGCAATTAGCGCAAAATATTGTGGAGTACCGCGATCAGAACGGTGCTTTTAAACGCCGTGATCAGCTTAAAAAAGTTCCCCGCCTGGGCGAAAAAGCTTTTGAGCAGGCAGCGGGTTTCTTAAGAATCCATCATGCTGAAAATCCGCTCGATTCCAGCGCGGTACACCCGGAGCGTTACAGCTTATTGGAGCAAATAGCCAAAGACATGAAATGTACGGTGAAGGACCTGATGGGCGATGCCGCTATCCGTAGGAGTATCCCATTGCAGAAATACACATCAGAAACGGTTGGTTTGCCTACGCTGAATGATATCATGGCCGAACTTGCCAAACCGGGCCGCGACCCGCGTGAGCAGTTTGAGGCTTTCAGTTTTACCGACGGCGTAAACGCTATTGGCGATCTGAAAGTGGGAATGAAGCTCCCTGGCATAGTAACCAACATTACCAATTTTGGTGCTTTTGTTGATATCGGCGTACACCAGGATGGCCTTGTACATTTAAGCCAGATCACCAACCGCTTTATTAAAGATCCCAATGAAGTGCTGAAGGTGCATCAAAAAGTAGAGGTTACTGTTACCGAAGTTGATGTAAACCGCAAGCGTATTGCGCTATCAATGAAAGAAAATGATAAAAGCAATCCATCCGAAAGAAGAAATGAAGATAGAAGGCCGGTTGTCAACAAGCCATCATTTAATAAGCGGCCCCAGGAGGCTCCTGAAACGGATATTGCAATAAAACTGGCGGCTTTGAAGAATAAATTTAAGTAGGGATTGGTCTCACCGTCTCCACGCGCCGTACAAGGCACGAAGCAATCGCATGCGATACAGAGCGGATATGCAAAGTTTCGCGATTGCTTCGTTCCTCAAACACGGTTCTTATAGCGATCACTTAGCCTCAATATGCTGCAATGCAAAATTGATAAAATTGCTCGTTAACCCGTAATCTTCTGTACCCTTACGGCGGATGAAGAAGAAATCGCGGGTGATCTTTAAGCCTTCAATGGGCACCTCTACCAAATCACCCTCGGCCAGCTGGCGGATGATGGATGGACGGGGCATAAAGCCTAAACACTGATCGGCCAGCAGGAAATTTTTGAGGGCTTCGGTGCCGCCGAGGCGGATCTTTACCGATAGGTCCGCCGGTTTTATATGTAATGCTGATAGCGATTTCAGTACGGCGTTCAACGTGCCCGAACCGCGCTCCCTTACGGCCAATGGTATTTTTACAAATTGTTTTAAGGTTAATGATTTGCCCGCGAGCTGACTTTTAGCCGAGCATACCGG
This sequence comes from Mucilaginibacter sp. P5_A6, assembly GCF_056400585.1. Classification (NCBI taxonomy): domain Bacteria; kingdom Pseudomonadati; phylum Bacteroidota; class Sphingobacteriia; order Sphingobacteriales; family Sphingobacteriaceae; genus Mucilaginibacter; species Mucilaginibacter sp. P5_A6. The sequence goes on along the minus strand of NZ_JBFUKZ010000008.1, from coordinate 361,007 downwards.
GATCACCTCATCGCTCATGAATGGCTTGTAGGATACCGTGGTGAGTTTATTATCTACTTCGATGATGCCAATATCCACCTCGTGATTAAGCAGGGCGTTCAGGATATATTCAGAATTGCGGTTAACCAATTGTACATCCACATTGGCGTACTCCCGCTGAAAACCTGAGAGTATAGATGGCAATATATAAAGCGCGATAGTAGTACTGGCCCCTAAACGCAAATGCCCGGCAGCCTGCGATAGGTTGCTTAATACCGATAGGTCATATTCTATTTTTCGCTCAATCTCGGTGGCTTGCTGCAGGTATTCGTTAAGTTTGCTGCCGGCTTCGGTGAGCAGGATGCTGTTGCCCTTACGCTCAAACAAGGGTACTTTATACTGATCTTCCAGCGCTTTAATGTGCTTGCTGATGGCTGGCTGGGTTACAAACAGTACCTGCGCCGCTTTTGAGAAACTCAAATTGGCAGCAACTTCCATAAAAACACGGTGGGCGAAGGATATCATTCCGCTAAGTTAATTCTTTACCTTCTCAAAAAACCTTCCGGTAAATTTATAGGTAATAAGTTTATGGGTCATTTTGCCGCTGTAATCAACCAGGGGGGTATGGATAGTTTTAGTTTCTTTATCAAAATATATACTTGGGAAGGCTTCCCAGTCGGCTACCGATTGCAGGCTGTATTCGTAATATAGCCTGCTTAATACTGCTGTAGGGGTTTTTACCATCGGTACCCGCCCGTTTAATACACCGTTTTCGATGGCAAAGGCCCGGATGCCCTGCGCGGCTTTAGTGGCCGAAAGAATGGAATTATATACCGCTAAGTAATACGTTTTATTGTTAGCGGCAAAGGTGTATATTTTAGGATACCAGTAAGCCTCCTTGCCCGGCGGATCCATTTTTAACAAGGAAAAGGTTTTTCCCTTAACGCTGTATTGCAATACGTTATCAAAATCATACCCGTTAGCACCCAGGTTGGTATCCCATGAATATGTACGGAACAGGCCATCTGCAGCGGTGGCTATAACCAGGCGCTCCTTTTTTAGCGCGGTAAAATTCAGGTGGATGGTATATGGATATTTAGCGGTATAGTACTTAAGCTTGTAAGCGAATATGCTATTCATTTTTTTGAGGGAATCAATGGCTTTCCACTCTTTTTTGTGAGCGCCATAATAATTTACTCTTTTAAAAACCCTGAGGAGGTCATTCTCAATAGCATCCGGATTGACACCTTCCTGAGCATATAAATTTGCTGTGATAAAACAGCAACAACAGAAAACAACAAATAGCTTAAAGGCTTTCATCGTTTACAAGTTAGTAAAAAATGCTATAAGTGGTAAATAATAGTTAAATTTTATAACTAAACTGACTTATTTTTCTTTTGTCTTTTCAAAATATTTGCGGACTTCTATTTTTTTTGAAAAAATAAAGCCCTGCAATTTTCATCACAGGGCTTGTATATCTAAAAATAGGTTAACTGCGACTACGCCTCAACCGGCTGACCAATCAAATGCTTGGCAGCCAGGTATTCTGCAATCTGTACAGCATTGGTAGCCGCGCCTTTACGCAGGTTATCAGATACTATCCAGCAGTTTAAGGTATTGTCCTGGCTTTCGTCGCGACGCAGGCGGCCAACAAAAACTTCGTCTTTATCGTGCGCGTCAAGCGGCATAGGATATTTCAGGTTGGCGGTATCATCAACCACCACAATGCCTGGCGAGTTAGCCAATAGTTCTCTTACTTCGCCCAAATCGAAATCATTTACAAACTCAATGTTCACCGATTCGGAGTGACCACCCATAACCGGGATACGCACAGTAGTAGCAGTTACCCTGATGCTGTCATCGCCCATGATCTTTTTGGTTTCCAGGATCATTTTCATTTCCTCTTTGGTGTAACCATTTTCGGTGAAAACGTCAATCTGCGGGATAACATTTAAATCGATAGTGTAAGGGTATACCTTTGGTCCATCGATGCCTTTACGCTCGTTAAATAACTGGTCGACAGCTTTAACACCCGTACCGGTTACCGATTGGTAGGTTGAAACAACCACCCTTTTAATTTTATATTTATCGTGAAGCGGTTTTAAGGCCACTACCATTTGTATGGTTGAGCAATTTGGGTTGGCGATGATCTTATCATCGGCAGTCAGTACATCGGCATTCACTTCGGGTACAACCAGTTTTTTGGTTGGGTCCATGCGCCATGCTGATGAATTATCAATAACGGTTGTACCGGCTGCTGCAAACAGCGGAGCTTGTTGTAATGAAGTGCTTCCGCCGGCGCTGAAAATAGCTACATCCGGCTTCATCTTAATCGCATCCTCAACAGAAACTACCTTAAACTGCTTACCCTTAAAAGTAATTTCTTTACCAATACTTTTCTCTGAAGCTACGGGAATTAATTCTGTAACGGGGAAGTTGCGTTCTGCAAGAACCTGCAACATTTTGGTGCCTACTAATCCTGTAGCACCTACTACTGCGACTTTCATTGTGTTAATTTGTTTTTAAATGTAATGAGCTCCTTTGGAGGTTCATTTTGAGTTAATTTGTTATGTAATAAAATATTAAACTTCAAAGATGCATAATTTTTTGGATAATCTACCGAAATAGTAGGTTTTTAGTAAATCGTTAATCAGGTGAGGGGTAGGTGAAATGGATTGTGGCTTATATCCTGAACTGCGTGACCTGAAAACTATTTACATGGGAACACTTTTCAAACACATCCCAACTTAATCAACTACTCACCAGGGAAATTGCTTTTAAAAAGGAGGCAGCTACGGAGCCAGGGTCAAGGCACTTTTCACTATAAACACATAACTCCGCTGGAGTTGGAAATGGTTGAGGTGTGTGTCATTGACTCCACGGGAGTCGCGTGTTTATAGCGCAAGAAAACCCAAAAGCATGGCTCCGTAGGTGCCTCCTGCTGGCTTTTAATTTTAAAAGCGATTTCCTGTTAGGTCCGTTAATGATTTGGAATTTGATCATGCACGTGTCCGTCCGTCCGGAAGTGCTGCACCTGCAGACGGACGGACACCCGTGTTAGATTTCGGATTAACTGCGTTGAGGGCTTCGCCGTTTGGGAGTTCGGATTTGGGGATTTTTGCAAGGCAAATCAACATGCAGGTGTCCGTCCGTCCGGAAGTGTTGCACCTGTGGACGGACGGACACCCTGTGTTAGATTTCGGAATTGGGATTAACTGCGTTGAGGGCTTCGCCGTTTGGGAGTTCGGATTTGGGGCTTTTTGCAAGGCAAATCAACGTGCAGGTGTCCGTCCGTTCTGAAGTGTTGGACACCTGCGGACGGACGGACAGGCTTATACCCCAAAGGTGAAAGATATATTAATGCTGTTTTTTAATAATACTATCTTTTTTAACTTCGCCTTACCCTTACCGCAAATGAAATTAAAGTTTAAAATAAGCCAATCAACCAACCTCGACCCTCAAATTATAACCGGCAAAATAGTATCGCTGTTAGATGATGGTAAATACAGGGTTAACAACGTAACCGATAGCACTGTTGAATTTGATGATGATCCCTGGGAACTAATATGGAATTTTGAGGCAGTGAAACGATTAGATGGCGGTAAATTTGAAATTAGCTTATTAAATAAGGAGGCATTAATAACCTTTACCTGGTACAAAAGCTTGTTGGTACCTGCGTTTATATTAGCTGCGGTATCAATTATCTTAATACACGAGGGTGAATACTATGCCCCATTATTTTTTCTTGCATTTTACATTATTGCAATATCTATAAACATAATTACACTGCGAAGTATAGCAAGCGGTATGCTAAATAAAATAATTGAATAGCTGCCTCATTTTTTTTTGCTGATATAAATTAAAAAATTTCCGCGTTTTTTAAAAATACTTATCCAATAGCCTATATATATAAGTGTATATATATATGACCTTGACTGTGTACGGATGCATACTGCCTGTAGAATATGTTGGTTGGGTTGGGTGTCCGTCCGCAAAGGGGAGTGAGACATTTGCGGACACCTTGCGGACAGGATTGAGTACCTTTCCGTTCGTCTGTCCGTCCGTCCGGAGAAGCCCATGTATAGGACATCTTGCGGACACATGGCTTTGTATAAAAACATACAACACCCTTTCAAATATACAGAAAAGTCTTTAAAATAAAGAATAAAGTTTATTTTTAAAATCAAGGGAATGATCGAAATCTTATTATAGATAGGGGTGTCCGCAAAGCGTCCGCAAAACATGGTCACCCGGGAACGGACGGACAAACGGACGCTTTGGGCCGATAATTAATGCCGTTTTTTGTAGAGACGCATCACATGCGTCTCCCACATGCAAATCTCACCTGTCTGGCGGGAGGCGCATGTGATGCTCAACAGGAAGCAATAAGGGCTGTATTTTGCCACCAAACACCGTTTCGCCAGGGAAATCGCTTTTAAAATATCTGCATGGCAAATTTTGGCTGAAGCCGCTTTTTATTCCTTCGCTACCGTCCCATAAATGGGACGGCAATGAACTTTTAGCTACCTTAAACGGGATCAGTCCTTAAATCATTGCCGGTGGGCTTCAGCCAACGGTTAAATTGACAGAAATAAGTTAGGGCTTTAGCCAAAAAATATGATAGATACTTAAAAGCGATTTCCCTGAACTACTCACCAATCAACCATCAACTTTTCACCCAAATTCCTACCTTTGCCAAAACTAAAAGTTGATGACCGAAAAAATTTTAGTGATTGGCGCCAATGGTCAGATTGGTACCGAACTGGTAATGGCTTTAAGGGGCATTCACGGAGCTGAAAATGTAATAGCATCCGACATTAACGACCCAACTTATGCCATACGAAATAGCGGCCCTTATGAAATTGTAAATGTGCTGGATAAGCATAACCTGCACCATATTTTTGATAAACATCGCCCAACGCAGGTTTACCTGCTGGCAGCCATATTATCGGCCGTAGGCGAGCAAAAACCTAAAATGGCCTGGGATCTGAACATGACCGGCCTTATTCACGTACTTGATTTTGCTGTTGAATTTAAAACCGGCAGGGTTTTTTGGCCAAGCTCGATAGCTGTTTTTGGTCCGCATTCGCCGCAGTTTAATACACCGCAATATTGTGTAATGGACCCAAACACGGTTTATGGTTTCAGTAAACTGGCAGGCGAACGCTGGTGCGAATATTATTATACCAAATACGGTGTTGATGTACGGAGTATTCGTTACCCTGGCCTAATTGGCTGGAAGGCATCACCCGGTGGCGGAACTACCGATTATGCCGTGCATATATTTCATGAAGCGTTAAAAAAAGGTAAATATGAAAGTTTTCTTTCTGCAGATACTGCCTTGCCAATGATGTATATGGAAGATGCCATTAGGGCCACCATCAGTTTGATGGATGCACCCGCTGAGCAGGTTAAGATCCGATCATCGTACAACCTGGCCGGAATAAGCTTTACCCCGGCGCAGCTGGCCGATGAGGTCAAAAAACATATTCCCGCTTTCGAGATGGGTTATGTTGAAAGCGACCCGCGCCAGGCCATTGCCGATAGCTGGCCAAAATCAATTGACGATAGCCGTGCGCAGCAGGACTGGGGATGGAAACTGGAATACGAATTGCCAAAAATGACTGCAGATATGCTGGAGAATTTGAAAAAGGTAATATAGAGGTATAAAAGATTAAAGGCGAAAGCATAAAGGTTTTACCTTTGTTGTTTTGCAAAACTTATACAAAAAACAAATTATATTCGCTGAGTCTATGGTCTATCGTCCATGGACGATGGACAAATAAAAAGTTATGGGAAGAGCATTTGAATTCCGCAAAGAGAGAAAGTTTAAGCGCTGGGCTAAAATGGCAGTGCAGTTTACCCGTTTAGGGAAAGAAATTGTGATGGCTGTAAAAGCCGGTGGCGGCGATATTACCACCAATTCGCGCTTGCGTACAGCTGTGCAAAACTCCAAGGCTGTTAACATGCCTAAAGACCGCGTGGAAGCTGCCATTAAAAGGGCCACAAGCCGCGACGAAAAAGATTACGAAGAACTGGTTTACGAAGGTTATGCACCTTATGGTGTTGCTGTTTTGGTTGAAACCGCTACCGATAATACCAACCGTACTGTTGCCAACGTGCGCAGTTACTTTACAAAATATGGTGGCTCGTTGGGTAAAACCGGGTCATTGGATTTTATTTTTACCCGTAAATCTGTTTTTACATTTGAACCCGGCGAGCGCGACCTGGAAGAACTGGAGTTTGAACTGATAGATGCCGGCCTGGAAGACCTGTTTGTTGAAGCTGATGAAGAGGGTAACGATATTGGCGTTATACATACTGCCTTTGAAGATTTTGGTAAAATGCAAAAAGCACTGGAGGAATTAGGTGTTGAAGTAAAATCAGCCAAGCTGGAGCGTGTGCCGCAATCATTTCATGAAGTAACAGAAGAACAGGTTACCGAGATCATGAAACTGATAGATCGCCTTGAAGAAGATGACGATGTACAGGCGGTGTACCATAATATGGCGGAGTAAAAGCCCCACCCAACCCTCCCCGGAAGGGAGGGCTATAAAAAAATAGACATTAAAACAAAAGTCTCCCCTTCCGGGGGAGATTTAGAGGGGGCCAAATGCCACTATTCAGTTCACGTAAGGAAGAAAAGAAAGTAAAGGTAACCTTTGCCAATGGCTTGCTTTTTGTTGAAAAAGCTGATGGCAAGCAACAGGCCTTCCCGCTGGAGTGGTTCCCCAAACTGATGAACGCTACCGACGAGGAGCGTGCAGACTGGAAACAAACAGATAAAGGCATCCATTTTAATCAGCTGGATGTGGATGTGGCAACATAGATATGGGATGTGAGATATGAGATTTGAGACCGGAATGGTTTTATCTCATATCTCATATCTCACGTCTCAAATCTAATTAAATGGTTTTCGAAGAGTTTTTTAAAAAGAAAAGGATTGACCTGGCGGCTTTACAAGCGGCTGAGGGATCGTTGTTTTCTGAATTTAAAGATCACTTTGAGCAGATGGGAGAGAAGAGTTTCGACCATTCCAAGAAATACTGGTTCAATAAACTAAGGCGGAGGTTCCCTGTTCCGCAGGAAATAAAAACCGAAAAGGTTGCCATTGCAAACCCTCTTGCCGAACAAACTATTACCGATAGTTTGACAGAACCGGTAACGCCATCACCAAAAATTGGTTTTACACCAAAATTCAGGGCGGCAGCTATACCTAAACCCGTGGAGGAAAAACCGGAAGAGGTTAAGGCCGAAGAGGATAAACAACCTGTTGAGAATATACCTGCAAAGCCTGCCTTTAAACCGCGTTTTAATCCGGCAATGGTGAAACCTAAACCTGCAGAAAGTACCGATGCTGTTGAGGAAAAGCCGGAAGTAAAAGAAACAACTACTCCATCGGCAGAAACGCCTGTTACAAAGCCTGCTTTTAAACCGCGTTTTAACGCTGCTATGGTAAAACCTAAACCTGCAGAAAGCACTGATGCTGTTGAGGAAAAGGCCGAGGTAAAAGAAACGACTACCCCACCGGCAGAAACGCCTGTTACAAAGCCTGCTTTTAAACCGCGCTTTAACGCCGCTATGGTGAAACCAAAACCGGTTGTTGAGGAATCATCCGCAGAAGAGAAACAGGAGGAACCTACAGAGCCCTCAGGCACTCCAACAGCAGAAATCCCAGCTGCGAAACCTGCCTTTAAACCGCGCTTTAACGCCGCGATGATGAAGCCCAAAACTGTTGAGGCGGAGGAAAAATCCGCGGAAAAGGAGGAGCAAATTGCTCCATCGGCGGAATCAACTGAAATAAAGCCGGCTGAAGAAACTCCCGTTGCTAAACCGGTCTACAAGCCAAAGTTCAATATGAAAACCCTGCCTAAAAAGCCGGAACAGGAGTAGTGTAAATTAAAAACAGTCGCCCAACTTAGTTGAACGACTGCACAGCATCTTGTAAATCCTAAAAAATCCCTAAATCGTGTTATTTCTTTGCGATTGCCGGGCTTTCAAAACCAAGTTTGTTTAGGCCGTTTTGTACATCGGGGCTGCTCATGAAAAGTTTCCAGAGCAGGCCGGTACGGTAGTTTTCTATCATTACCACAATTGGCCCCTGGTCTATAGCCAAATATGATTTTCCATACCAGTTATGCGATTCGCTGAAAGCATCGGTAAAGCCGTATTCGCCCCAGATCTTATCGCCCAGGTCGTAATAAAAATGGCGCAGGGCTTTCATGGATTGTTCCGGTGTGTATGGAAATGCAGATAATGCCGCTGTTGGCGTTATTACCCCAAGATCGTTTGTTGGCGAATGTGCATTGTAACCTTCAAAGTTATCGCTGGCGGTAAGTCCCCAGCAGTTTTCGCCGTAGCCTTTAAACTTTTTAGGGTTATCAACACAGTAGGCGTAGTTAATGAGTGTATGGTTTTTGTTCTGCTCCCAGTAATCGGCATATTGGTCTTTCAACCCTTTTGGATTTAAGCCCATAAACGAGTATTGCGAAAAGAAAAGCGGTCCGCCAAAATCAAAACCCAGCGGCAATTTATAACCGTAAAAAGTTTTGCCGTTTTTGAAGAAATCGCTTTGCGCCCAACCCCTGTGGTAAACATCGGCGCTTACCGGGTATCTATCCGCAGATGCAGCCAGCACGTACGTTATAAGGCATTCATTAAAGCCATGGATAGGGAAATTCATGGCCCAGCCATTGTTGGAGCTCCAGTGCCAGTAAAGGGCGTCACGACCTTCGCGGGTGTACCAGTTCCATTCCATTTCGCCCCACATCCAGCTGATCACATCGCGGATGCGCCGCTCTTTAGGATTGTTGGCGGCAAAGTATTGTTTTGCGCAGATCAGCCCCTGGAATAAATAGGCCGATTCCACAATATCGCCCCCATCATCCTTACGCCCAAACGGGATTACTTTGCCGGTTTCGCCATTCATCCAGTGGGGGAAAGCGCCATGGAACGAGCTGGCCTTAAACAAAAAGTTAACCATCTTCACCATCCTGTCAACAGCCTGCTCATGGGTGATCCATTTACGGCTATCGGCAACAATGAGCGCCATTATGCCAAAGCCCGATCCTCCGGTTGTTACAACTTCATCGCCATAATCAAATGACTTGTTGCTGCGCTCGCGGGCCAGGCCGCTTACAGGGTGACCAAAATCCCAGAAATAGCGGAACGTTTGGCGTTGCACCACATCAAGTAATGCGCTATCGCTAAGGTTTTTTATAATGCCTACTGGTTTAATGCCATCTGCCGTTGTGGTTTTTGATTGCTTTTGTGCAAAGCAACACAGAGCAAGCATCAGCAAAATGGGGGTTATTATAATTTTTTTCATGTAGAATATCGTTATTAAAATTTATAGGTTAGGACTGCTGAATCCTAAGTTTTTCATGCCGGTTTTTACTTCCGGTGCACTCATAAACAGGTTCCAGAGCAGGCCGGTGCGGTAGTTTTCTATCATTACCACAATTGGTCCCTGGTCAATTGCCAGGTATGAATCTGCAAACCATGGGTTGGTTAAGTTAAAAGCATCGTAAAAGCCATATTGTCCCCATAATTTATCGCCAAGCGTGTAGTAAAAAAATCTTAAGGCCGCCATAGATTGTGTTGGCGTATAAGGCAAAGATGCTATCGCCGCGGTAGGCGCAATTACCCCAACATCGTTAGTTGGCGAGCTTGCTGTATAGCCGCCTTCAATATCGCTTGCGGTTAGTCCCCAGCAATCGGCACTGTAGCCGCCATTGGCCTGCGGGTTGGCAACGCAGTAATTATAATTGATGTTGACGTGTGCCTTGTTCTGTGTTTCGTAGTTGGCATAGGCATCGGTTAAGCCTTTGGGGTTGATACCTAAGAACGAATAATGCGCAAAAAACATCGGGCCGCCCTGCGCCGGGCCAAGCGGTAAGGTAACGCCATAATAAGTATTGCCGTTTTTAATGCCGCCGTTATTTGCCCATCCCTGGTCATAAACTGTTTTGGGTATGACATGGGTTGTTGACGCTGCTCCCAGAACATAAACTATCAATGCTTCATTCCAGCCGGTAATTTTCATATTGATAGCCCAGTTTTGGTCGGGGCTCCAGTGCCAGTATAAAACGTTTTGACTGTTTTGGCGAAACCAGTCCCACTCTACACCGTTCCATAAAGTATTGATATCGGTACGCAGCTGGGTTTCATCTGTGCCGGCGCCGCTAAAATACTGGCGCGCGGTTAGCAGACCCTGCACCAGGTAGGAGGTTTCTACCAGGTCGGCGCCATTATCCTGCGCGCTGAATGGTACAACAGCACCGGTAGCGCCATTAAGCCAATGCGGAAAAGCACCATGGAACTTTTGAGCTTTGGTATTTAAAAAGCCAACAATCTTTTGCATCCGTGCTAAACCATTGGCACGGGAGATAAAACCACGGTTAATGCCCGCGACAATAGCCATAATGCCAAAACCCGAGCCACCGGTGGTTACCACATCACCCGATGAATTGCGTTCGCGTGCGAGGCCGCTGGTGGGGTGGCCAAAATCATAAAAGTATTTCAGGGTTTGTTTCTCCACCAGGTCTAAAAGTTGATCATCGGTTATGGTGCCGAATTTTTTTGTACTATCGATAGCCGTGGTAAGCTGCACAGCCAATGCCGATTGCAGGCTGCCGCCCTTTACTGATTTTAGCGCTGTAGTAACATTCAGGGTGTACTGCGTGATGGGCGAGAAACCCGTTGGGGTAATTACCACCGTGCTATCGCTGTTTTGGTAGGTAGTATTGTAGGTAGCCGTTGCACCGGCCTTGCTGCTTATACTAATGCTACCGGCTATTGATGTACGGTTAAGCGGGGTTGAAAACGTAATGGCAATTGCCGGTTTGGCATTAACATTCACATACTTAAACCCATTGTTTTTTCCGTTCACTTTTAATGCATTAAAGCTGAATGAGGAAACCGGTGGTGTAACAGGTGGTGGGGTGGTTTTTGATCCTTTGCCACAGGCAAAAAGTATGATAATTAAGCCCCAGACCAAACAATTTTTAAAATTCCTCATGCACAAACCCGACGTTAATAAATTCCGGTTAAATTATATCTTGAAAAAAATGGGTGCCCGGTTTTACCCGGAACAACCCAAATCAATCAACCAATTATCTTCCTGCTTTTTCCAGGTTATATAAAGCTAAAACCTGTGAGGCAGAAAGAGATTTGTTATAAAACCTTATCTGATCTAATGTTCCGGTTACGTAACCGGCCCAATCCTGCGCGCCGGTATTGGCAGTAAGCGATGGGGTGGTTTGAAACTGCAAAGTACCAAAAACCAATTTTTTGGCATTGGTCCAATCCAAAGGAGCAAAGCCCGTAACTGTGTTTTTACCTGCAAGAGCGCCATTGTAATACACATAAATTGTAGAGGCGTCTGCGTCAAAAGTTACGGTAACATTTATCCATGTATTCCAGGGATCTGCTACGGTATATCCGCCTTCCCATCCATCTATTCCTGTTGAGCTGCCGCTTTTGTTAAATGCATGCACTTTAAGTACCCCGGTTGATGATGTGCCGCCGTTATCAAAAAATATAGCAAGGCTACCCCAAAATCCGGCTCCCCCAGGCTGATCGTTTTGAAGATCGATAAGCCCTGTTGCAGAAGTATTTTGCGGCATATTTACCCAAACGCTTGCGGTAAAACTTTTAGAAGATTTGATCCCCGCAGGTGTATCATATAGTACGTATGATTTATCGGCTCCCTTTAATCCCTGGCCTGTTAATCCTTTAGTAAAGCTTGTTCCGGCTCCAACACCTGTAGCTCCCGATAAACTATCGGCAAGGTTGCTGTTGAATGGATAATAGGCTACTAAGCTTGCAGGTTCAATATCTTTTGTACTGCTATACCCGCCAAATGTTGGTAATGGTTTTGATGGGGCGTAAGTTTTAGGATCAAAACCTTTTTTGCATGATGATATGGTGAAGCTTGCAGCTACGCCCACCAGAAGCGCAACTGTAAGTGAGTTTTTAAATGCTTTCATCGTTATTGAATTTTGATAATTAATAATTAGGGTTTTGGGTTAAAATACCCGCACTCAGGTCAATCTCGTTTTGAGGTACCGGCCAAACTTCGTTTTTGCCTGCTTTCCAACCCCTTGAACCAAAAACTTCTAAGCCTCTTCCCTGGCGTATAACATCAAAATAACGATCAAACTCCATAGCAAATTCAATTCTTCTTTCTTTATAAATAGCGGCACGTAAAGCAGCCTGATCTGTGGTGGTAATTTTAGGCAGGATAGCGATATTGGCGCCTCTTGCCCTTGCGCGAACCACTTCTAACGGAGCTAAAGCGGCTGCTGAATTACCAAGCTCATTATTAGCTTCGGCATTCATCAGCAATACTTCGGCATAACGCAACACAATTTTGTTTTGCTGGCAGCCTTCGTTAAAGCCAGATACATATAGGCCGAAAGGCACATATGATTTTTGGTTGTACATAGGATTATCACCGTTGGCAGGTATGGCATCGCCTTCGGGTGTAGTTTCGCCCCTGAAGATGATAGTGGCATCCCTGCGCGGATCGCCGGTTTCATATGCGGCGGCCAAATCAGCGCTCGGAACATTGAAGCCCCAGCCGCCACCGGTTGAACCGCGAACGCCTTGTACCTGTGAGTATTGTGAATTGGAAGCAGCAGCATTATTGGGGATCAGCATACACTGTACCTCAAATATCGATTCCTGGTTATTTTTATGCGTAGTTCTGAACAATTGCTCATAATCAGGATATAGCGAATAGCCCATGCCCATTACCTGTGTGGTATAAGTTACCACATCGCTCCATTTCTTTTGATACATCGCTACTTTTGCATGTAGGGTTAATGCAGCGCCTTTAGTTATACGACCAACATCAGCCGAACCGTAGGTTTGAGGTAATACCGCTGCGGCATCGGTTAAATCGGTTTCAATTGCAGCATATACCTGTGTTTTGGCTGTACGAGGCAGGTTATACTCAGTGGGGCTTTTGGGTAAACTTAAACGCAAAGGTACATCGCCGTAAGCTCTTACCAGCCTGAAATAGGCATAAGCCCTGATGAATTTAGCTTCGGCAAGGTATCTTGCTTTTAATGCATCGTCCATGGTTATGTTAGGTACATTACCCAATATCTGGTTGGCAAAATTGATGGTTTGATACTCGCCAGCCCAAAAATCGGCAATTTGCCCTTCCCCGGCTGTTGCCGAAAAGTTATGGAAATTGTTCAGGTAGGTAGCATCGGTAGGGCTACTGCCTTTTTCCACATCATCAGATCCCATGCTTTCAACGGCGATAGGGGCAAAAGCTATATTCTTCCATTCGTGCAGATTAGCATACATGGCATTTACTGCCGCAGTAGCATCGGCCTGAGTTTTCCAAAATTGTGTGGCTGCTGTAGTGCCGGCCGGATTGACATTTAGAAAGCTTTTTTTACAGCTTTGAAATGTTATGATAGATGCAACAAAGCCTAAAATGAGGGCCTTTTGCAAGAAAAAGTTTTTACTGTTCTTCATCTTTATTTTGATTAAAAAGTAACGTTAACACCAAAATTATAGGTTGCATACAATGGATACACGCTTGCATCGATACCCATGCTGCCTACGCCACCGCCAACTTCAGGGGTGAAGCCTTTGTAACCGAAAAAGGTAAGTGCGTTTTGAGCATTAGCAAAAAGCCTTACTTTTTGTATTTTCCATTTGCTTAACAGGCTCGACGGTAATGTGTAACCCAACTGTGCATTCCTCATCCTGAAATACGCACCGCTTTCAACGTAAAATGAATTGGGGGCGGAGTTTGCTGTAGAGCCCACATTTACAGATGGATAGGTGGTTGATGTACCTGCGCCATGCCAGCGGTGATCATAAAAATCTTTAGTAAAGTTTTCATTACCAAAACGGTAGGCAATATTGGCGTTATATACGCTTACATCGGCAACGCCCTGGAAATCTAAAGTCAGGTCAAATTGTTTGTAAGTAAACGAGGTATTGATGCCATAGTTATATTTAGGCAGCGGGCTACCTAATACTACGCGGTCTTTGGTATCTATTTGGCCATCTTTATTGGTATCCTGGTAAATGAAATCGCCAGGTTGCGCGGTTTTTTGTTTTGATGCAGCCACTTCGGCAGGTGTTTGGAAAATGCCGGTTACCTGGTAGCCATAAAATTCGCCAATTGGCTGGCCTACCACAGTACGCGTGGCTAAAGCACCGTTGGCAATTCCGTTACCGCCCTGGTAAATAGGGTTTTTACCACTTAGAACACTTAATACCTTGTTGGTATTTATACCAACATTGGCACTTACACTATAGGAGAAATCTTTTGATGCCTGATTTTTCCAGCTCAGTAAAAACTCAAACCCCCTGTTTTGGATACTGGCCTGGTTAGCTATGATAGAGCTGCTGTTTGTACCCAGAGATGAGGGGATAGGGATAGAAAATATGGCGTCCTGTGTTTCCCTGTTGTAGTAATCGGCCTCGAATGATAACCTGTGATTTAATACAGACCCTTCTATACCAAAATCGGTAGCTACTGCCTTTTCCCAAACAATGGTTGGAGGTACAACCGTATTTATGCTTGATCCCGGATTGGTTGTTTGCGGGTTACCAAAAATTGCGGTGAGGTAGGGATCGGATGCGATGGTTTGTACTGTTGGATTGATAGGTACTACCGAATTCCCCACTTTACCCCAGCTACCGCGAAGTTTCAAATTATCAAATATATGCTGATCCTTCATGAAGTCTTCGTTGGTAATTACCCAACCGGCACCAACCGATGGAAAGTAACCATAGGTATGGTCTCCATAAAACTGTGATGCCCCATCACGGCGAATTGATGCATTCAGCAAATATTTATCTTTAAATGAATAATTAACACGGGCAAATTGCGATAATGCGCGGGTGTGCGCCTGCCTTGCAGGATCGGCATAGTAGGTTACCTTAGCTGTATCAGGAAAAGAAGTTATCAGGTTCCCGCTGCTTTTGTAAGGAACATTTTGCGCATGTGCATCGTTTTCAAAAGTGCGGTTATCCTGTGCGCTATAGCCTAACAAAGCAGTTAACTTATGATCTTTTATTTTAATATCATAGGTCAGGGTGTTTTCCCAGATCCAGTTGCGGGTATCTGTTTGGTTTACATCCAAATTAGATGAGGTGCTTTTTTGGGCCAGCGTAGCGTAGTATATTGGAGAGTACGCTCTTACTTCGGCACGGCCGTTATCGCCGCCATAGCTCGATCTGAATTTAAAGTTCTTTAAAAATGACAGTTCGGCGTAGGCATTATAAGTAATTCTGTAATTTTTTGAACGCTGATTGAAAAAATCCAAGGTTGCCTGCGGGTTATAGTTGTTGCCGTCACCTGTATGGTAATCATTAGGGTCGCCGTAAGCGCCATCTTTGTAGTAAACAGGTAATGTAGGCGCTACACCAAATAGCTGGTGAAAAATACCGCCATTGATATCTTTTGACTTACCTATCAATCCGCTTGCCGTGTATCCAAATTTTAAAGCCTTTGTAATTTTAAAATCATTTGATAAATGCGCGGTATAGCGTTTGTAATTATTTGTTTTGGCCAAACCATCCTGGTCAAGATAGCCAAACGAATAGTTATAAGTATATTTATCGGTACCGCCGCTTATGGAGCCTTCATGGTTGGTTACAAATGCATTTTGCAATATCTGCGCATACCAGTCAGTCCCTTTTCCAAAACTTGCGGGGTCGCTAAATAGCACGGGCGTTATATTGTTGTAAGTATACAGCTCATTAATAGCGGTGGCATACTCCGTTGCGTTGGCCATTTTTACCTGGTTGGTAACTGATTGCCAGCCTGCGTAGCCGTTGTAGTTAAATACCGGTTTGCCTTTTACGCCTCTTTTGGTCCCTATTAAAATTACACCATTGGCTGCACGGATACCATAAATGGCTGTGCTTGACGCATCTTTAAGAATACTTACACTTTCAATATCCTGTGGATTTAAAAAGCTGATATCATTATACCAAACGCCGTCAACAACAAATAATGGGCTTACATTTCCATAAACGGTTCCTAAACCGCGGATGCTAACGGCAGGAGATGAACCCGGAGAACCGCTGTTGGTGATCTGTACGCCGGCTACCTTACCCTGTAAGCCGCTCAGCGCGTTGTTTGAAGCCTGTTTTGAAATATCGGCACCTTTTACTGTTGCCACCGAACCGGTTACATCAAGCTTGCGCTGCGTACCGTAACCAACTACAACAACCTGCTGTAGCTCGTTGGTTTGCGATTGCAGATGTACATCAATCGATGTTTGTCCGTTTACAGGAACTTCTTTTGAGGCATACCCTATATAAGCGAAAGTTAAGGTAGTTGTACCGGCAGCGCTAATGGTAAAGGCACCATTAACATCTGTTTGGGTACCTGTAGTTGTTCCCTTCACTAAAACAGATACGCCTATTAGGGCTTCGCCGTTTGCAGCATCAGTTACTTTACCCTTTACTGTTACGTTTTGAGCAAACGCGGCAGTAACGGAAAATAAGAACAATAACATCACCCCTGAAATAGTAAAAATTCTTTTCATAGTGGTTAATTAAATAAAAACGTGTTAGAAATAATTGGTTTATTAGTTTACAAAGCTGTGCAGATATTACAGTTAAATCAAAAAAATTAACTCAACATTAATACATCAATCTTAACACGCTTTCTCAAAATGTGTTTTTTATTTTGTTAACTATTTGATATACTGAAATTTAAACCATTTTAACGTGTAGCTTATATACTACAACTTTAGAGCGCAGTAAGGCATGTTTATAAGGGGCTATGAGAGGTAATGATGTAGTATTATAGCTCGATGAGAAACTCCACCAGGTTTTTATCGTGCTCCAGGTTGAGCTTTTTACGCAGCCGATAGCGCCTTATTTCAACGCCCCGGAGAGAGATGTTTAAAAGGGATGCCATTTCTTTACTGCTCATATTCATGCGCAGGTATGCGCATAGTTTAAGGTCGTTTGGTACAAGGTCGGGATGACCGGATTTCAGTTTTTTGAAAAAGTTTTCATGGGCTTCGTTAAAACTCTTTTCAAATATGTTCCAGTCGCGCTCATCGTTCATCCCTTCATCTATCACTTTTTGGATTCGGCGCAGCTGATCGTCGGCCAGTTTTTGGCCGGTAGTATCTTTTAAATGTGCTATTTCTTCGCTTATTTTTTGCAGCAATTCGTTCTTGTAAACCAAATTCATGGCCGAGTTGGCCAGCTCACGGCTTTTACCGGCAAGATCGGCCTGTAACTGTTCGTTTTTTATGTTGATGATATGCTGTTCGCTGGCAATGGCTTCCTGCTTTAAAAACTCCTCTTTTTCATGCTGCAACTTTTGGTGAATGCGGTGCTGATGACGCCTCAATTTAAGGCGGTAATAATACCTTACCAGGTAATAGGAGAGTACCAGCAACAAAGCATAAAATACCATAGCCAGCTTGCCTGCGTACCATGGCGGTAGAATAACAAAGGTTAACGTAGTTATTTGTGATACATTTTGATCATTGATTTTGGCGCGTACTTTAAAGTGATAGGTGCCCTGGTCAAGGTTGGTAAATTCTTTCTGACTTTGTTGCGTCCAGTCGCTCCATTGCCGGGAGTAGCCTTCCAGGTAGTACTGGAATTTAATTTTTGCCTGTTTATAATAGGGCAGCGAATACGAGATGCGGATGTTGTTTTGCGTATAGGGAATACCGGTATCGCTAAGGTCATGGCTGTTTTCGCTGATGGCAAAAACTTTATCGGTAATGTTTTCTACCTGGCGGATCAATACCTGCGGAATGTTTATTTTATTTGGTAAAAGCGCGTCTTCATCATTCAATATCACAAAACCATCATCAATACTGATGAGGTAGGTTGAGTTATTGATGCGGTTTATGGTTTCGTAATGTTGCACCATTTGCCCGGTAAGGATGCTGAAGCGATTGGTATCAATACTTAACCGGCCCGGTGCCGAAAAATCGGCCAGGGCTACACGGCCCTGGTTAATGAACCAGTATTTTTTGCCAATGGCCTTTATGATTTTGCTTGAAGTGGCAAAGGTGCCCAGCTTTTTGTTGAGCTGGGTGTATTTAAAAAAGCGGTCGGTAATGTCGTCATAAATAAAAAAACCCGAATCTGAGGAGAACACAACGCGGTTATCAAGATCAAACACGTTTACGTTAAAGCTGCCCGGCAAGCCGTATTTGCTATCATAATACACTTTGGAGGTTACCTTTTTCAGATCAGCACTCAGCGTTACTTTATAAATGCCCTTATAGGCATGGCTCACCCAAATTTGCCCTTTGTTATCCTGCTCCACATAGCGCGATGGCTCCCCAAAACCTTCTACCTTATGATCAAAGAGCCAGTTACCGGCAGCATCTTTTTTGAAGATCACCAAACCGGTATAGGTTCCCTGGATAAGTTTATCCTGGCTTAGTTTTTTTGTGGTCCACCCGCCGGTTGTTGCCGATATTTTGGTGATAATATTGCCATTTACCTGGTAGGTTCCATCATTGTGGCCGCAAAGCAAACGGCCATCCTGCAGGGTAAGTTCCCATACCTGGCCCTGTGAGCCGGGGATGAGTTTAAAATCAAATGATTGGAAAAGTTTACTGTTGTTATCGGCTATCCAGTCGCTGTAAAATAAGCCCTGGTTGGTACCGAGGTAGATTTTTTTATTAAATATGATGCTGGAATAAACGGTGCCAAACCTGCCGGTTTTATCGAAATAAAAATACAGTGGCGAGTTTACCTCTATCCTGTCGATGCCGTTATCCAAACCGGCCCAAAGGTTTTGTTCGCTATCGGTATACAAGCTTAAAACAGTGTTGTTTTGTAACCCGCTTGATTTATTGATGTGCTGTATTACATTACCAGCAGTATCAATCACCACAATACCATTTAAAATAGTGCCATAAGCAAAATACTTACCGGCAATTTTTGCCCCGTTATTAAGCTGGTATGTTTTTAAAAAATCGTTAGCCTGGTTTGCCCATGGTTTTATGGTTTGGCCATCATAAATAAACAATCCGTTTTGGGCGGTGCCTATAATATACCTGTCTTTTTGAAATGGCAGTATAGAAAGTACCCCGCTGGGGCCTAAAATATTACTGCCCGCAACATACACCAAATGATTGTTTATAAGCTCGAATAAGCCGGCGGATACCTGCTCAATAAAAAAGCGTTTGCCAGCCTTAAATAAAAACAGGTAGGGACTCGGCCCCTTTATAACATCAATTTTCCCTTTGGCGTAAATGTAGATAGATCCAAACGATTGGAAGATCACCCTGCCGCCGTCAACATATATTTTCCAGATCTCCTCGTTTATTGGCCGGTATTTTTTGGGAACCAGGCTTACAAGCGAATTGTATTTTAAAAAACCTTTTTTATCATTGGCCCAGTAACCAAATTCGCCATAAGCGCCAACGTACACTTTACCCCTGCCATCGGCGGATACCGACCGAACGATAAGGGAATTGGGCATATGGTGCTGCTGCCAGTATTTGCCATCAAAAGCAAGTAAGCCTTCGGCATTGCCAAAATACATAATGCCATGCTCATCGCGCGTTACACTCCAGTTTTGATTGCCCGACTGGTACATGGCCTTGGTGTAGTTTTGTACATAAGGCACCCCTATGCTTTTTATATCAACCGCGCCGGCATTAAGGGCAATGATACAAAACAGGGATATAACAGTGAGCAGGGATCTACGCATGGGATATAAAATGGTATCAGCTTGTAAAGCAAACCAATTTTACGAAATTAAGCTTTGAATTGGAGAAATAAAAGATTAGCAAAAAGCGAAAAGCTTAAGGCAGAAAGCTTTGGGTATAGGATATACTGTTTCAAAACGTTATTCCAGCCTTCGGAATTTTCGGATTTTACCTCTCGCAATTGACGCGCTATACCGGCAATCCCTCGTTTTTCCTTTTCGCTGTATTTACCGGCTGCGGAACTTTTACGTAGTAACCAGTACCGTCATAAACCCTTTTGCGCGGATGGCTTTGGCAGGCATCGCTGCAGCAGCCTTCCATTTTGGTTCCGCATTCATCGCATTGGGTAAAATGCTCATTGCACTCGGGGTTGGCGCAGTTGATCATTTTAGGCGTAGTTTGGCCGCAATTACGGCAGGTGGAGATCACCATTGGGTTTACGCTGTTTACATCGACAGACAGGCGGTTATCAAACACATAGCATTTGCCTTCAAAATCCTGGCCCCCTGCTTCCTTGCCATATTTAATAATGCCGCCATGCAGTTGGTATACTTCGGGGAAACCTTCGTGCAATAACAAGGCCGATGCTTTTTCGCATTTAATGCCGCCGGTGCAATAGGTCAGGATCTTTTTATCCTTGTATTTGGCCAGCTCGTTAATCATCGCCGGGAAATCCCTGAAGTTTTCTATATCAAGCGTTACCGCGTTTTTGAACTTCCCTAAGGAGTGCTCATAGTTGGAGCGAACATCCAAAACAACCACATCGTCGCGGTCCTTCATCGCCATAAATTCTTTTGGCTCCAGGTGTTTGCCGGTTTGTTGCTGCGGATTAATCACGTTAGGGTCGCGTAGGCCCGAGTATACGATCTCGGCTTTATAACGGCAGTGCATTTTTACAAATGATGGCTCGGCAACTTCATCAATCTTAAAGTCGATGCCTGCGAAACGCTCATCGGCGTGTACGGTATCCATATAGGTTTTGCAAGCTTCGGCGGTGCCGGATACGGTACCGTTAAGCCCCTCGGTAGCTACAATAATGCGACCGGTTAAACCTAAACTTTTACAAAAATTTAAATGATCGGCAGCAAATTGCTCCGCATCGGCTATTGTTGAATAACAATAGTACAGTAGTGTGTTATATATTGCCATAAACCATTGATACTGCTGCAAACAGTGTTAAATGAAGTGCAAAGATATGATTTTGAGCGGAAAGGTAAAAGCGTTTTGAGGTGAAAGGATAAAGGTAAAAGGCAAAAGGTTTTTATAGGTTGGTGAATGGTGCACTAAGGGTGAAAGTTTATATGGCGATAAGGTAGGGTAAAGGTTATGTTTAGGATTGCCGAAGGTGTGCTTTCGGAATGTTTTTGAGACAAGGTGTTCGGCATGTTTTGGTAAATGGATCCATATAAAAAAGCGAACGCCTGATTATTATATGTAATAACCTTTCGCCTTTTACCTTTATCCTTTCACCTTTACCTTATGCCGTAAAAGATCCTGAACCCCTGGATGTATTTTTTATTGCCGGCGTAGGATATACCATAATCAACCCTGAAAATAAGGCGTTGTACGCCCACATAATATTCCTGGTAATTGCGGTTGTTTTTGGTAGTAAGGTAATTAGCCCCGATGATCTCTTCCAGCTTGGCCTTTCTCAGTATGGGGATCTTATTAAATATGGATCCGGCAAAGTTGTGCTGGAAATGAGCTTCGAGGAAAGCACCGTTGGTACTATATGTATAAAAAGGTAAAAAGTGGAAACTGCCCACATAGGTAGGATCAAAGGTAGTACCCTGGTTACCTAAAAAGTGGTTGTAATCCATATAATACAGGGTTTTATCATTAAAGAAGCCTCCTGCAGTGAGCTTGAAAGCTGAAAAGCCGGTTAACCCCACCCTGATTTTGTATTGCGAAACATCAACAGAAGTAAAGTCATAATTAACATCCGAACCAAATACCCCTTTGATGCCTTTGCGGTAATTTACGGTGAGCGCAGGGTATTTTGAGGGCAGGTTAAACTTGCCGGTTGGCCGGGTAGCATATCGCTGGTCGAACGTAAAAGTTGCCGAGGTGCTAAAGGTAAGTGCCTGGTTCTGTGGAAATAAAAAGGAATGGTCATCGGCTGGCGTGCCCGGCGGGGCCAGCGGATTGTTTGACGTATATTCCCTGTTTTTAACATCTTTAATGTGGGCGTATGAGGTATTGTAAAGCTGGCTCCGGCTGGCATAAGACAGATTTCCGCTAAGTAATACCCCATTGGTAACCTCGCGCTGGTATCCAAACTGGCCATAATGGGTGCGGTAATACTTAACATAATTATTTTCGCTTAAGAGGGTACTCAGGGTATTAAAGTATAGCGACCTGGTGCCTACGTTATTTAAATCAAGAATATCGTTGCCAAGGCTCATGAAAAACTTAGCATTGTGAAAAGGATCATTCTTATATTCCGAGTAAACATTGGCACTCAAAATTTTGTT
The DNA here is from genome assembly GCF_056400585.1 of Mucilaginibacter sp. P5_A6. NCBI lineage: Bacteria > Pseudomonadati > Bacteroidota > Sphingobacteriia > Sphingobacteriales > Sphingobacteriaceae > Mucilaginibacter > Mucilaginibacter sp. P5_A6. The sequence continues at coordinate 338,869 of NZ_JBFUKZ010000008.1, read as the reverse complement.
TACAAATCCGTACCGCAAGTTCGGCGTTATACTTAGCGAGCGGAAATCGTCCAGCTTTTTGGTATATCTTACCTTAGCATTTATGCCAAAGCCCTCAACAGTGTTGTAATAAAAGGTTTGCAAAAAAGGATAAACATATAGCGAATCCTTCTCGCTGCGGCTACTGGCATAGTAGCCAAATATTAAATAGCCCGGATAGTTGATATGGTTTTTGGTATGTTGAATGGAATCTAAGTAGCGATCTGTTAACTGATAAGCCGCAACGCTATCTTTCTTTTGATAATCCCGGGCTTCCCTTGTGGTTAAAGGAACGGGGCGAACAGATGCCCAGTAATCTTCCTTTTTTGAATTTGCGGCAGTATCAATCTTTAATACTTCACCGGAAAAAAAATGGTCCGGGAAAGTGGGGTTGATTTTATAGCTGTTATAAATCGCCAGGTAATATCCGCCAAATTTAAACCCAAAAACAGCTCCCTTAAAGTTGTATTGCACTGCCGATGGCATCCAAACGCTATCGGTAATGGCTACATATTGCTGGCTGATATGTAAAGTATCTATCAGGTTGAGGCTATTTATGCCATTGGCCAGGTACAAATCGGCACCGTATAAACGCCAGTCGCCCTCTACAATATAAATATCGCCCTGGAAATACTGGCCATGGCTGCGGCGTGGGATTACCTGTATTTTATCAATAACGCGGCCATTCTCATTTGATACACCCAATAGCTTATACCTATAAAATGTTAATGCATTTGATGCCAGGGGCGATACAAAGCCACGGGTACTTAAACCGTTTATGGTAAACACATTATTATAAAAATTCACCTGCAGATCGGATGCCTTATTATAACTAAAAGCAGTGTTAATACCAGCTGTTCGGTTGGCAATTGTAATTTCCTTTATCTTATCAGGCCTTTGAAAATTATATTCCGATAATGATTCCTGCTGATAAAGAATGCCGCGACCTATGGAATCCAGATCAAGCGTATTGATAACCTCTTTTGATAACAGGGATTTAGGTGCACTCAACAGTTTTTGCACTCCTTTTATATAAACCGCGCAGGAGTACGAAGCCGCTTCGTCCAGGTAGTATTTTCGCTTTTTTATCACTTGTTTCATGATGGTATCAGCAGCATCGCGGTTTTTGCGATAAATGGCAGCTACCCTTGCTGTTCCAAAAACCTCGTCATCCATTTGCACATTCAAGGTTTCATCATGATCTGTTATAGTAACTGTTACTACCTTTTCATTAAAGCCAACAGAACGGTAAGTTAAATTATAGGTGCCGGGCGAAAGCTTAAACTGGTACAATCCGTTTTCATTAGCTGTAGTACCATAGGTTGAATTGCGAATGTATACTGAAGTAAATGGAATTACGTTGTTTTTTTGATCAGTTATCTGCCCGGACAACAGATATTGCTGTGCTGTAGTATTAAGAGCGCATAAAATAGTGACAATCAGCAGTAAGTTTCTTTTCATAATCTTTCTTTAATAAGAATACTTTTTGCCTCTAAAATGTTTTATCTAAAGAGGCTATTTAATATTTAGACCTCATTAGGCATTTCAAATGCATGTGAATGCTTAATTTTGCTGCCTTTAACATTACATACTATGTATAATACATTACAGCCGGTTTTACAGCAGGAACTTGAAGCCATTGAAAATGCGGGGTTATATAAAAAAGAACGCATTATTACATCCCCACAGGGCGCAGATATAACTGTACAGGGCGGCAAAGAAGTGATTAACTTTTGCGCTAACAATTATCTTGGCCTATCTGCTAATCCTAAAGTGATACAGGCAGCTAAGGATGCAATGGATACCCATGGTTACGGTTTATCATCTGTACGTTTCATCTGCGGCACACAGGATATACATAAGGAGCTTGAAAAAAAGATAGCCGAATTTTTAGGTACCGAAGATACCATACTTTACGCCGCCGCATTTGATGCTAATGGCGGTGTTTTTGAACCATTGTTTAACGAACAGGATGCTATAATATCTGATGAGCTGAACCATGCTTCCATTATAGATGGTGTACGCCTTTGCAAGGCCCAGCGCCAGCGCTACAAGCATGATGATATGGCCGATCTTGAAGAAAAGCTTAAAGCTACCGAAGGCTGCCGTCACCGTATCATAGTAACAGATGGCGCCTTTAGTATGGATGGCACCATTGCACAACTTGATAAGATCTGTGCTTTAGCCGAACAATACAATGCCCTGGTGATGATTGACGAAAGTCATTGCTCGGGCTTTATGGGTAAAACCGGGAGGGGTACCCATGAGCATCATAATGTGATGGGTAAAATTGACATTATTACCGGCACCCTGGGTAAGGCCTTGGGCGGTGCATCGGGAGGATTTACATCCGGCCGTAAAGAGATTATTGATATGCTGCGCCAGCGTTCACGTCCGTACCTTTTCTCCAACACGCTTGCTCCATCTATCGCCGGCGCTTCAATAGCTGTTTTGGATATGCTGAGTGAAACTACCGAGCTGCGCGATAAACTGGAAAGTAATACCCAATACTTCCGCCAAAAAATGACGGAAGCCGGATTTGATATAAAACCGGGAGTGCATCCAATTGTACCGGTTATGCTTTACGAAGCCAAGCTGGCCCAGGAGTTTGCCGCTAAAATGCTGGAAGAAGGCATTTATGTGATCGGCTTTTACTACCCGGTAGTTCCGCAGGGTAAGGCCCGCATCCGTGTTCAGATTTCCGCAGCACATGATATGCATCATTTGGATAAAGCTATAGCGGCATTTACCAAAGTAGGTAAGGAATTGGGAGTGATTAAATAATTTTATATTTGCATCTTATTGCAAGCATGATTTATTCATGCTTGCCTGTTTAATAATAGTTAAGGAAAATAATGCAAGCTCAAATAGATCAATATACTGCCGAGATCAACGCCTTTTCACCGGTGAATGCCGATGAATTGGAAACGTTCAGGATAAAGTTTTTAGGCACCAAGGGAATTATCAAAGACTTGTTTGAGCAGTTTAAAAATGTCGGCCCCGAAGAAAAACGGACCTTTGGAAAGGTACTTAACCAGTTTAAGCAACTGGCCGAGGCAAAATATACGGAATTAAAGGACGGTTTTGACGCTGGTCCGCAAGCTAAAGACCTGGATATCGATTTGACTTTGCCTGGCGATGGCTTCACTGTTGGCTCGCGTCACCCTTTATCATTGGTACGTAACGAGATCATCGATATATTTAAGCGCCTGGGCTTTGTTGTTGCAGAAGGACCAGAGATTGAAGACGACTGGCATAACTTTTCGGCACTGAACTTCCCCGAAGAACACCCTGCGCGCGATATGCAGGACACCTTTTTTATTAAAAAGAACAACGGAAAGGATGATATCGCTTTGCGTACCCACACCTCATCGGTACAGGTGAGGATGATGGAGCATGGCAAACCACCATTCAGGGCTATTATGCCCGGCAGGGTTTACCGTAACGAGGCCATTTCGGCACGTGCTCATTGCTTTTTTCACCAGGTAGAAGGTTTGTATGTTGATGAAAACGTATCCTTCGCCGATCTGAAACAAACGCTTTATCACTTTGTGCAGGAGCTTTACGGCGAAGGCACCAGGGTGCGTTTCCGCCCATCGTATTTTCCGTTTACTGAGCCATCTGCCGAGATGGACATATCCTGTACCATTTGCAAAGGATCTGGCTGTAACATGTGTAAATACAGCGGCTGGGTTGAAATATTGGGTTGCGGTATGGTTGATCCGAATGTTTTGGAAAACTGCGGTATAGATAGTAAGAAATTTACTGGTTTTGCGTTTGGTATGGGTATGGAACGAATTGCCAATCTTAAATACGTTATTCGCGATTTGCGCCTGTTCTCAGAAAATGATGTGCGCTTCCTGAAGCAGTTTACAACCGAGATGCTATGAGAAGGCTGCTGATGATAGCATTCATTAGCTTATGCTATTTTTCATGCGGCAAAGCTACAGACTATGTACCCAGTGTACCGGTGAATTTCTCGAGGGCAATAAATGATCCCAGCCTATCGGCGCTTAACAGTGCCGGCGGTGTGGTTTTTATAAGCGGTTATGGTGTTGCCGGGTTAATTATTTACCGTACAGCAACCGGCGGGTATGTTGCCTATGATCGTTGCAGCAGCTATCAGCCCGAAAAAAAATGCGCCGTAACACTTGATGCCTCCGGCTTTACAGTAACTGATCCATGCAGCGGATCAATGTTTTCGCTGAGCGATGGAACGCCTGTAAAGGCCCCGGCAACTAAAGCATTAAGGAGCTATATTGTAAGTTATTATAATTATACGATAACCGTATCCAACTAATTCATGGAAGCCGATAAAATAAAAGACAGTATAAAGCGGGCAGCTCAAGATCTATTCCGTAAATTCGGTTACCATAAAACCAGTGTTAACGAAATTGCCAAAAAAGCAAAAATTGCAAAGGCCACTATCTATAAATACTTTGATAGTAAAGAGGCCGTACTGCATATTTTGCTAATGGACTATATTAAAGCCAGTGTTGATGACCTGGTTCAAAGTAACACGCCCGATATGGATGAAGAGGCTCACCTCAATAACCTCATCATGAAAACCTGTCGCCTGTCGTACACCGTTTGCAACGAATTTATAGGTTGGGATTTCATTCGCGAATCAACCAACTCCCAGGATTTTTTAAAGAACTTATCCAACGAGCTGGAAGAAATGTTAATGGCTTCATTTATCCAACTGCCGGGTATCCGCAAGCATGAAACCTACCACCAGCGATTGCGGTTTTTAATTAAATGCAGTAAAAGCATAGTGTTCAGCTTCGCGTTTACTTCGGTGAGTGATTCAGATGTACGTAAGAACTTTGTTTCTTTTCAAAAAGAGATTCTTCCTTATTTGGTAAAGGCTGCTATTGCGGTTTAAAGCTTTTCATCTATTTTAAAACTTATAGTGCCGCTTTCCTCTACATCCCAAATGGTTGAAGCTTCTATATTAATTGAATTTAGATTTAAAAAGGTATCCACCTGCTCCAGATAATCGCCTTCGGTATCGCCAAGCCGGGGAACACCAATTACCCTGTTATCAATATTGACTCTCCTTATTCTGTCTGTAAGCAGAGTTAATGTGTTTTGTGAATAGTTGGTGACTATATCTCCGGCTAACTCTCCATTTTTGTCAAACAAAAGGTAATCAGTCATTAAAATCGAAAAAAACTGATTGTCGCGTCTATCGTAATAAAACACCTCCGAAAATCTCGTCGGTGACTGTTGAAGGCCGACTATTAACCAATTATATATTTGTTCCTGCGTGGTCATCTATAAAGATATAGAACATTACGCGTGATATTCGAATCATTAATTTTATTTCTTCATTGACTTTGTGATTCAAAAATTTTTTTATTCTTCTGTGAAAGAATTGAACTTGGTATATTAATGTATTTCTCGCGGAAGATAAACTGGGACAGACATTAATCATCGCCAATAGCAACGCGCTCATGTTTCACTTAGGACACTTCCTTCAAGTGTTCTAAGTGAAAAAGTGAGAAAGAAATTTATTTTCAAAAATACCATATACCATATTGGTTTTTAGTATGTTATTTGCTATGTTTGCATAGTAAATCCAAAATGCCATGAGTCGTGAACTAACAGATTTTTCTGACCAGATAGATGAGGAGTTCGAGGTTGAGGAAAAAGCAACAAAGGGTATAATAAGTTACCTGTTAAGCTTGTTTGCTTAGCAATAACAGCATGCCGCCTTTTGTATGTTAACACCTTGATTGTTGTATCGTGCTTCCTGATTATGCTTTTTTGCATAACTTTGCAGCCTGATGAATAAAGTTGCGAAACAGAAGTTTTTTGAAGACGTTCGGATAATTGATATTGCCGAAGAGGGTAAAGGGGTAGGCAAGGCAGATGACTTTGTGCTTTTTGTTGATAAAGCAATCCCCGGCGATGTTGCTGATGTGCAGGTTTACCGCAGCAAAAAGAATTTTGGTGAGGCAAAAATCACCCAACTAAAACAACCATCGGAGTACCGTACCGATCCTTTCTGCGAACATTTTGGTACCTGTGGGGGCTGTAAATGGCAACACATGACCTATGAGGCGCAGTTAAAATTCAAACAAAAATCTGTCGCAGACGCGCTTGGTCGCATTGCCAAAATTGATGTCGACGGTATCATGGATATTATTCCTTCCCCGGCCGACCGTTATTACCGTAACAAACTGGAGTACACCTTTAGTGATAAACGCTGGTTGTATGATGGCGAGAACAAGGAGGACGAAACGCTCAATATGAATGCGCTGGGCTTTCATATCCCCGGCCGTTTTGATAAAATACTTGATGTAAAACACTGCTACCTGCAGGCCGAACCATCAAATGATCTGCGTAACAGCATCCGCGATTTTGTGATAGAACAAGGCTATTCTTTTTATAATCTGCGCAATCACCATGGCGCTTTGCGTAACCTTATTGTACGTACCTCATCAACAGGCGAGGTGATGGTAATTGTGGTTTTTGCGTATGTGAGCGAAGATGAGGTGAACAAGCTGATGAGCTTTATAGATGCAGGTTTTCCAGAGATTACTTCACTGCTATACATCATTAACCAAAAAAAGAACGATACTATTTTTGACCAGGACGTAATAGCCTTTAAAGGCCCCGAATTTATCCATGAGGAAATGAATGGTATAAAATTCCGTATCGGTCCAAAATCATTTTACCAAACCAACAGTATCCAGGCCTTGCGCCTGTATGAAATAACCCGTGATTTTGCAGGTTTCACCGGGGATGAACTGGTTTACGACCTGTACACCGGCGCCGGTACCATTGCCAACTTCATAGCAGGGGATGTACGCGAAGTTATTGGTGTGGAGTATGTGCCTACAGCTATTGAAGATGCCAAAATAAACTCGGCCATTAACAATATCACCAATACAAAATTTTATGCCGGCGATATGAAGGATGTGCTGGTGGCGGATTTTGTAATCGAACATGGCAAGCCTGATGTGATCATTACCGATCCGCCGCGTGCAGGCATGCATCCGGATGTAGTTGCCCGCCTGATGGAAATTGAGGCCCCAAAAATAGTTTATGTAAGCTGTAATGCAGCTACACAGGCCCGGGATTTGCTTGTATTAAAAGAAAAATACGACACAGTAAAAATACAACCCGTTGATATGTTTCCGCATACACAGCATGTAGAGAATGTTGTGCTGTTGGTATTGAGGTAGCGGAGAGGAAGGACAGAAAGAAAAAGGAGCAAGGATAAAGGACAAAAGACTCTTTTTGGAATTAGAGCTTATCTGCCTGGAGTTTTCCCTTTCTGGATTTAGAGTTTATCATTTAGAATTTTCTAACGTATGCAACCCGAAGACCTGTTAAACGAAGGTAATAATAAAGACAGCCAGGAAGCGGCAAAGAACAGTCCGTTACTGAGCCTGGAGCGAGATCTTAAATTTTTTACGGATTCTATTCATGAGGTAGCTATCGAGATCATGATGGAAGGTTTATCTTCATATCCCATTTTCATCGCCCACCAGCACGAACTCAAATTAGGAGAATTGATACTTGACAGGCATGATCTTAATTCGGATTGGAGCATCCACGCTTCAACGCTTGAAGAATTCACCGAACGTGGTGTAATTAAGCCCGAATTAAAAGACCGTTTCATCAACAGCTATAAAAACCCTAATGAATTTATGTGCGTGTTTGTGGTAGTGCCGGAGGGAGCAAATTTTGTTTACGTTCCGTATAAAAAATAAGCTGTCGCAAAGTTTTAATGTTGCAAAGTTGAAAGGTTACTTTGCAAAACGTTAAAACGGACTTGTATATTTACATCGCATAAAAGTAACATTACAACGTTCCAACCTTCAAACATTACAACAATTAATCCACATGTCTGAAAAAAAACTCCTGATATTAAACCAGCAACAGATACAGCAAAAGCTCGACCGTATTGCTTACCAGATACTGGAAGATAATTTCGACGAAGAAGAAATAATGATAGCCGGCATTATGCCCAGTGGTAACCACATTGCCAAAAGGCTGAAAGCCATTCTTGAAGAAATAGCTCCCTTTAGCTGTAAACTGTTATCTATTGAACTGGATAAGCAAAGCAGCAGCCTGCAGGCCAAAATTAATTTTGATGTAACGGAGTGCAGTAACAAAGTAGTGATCCTGGTAGATGATGTGCTCAATAGCGGTAAAACCCTTGCGTATGGCTTTGGTGTTTTCCTGGATGTACCCCTCAAAAAATTGCGTACAGCAGTATTGGTAGATCGTAACCACAAAAGCTTCCCTGTAACAACCGATTTTGCAGGCATGGCTTTATCCACGGTAATTAAAGAGCATGTTGATGTTGTGCTTGATGAAGAGGGCGAAGAGGATGCGGTTTATTTGAGGTAATAGCATTAACTTTCTTTTACGAAGGTTAATGCAGTACAATTGTCAAAAACTTTGCGGCTTTAGTACCAAAGCTATTATGTTGCCGGTACTGTTGCCGCTATCTCTCCCTCATCAGAAATGCTCAACCCGCTCCCCGGAAAATCTGATTCGGTAAGTGTCCTGATCCTTATAGCTGCCCGGTTCAGGGTGTCCTTAACCAGTCCGGTATCATGGGCTTGCCTGAACGATAAAATCCGGCCTTTCAAAAACTCGCCTTTTTTATTTACATATACTTTCAGCATAGGCGCCAGGCCGCAAATACCGGCCACGCTTACACAACGATAGGTGCAAAAATTACCAAGGCTATAAGCAATCAGCCGGTTATTATAAAGTTCTATAGCGCGGTTAACATGAGGCCCATTGCCAAGGATCAGATCGGCCCCTGCATCAATAGCATTATGCGCAAAAGCATGCACATCGCCCCGTTTTTCATTAATGTAGCTTTCCATTGCACAGGGCACATGCTCAAAATCAACACCCTCGCCGCCGCCATGAAAAGATACAATAACGACATCACAACGTTGTTTCAATTCGCTGATGATGCGGGCCGCGCCTTTCAGATCGAGTATTGGTACCGTGTTTGCATTGGGAGCAAATGAGCAAAAGCCATATTTAACGCCATTCAATTGAAAAACGGTTGAAGGTTTAACCAGCAGTCCCGCATGATTAATGCCCAGGCTATCCAGCGTTTGAATGGTGCTTTTGCGACCGTTTACGTCAAAATCGTTAATATGATTGTTGGCTAAGCTAAGTACATTAAAGCCGGCATCTTTTAAAACCGAGGCATATTTAGTAGGCATCCGAAACAGGAAGGCCTTGCTTTTTTGGTGTAATTTAAAATGCGCAGGATCGCCATTATTAAGCAGCGAGCCTTCCAGGTTGCCAAATATTACATCTGCACCTTTCAATTCAGGTTTTACGGCTCTAAAGCTATTGATGGCACTGTCTGGCGGCAGGGTAGTGCTGTCTGGGTATGATGTGCCCAGCATAATATCACCTACTGCGGCAATGCATAATGAATCGGGCCGAACAGGAATGATTTTTATTGGTTGGGTTATCACCGCCTTCTCCTTATGCCGCGCCAGGCGATGTTTAATAAGCGCGGGGTTTTCACAGGCTTGAAAAAACATTGCAGTGCAAAAGGTTATAGGCAATAAAAAAAATCGTGCGGAAAAAAAAAGTCCCTTCATGTTCATGAAAGGACTAATTTAGGTATTTAATTGAATTTCTTTTAATTATTATCCTCTTCGTCGTTGGTTGCAGGGGTATTGCTCAACTCATCTTTAAACGAAGCAAGCATGCGGCCTCCCCTGTAAAAATAGCGGCTATAGTATTCGTCATCAAGGCTGCTGATAGCTACGCCCCTTGATGATGCATGTGCAAATCTGCCGCCACCAAGGTAAATACCTACGTGCGATATCCTGCGGCTATGTATTTTAAAGAAAACCAGGTCGCCTTCTTTAAGCTCATCCTTGTTAACAGGATTAACCATGCTGAAAATATCGCGTGAATTTCTTTTGATATCAAGGTTAAAAACCTCGCTGTATAATTCTTTGGTAAATGCCGAGCAATCGATACCTTTTCTGGAGCTGCCACCAAAGTGGTAGGGGGTACCAATCCAATCATAAACAAAGTGAAAAAGTTTCATGTTTGAGGTTGCGGATAACGCGACACCCATAATTTGAGATAAGTATGTTTTTGCTAAACCGTCCTGTTCATCGGTTTTATCCTCAGCAACACTTGTAACATTTTTTGTTTGAGCTTGCGAAGCTAAAACAGTGAAAATAAGGGCAATAGCCAGGGCAAATTTCTTCATTTAATCAGTTGAATTGTTGATAGGGTCAACAAATTGTTTATTAAATTAGACACTTTGTCTATCGTTGAATACAAAACTATCCATATTTTTTAAATTTGCAAATAAAACGCACTTTTTTTTCAAAAAATATAAATAAACACGCTCAACTAAAAATCTTATTAATTTAACGCTGTTACTATTACGAAGAACGATTACATAATGTTGTGAGGCGCGATTCTTAATGTATTATTTATTACAGGATTGGTGTAAAAAAAAGTCTGAAATTAAGGACAATCATGTCTTTTTGACGGTTCGGACGCAGAAAATTGGTCGAAATGCTTTTGTAAAACCGTAAAATAGCATTATAAAGTTTGGTTAAACAAGCAAAACAGGCGTTATAATGCTTATAAAACATCCTAATATAAAATAAAAAATAAATCTGCATAACAAATTGGTTGCGGTTTCGATAATTTAAAGGATATAATTAGATTTGCGCTTTACTCCAAGAAAAAGATTGTTTAATTACATGAGTTCAATCGAAATAACAAAGGACACTTACCTGATGTGGTACGAACAAATGCTGTTGATGCGTAAGTTCGAGGAAAAAGCAGGACAACTATACGGACAACAAAAGATCAGGGGCTTTTGCCACTTGTATATTGGGCAAGAGGCCGTGCTGGCCGGAGCCATGTCTGTAATGAAACAGGAAGACAGTATGATCACCGCTTACCGCGATCACGCGCATGCTTTGGCAAAAGGGGTAACACCAAATGCCATCATGGCCGAGTTATATGGTAAAGCAACCGGATGCTCAAAAGGCAAAGGTGGATCAATGCACATGTTTGATAAAGAAAAACACTTTTACGGTGGCCACGGTATAGTTGGCGGACAGGTGCCAATGGGTGCAGGTATCGCTTTTGCCGAGCAATATAAGGGAACTGAGTTTGTGAACATAGCCTATATGGGCGATGGAGCGGTGCGCCAGGGTGCACTTACCGAAACCTTTAATATGGCTGCGCTTTGGAAACTGCCCGTAATTTTTGTTTGCGAAAACAATGGTTATGCCATGGGTACTTCTGTGGCCCGTACTACTATCCAAACTGATATTTATAAATTGGGCTTACCTTATGGTATCCCCTCATCAGCTGTTGATGGTATGGACCCTGCCGCAGTACACGTAGCAATGGATGAGGCTATTTCACGTGCACGTGCCGGCGAAGGCCCTACATTCCTGGAAATGCGTACTTATCGTTATAAGGGTCACTCTATGTCCGATCCTCAAAAATACCGCACTAAAGAGGAATTGGAAAGCTACAAAGCAAAAGATCCGATTGAAATAACCCGCCAGGCTATTGTTGAAAAAGCTTATGCCGACGAGAAATGGTTTGAAGAAGTTGATGCAAGGGTAAAAGTATTGGTTGATGAATCGGTTAAGTTTGCCGAAGAATCACCATGGCCGGAGGCTTCTGAATTATATACCGACGTTTACGTTCAAAGCGATTACCCTTACATTAGGGACTAACCGTTATATTTATACCAAATTTTTTATAACACATATAAATAGTATATGGCCGAAGTAGTTAGAATGCCTAAAATGAGCGATACCATGACCGAAGGGGTATTGGCGAAATGGCATAAGAAAGTTGGCGATAAAGTAAAATCCGGCGATGTATTGGCCGAGATTGAAACTGATAAAGCTACCATGGATTTTGAATCGTACCAGGATGGCACCTTATTATATATAGGTGTTGAAGAAGGTAGCGCCGTTCCGGTTGATGCTGTAATTGCCGTTTTAGGTAAAGATGGTGAAGATTACAAAGCAGCCCTTGCCGATGGTGCAGGAGAATCTGCTGCGCCGGCTAAAGAAGCAACACCGGCTAAGGAAGCGGCACCGGTTGCTGATAAAAAACCTGCCGCTACTGCTGCGCCAAAGGTTGACCTTTCAAGCATACCGGCTACTGTAATACGTATGCCTGCGCTTAGCGATACCATGACCGAGGGCGTTATCAATAAATGGAACTTTAAAGTTGGTGATAAAGTAAAATCTGACGACTCATTAGCTGATGTGGAAACCGATAAGGCTACTATGGAAGTTGTGGGTTACGAAGCGGGTACACTTTTATATATTGGCCCTAAAGAAGGCGAGGCCGCTCCTGTAAATGGCATTATAGCCATTGTAGGAAAAGAAGGTACCGATATTACGCCGTTATTGCAGGATACAGGCGATGCCCCAGCTGCCGCGCCTGCAGAAGAAGCTGCACCAGAAGCCAAAGCGGCAAGCACTGATGCTGCCCCTGTTGCTTCATCATCTGCAGATGACAGCCGTGTTAAAGCATCGCCACTTGCGCGTAAAATTGCTAAAGATAAAGGCATTAACCTTAATGATGTAAAAGGCAGCGCAGAAGGCGGCCGTATCATTAAAAAGGATATTGAAGATTATACACCAGGTGCAAAACCAGCTGCAGAAAGCGCACCGGCAACCGCTGCTCCCGCTTCTGCACCAGCTGCAAAAGCTCCTGTTGTTTTGCCAACTTACACAGGCGAAGAAAAATTCAGCGAAAGGCCGGTTACACAAATGCGTAAAGCAATAAGCCGCCGTTTAAGCGAAAGCTTATTTACCGCACCGCATTTTTACGTAACCATGAGCATCGATATGGACCAGGCTATTGCAGCCCGTACCCGCATCAATGATGTGGCCCCGGTTAAAATATCGTTTAATGATTTTGTATTAAAAGCATGCGCAGTTGCCTTAAAACAACACCCTGCTATTAATTCGGCATTTATGGGCGATAAGATTCGCACCAACGAACATATCCACATTGGTGTTGCGGTTGCTGTTGACGAAGGTTTGCTGGTACCGGTTATTAAATTTGCTGATGGTAAATCATTAAGCCACATCTCGGTTGAAGTGAAAGAATTTGCCGGCAAAGCGAAAGCTAAAAAATTACAGCCTGCCGAAATGGAAGGTTCAACCTTCACCATATCAAACTTAGGTATGTTTGGTGTTGATGAGTTTACTGCTATTATTAATACGCCAAATGCCTGTATCCTTGCTGTAAGCGGAATACAAGCGGTTCCGGTTGTTAAAAATGGCGCTGTGGTACCAGGCAACATTATGAAGGTTACGCTAAGCGCAGATCACCGTGTGGTTGATGGCGCAACGGCCGCAGCCTTCCTGCAAACGCTAAAATCATTACTGGAAGAACCGGTAAGGTTGTTGATATAAGTCTTTGGATTAAGGACTAATAGACGATAGACAAAGGACAAAAGATAAAAGACAAAGAGCGATGGGTTTATACTTATCGCTCTTTTTTATTTACACTAAAATCCATTGTTACGCTTAACGGCGACAAAAAGAATTGTTTATAGTGATTGCCTTAACAGCTTAAAGCTTCCCGATAATCTCCTTCAATTGATGCACATGCCTTTGTGTATGATAAATGGCGACAGTAATCCATTCCAGCCGGGTAAGGTAACCTATGCCGGTAAATTCGGAAGCAACACAGGTATCTGTCAGATCTTTGGTTTGTATATTTTCTTGTAATTCTTTAAAAACTGATGCCAGTTCTGTCATTAAAACATTCTTGTCATAGTGTTTATCGGCAGGGACCAGCATGGGTGCAGTAGGGTATTTGGCATCAAAATCTAAAAACAGGTCTTTTATTGCTTTGGCAAATTTATCCGGGCTTCTTTCTGTTGTTTTAACCGCGGCATTTATTATTGATATTGTACCCAAAACCGATAGTCTGATATGTTCAATCACTTGTCCTGCCGTCCAGCTTCCCTCAAATGGGATGCGGTTAATCTCATCCTGTTTAATGGATGTTATTACCTGCATAAATTCATCAGCGGTAGATTCAAACTGAACAGCTAAGGGTTGTGGTAAAGCGCTTGTTTGTGATTGATCTTTCATCTCGTTGGTTTTTATTGACTCAAATATCGGCAAAAGTAAATACCTGGTTGGGTGGCAATAAAGACTTTTTCGAGGGCGATTTGCGACAAATGAATTTTAGGCTTATAGTTCCTTCCGCATCACGTAATCATTCATCCAATATGGCCCTATAGCGATATCCTCTTCATAAGCAATTGCAAAGCCCATCTTCCCGTAAAAATTCAGGGCCTTATTACTTCTGTTCACATTAAGTTCCAAAATGTGCTTTCCTGCATCTTTGGTTTTTTGCGCTACTGCGTTAATTAGTATTTTACCGTAGCCCTTGCCCTGGGTTTGCGGCAGGCAGTACAGCTTGTGAAGCTTAAAAATATCTGCATTTTCCTCGCGTGGCGAATAGGCGGCAAAAGCAACGGGTATCCCCTTCTCTTCTAATAGCAGGTAAGTCTGCAGGTCTTCCGCCACCTGTTTACTGATCTTATCTGCCGAATAAATTTCATTCAGCATAAATTCTATTTGTTCTTTCTCCAATATAGGCGAATATGCTTCCCACCAGGTGGTATCGGCTATTTGCAATATGGTGTCAACATCGTTAACTGTGGCCTTCCTTATAGTATACATTTTTTTATTGTCTGTTAATCTCAAATAAGTTGATTGGCTTTAAGCTTTGTGCATTCTGCTTTAAGCTTATTATGCTTTTTCTTCCCAGATCATGCAAAGGTGTAGGATGGTCTCTACCGCCTTTTGCATATCCTGTACCGATACCCATTCCTGCTTACTATGAAAGGCGTGCTCGCCTGCAAATATATTAGGGCAGGGTAAACCCATGAACGATAGTCTTGAACCATCTGTGCCGCCCCGGATGCTGCATAATTTGGCAGTCAGGCCGGTTCTGTTAATGGCTTCCATGGCATTGTCAACTATCTCTGGGTGCTGTTGCAGTATATTTTTCATATTACGGTACTGCTGGCTGGTGACTAAAGTATAAGCAGAATTTGGATAGCGTTTCAATACTTCATCTGCCGTTTTACGGATCACATCTGCATGGACTTTTAAATTATCCTCGTCAAAATCGCGGATAATAAAATCAATGCCGGCGGTTTCAACATGTCCTTCTATACTTACCGGGTGTACAAAACCCTCCATTTCTTCGGTATGCTCGGGCGATAACTCATCTGGCAAAGCCGCGATGATCTCTCCTGCAATTTTTATGGCGCTTTCCATTTTGCCTTTAGCAAAGCCGGGATGAGCGCTTACACCCTGTACGGTCAGTCTTGCACCATCGGCAGAGAATGTTTCATTTTCCATGTTCCCGGCGCTTTCGCCATCAATGGTATAGCCAGCATAGGCCCCCAGTTTGGCAATATCCACATGATCAACACCATGGCCCACCTCTTCATCGGGGGTGAATAATATGCGGATGTCGCCATGTTTTATTTCCGGATGGTTTATCAGCTGGTAACAGGCATCCATAATTTCGGCTACTCCGGCTTTGTTATCGGCTCCCAATAAAGTAAGGCCGCTGGCGGTGATCACATCATGGCCTACCTGATTTTTAAGGTTGGGGTGGTCGGCCAGTTTGATAATCTGTGCAGTATCATCCGGCAAAATAATATCCTGCCCCTGGTAATTTTGATGAACAATGGGCTTTACATTAGCCCCACTGCAATCGGGCGCCGTATCCACATGCGAGCAAAAACAAATTACAGGCACAGGTTTATGGGTATTTGAGGGAACGGTAGCGTATACATATCCAAACTCATCTAAATGGGCATCGGTAACACCTATTGCCAGCAACTCATCAACTAACAGCCTGCTTAAGTTTTTTTGTTTTTCTGTTGAGGGAAATGTAACCGAAGCAGGGTCAGATTGCGTATCAATGGTAACATAACGCAAAAAGCGTTCTGTTACTGTAAAATTTAGCGGCGAATTAAAACTCATAAGCTATATTAGTAAAATTTTTATGACCGGTAATAAATCCGGTTGGTTGCCATTTGTAAATATTGATTAAAATTTAACATTGAAAAAATATATTCTGTTTTTTGTTTTGGCTTGCTCAGGTGCTGTTACGGTTAAGGCACAAAGTGGATATAACTATTACGAATTTGGCATAGCCGCAGGTGCAAGCTATGGCAAAGCGGAGGCCGATCTTAAAAAGCAGGATTATCACCCTGCGTTTAATTTTAATCTTGTTTACAATTATAGCCCATTCCTGCCCATCGTTCTCGAACTGCAAAAAGGAACCTTTTCGGGCGGTGGTCCAACTCGTGCGGAAGACGCGTCTGGCAGGTATTTTACCAATTCCTACATTTCGTTGAACTTTCATGCCGACCTGCAGGCCGGCGAAATAATTGATTACTCGGATAGTTGGTTTTTAGATAAAATTAAAAACTTTTACGTGGGTACAGGTATTGGGTTCATATATAATAAAATAACCAGGATTGAGCGCTATAACCGATTCCCGGAAAATGATGTACATGTTTTTCCAGATCCCGGGTCTGCTGAAGGCTTTCGCGGAAAAGATAAAGGATTTAACCTCATTATCCCTCTTAGGTTTGGTTATGAATTTAAAATTTATGATGACTATAATATGCCCCGTTATGGAATTGACATTGGCATACAACATTACTATGATATTGGAGAAGGGCTTGATGGCTATAACGATCCGGTCTCGAAATACAAAAACAATGCACTTGACCAGTATGTATTTGTATCAGTAGGTATAAAGTATAACTTTTATACTCATCTAACATCATACAACAAACTTATCAGGAAATTTCAATATTGAACATAGAAGAATTACGTGATTATTGCCTGCAAAAACCAGGTACAACAGAGGGTTTCCCCTTTGGAGAAGATACTTTGGTTTTTAAAGTAGGCGATAAAATATTCCTGTTGATAGGCCTTACAGCGGGTAATCGTTTTAACGTAAAATGCGACCCTGAATTGGCCGTTGACCTGCGCGAACGCTATACCGAAGTAATCCCTGGCTACCACATGAATAAAAAACTTTGGAATACCGTTTACATGGATGGCTCATTAACCCGTAAACAGCTTTGCGAAATGATAGACCACTCTTATGAGCAGGTGGTAAAAAGCCTGCCCAAAAAAGTGCAGGCTGAGATTGCCGGATTAGGATAAGAAGCAAAATCGATAAATCAGGATTTTTCTACTATAATGATCGATACTGCGGGTTTGTAACAGAATTTTTCTAAATCTTATCTCTTGATTCTAATCTCTTGGCTCTATCTTTGATCCAAAGCAATTTCATGAGAGCATTTTTATCAGCTATAGTTTTCTTTTTCATCTGTATAATTGCAAAAGCCCAGCTTACGCCATTTGAGTTAAGTAAGGATAAAAACTATACTGCTACTTATGCTGAGGTAATTAGCTATTACCAAAAGCTCAGCAAGCTGTACCCGCAGCAAATGAAAATGATCAATTATGGTGCTACCGACGCAGGCAAACCTTTGACGTTGATTGTACTTTCAAAAGACAGGGTTTTTGATCCGGCATTGATAAAAAAACAGGACAAGCGGGTGCTGCTTATCAATAACGGCATCCACCCCGGCGAGCCGGAAGGCATTGATGCCAGTATGATGCTGGTACGCGATCTGCTAAAAAAGAACGAGGTACCTAAAGATGTTGTGCTTTGCTTTATAGCACTTTACAATATCGACGGTAACCTTAATCGCGGCCAAAGCCGGGTAAGCCAAAACGGGCCGGTGGCCTATGGTTTCAGGGGTAATTACCGCAACCTCGACCTGAACCGCGATTTTATAAAGGCCGATAGCCGCAACGCGCTTGCTTTTACGCAAATATTAACCACCTGGAAACCCGAGATTTTCCTGGATAACCATACCAGCGACGGTGCCGATTACCAGTATGTAATGACGCTGATAGAAACCCAAAAGGACAAACAAACCCCTATACTGGCAGATTATACCACTAAAATACTTACGCCCTACCTGTACAGTCATATGAAAAAAAGCGGCTACGAGATGATACCTTATGGTGCAGGCGAAGAAGGTTTGCCGGATTCTGGTATCGTTAGCTTTTTGGAAACGCCGCGGTTTGCAACCGGCTTTACCGCTCAGCATAACATCATCAGCTATATTACCGAAACGCATATGTTGAAAGCATTTGATAAAAGGGTATATGCCACTTATGATTTTATGCAGCATCTTATTGATATTAGCCAGCGCGATGCCAAACTAATTGGTGAGCTAAAGCAGAAAGCAGATGCAGCAGTTGCACGGCAAAAAACATTTGCCCTTAAATGGGAGGTGGATATGCAAAAGGTAGATACCATTACCTTTAAAGGTTATGAAGCAGGTTGCAAAACCAGCGAAGTAAGCGGGCTTAAGCGTTTATATTACGATAGGGGTAAGCCCTATACCAGGGTGATTAAGTTTTATAATACCTATAAAATTACAATAACGGCTGATAAACCCGTTGCCTACGTGATTCCGCAGGCATGGGGTAAAGTGATAGACCTGTTTAAACTAAACGGTGTAAAAATGCAGCAATTGGCGCATGACACTACGCTTACCTTGCAAATGTATTACTTTGGCGATATTAAAACGCCAACCCGCCCGTTTGAGGGCCATTACCTGCATAACAGCGTACAGTTAAACCCGGTTGATATGGCTGTAAAATTTTATGCGGGTGATTTCGTTGTATCTACCAATCAACCTATAAACCGCTATATTGTGGAAACACTGGAGCCGCAGGGTATAGATTCATTTTTTGCCTGGAATTTTTTTGATTCGGTGCTGGGCGAAAAGGAATACTTTTCTGATTACGTTTTTGAAGATAAAGCTGCCGATCTGTTAAAAAAAGATCCGGCCTTGAAGCAAAAACTGGACGATGCCAAAGCTAAAGACCCGCAGTTGGCCAATAGTGCCCAGGCTCAGCTTTTCTTTGTGTACCGTAATTCGCCATACTTCGAAAAAACATATATGCGCTACCCGGTAGGCCGCCTTTTAACCAATCTCAAACTCGATCTTAAATAATATGGAATATCTTACACTGGCCCCCGTGGCTTCAATAATATTTGTAATAACTATTATTACCTCGTTAATCGCTTTTGGTAATCAAAACCTGTATGGCAGGCTGATGCTGCATCCTTACAACGTTTCGCGCGGGCGTTATATTTATACCATCATCACCAGCGGGTTAATTCATAAAGACTGGATGCACCTGTTTTTTAACATGATGTCGTACTACTTTTTCGCCTTTCAGCTGGAGCCTGTATTGGGGCATTGGCAGTTTGGGGTATTGTACGTTTTAAGCCTGATATTAAGCGACATGCCATCGGTAATAAAACATAAGGAAAATTACAGCTACTATAGCCTTGGTGCATCAGGTGCGGTAAGCGCCATAGTTTTTAGCGCGATATTGTATAATCCACTTGATAAAATGATGATACTGCCTTTACCCATACCAATTTATGCGGTTGTATTTGGTGTCTTGTACCTCGTATATTGCAGCTATGCAACTAAATATTCACGCGATAACATTAACCACGATGCTCACTTTTACGGCGCGCTTAGCGGTTTGATGATCACTATCCTGTTTCATCCAGGTATTGTACCTTTCTTTTTTCAGCAAATTACCGGGAAAGTTCAATCGTTGCTGCAGTAATAAAATCACCCTCGGCGTTAAACAAAAAGCTCATGGGTTTTTCGGGGTTTTTGATGATCTCTAACAGCAGGAAGCCCCAGTTTTTCCAGAAGTTTTCCAATACCTGGCCATAAATTTTATTTACCCAGTCGTCAAACAATGGCTTGCTGCTGGTGCCACGTAGGGGCATAGCCTCTATATAAATAGTATCGCCAACTGGCATAATATTGTACTCGGGCAGGCGGTTAAACAGGTACGCCGAGTAGAAAAAACGGCCGTTCACTTCTTCAAACTGGATGGGGTGCAGGGTATGGCCTTTTATTTTTTCCAGCATTTTTTTATGATAGCTGCTATTAGCACCATTATCCTGCAGGCAAATGATCAATCCAAAATCTTTTATTCTTAAAGAAAATGTGAGGGTGTTGACCTCATCGCGATAGCCAAACACATCATCCGCATTATCCACCTTAAATAAATTCAGGCTAAAGGGCTTAAAGCCATCCAGTTCGATAGGCAGGTTAAGAGTTTGCAGCATTAAATGCAGGTTGCTGAACTTATGGATGATGGACTGCGAAATATTAAACTCTTCACCCTGCGCGTGCTGCTGCCGTATGCCAGCCTGGATCTCGTTAAAAATGATCCCATAAAGCAGTTTGCCTGCCCACTGAAACAATTTCAACTCATCAAGTTCTTTTACTGCATCGTAGCCGGTTTCAAAGGCCGCGGCTATTTCTGCTTCAAGCGGTTCAAGATATTGCTCGTTCACAATGGCGCTGCAAGGTAGTTTTAGGTCCTTGTAGGTGGCCATGCTTTCATCAAGCAGTTTAAAGGGCTGATCTTCCAGCTTGTAACGGCTCATGAGCCATTGCGGAAAAACCTGGATCTTTTCTTCTTCAGAATTTAAAGCCTCTCCCGTAAGGAAGCATTTGCTGTTACTGAAATTAAAACTCTCAAACGGTGAATAAATTTGTGCCGGCATGGCCGCAAAGATAAGCACGAATTTCATTCTAAACTTTTAGCTTTGGTTTTTAACATGGAACTGACATATCAACCCTTCGAACTGCAATTAAAGCACGCTTTTACCATAGCTAAGTTTTCGCGCACCACAACCCCGGTTATGCTGGTGCAGCTAAAACACGAAGGCTATACCGGTTACGGTGAAGCATCTATGGTGCCCTATATGGGCGAAAGTCACCAAAGCGCAACCGAGTTTTTGAGTAAGGTTGATATCAATCAGTTCGGCTATCCATTTGATTTTGGGTCGATAATCAGCTATTTGGATAGCATTGCCCCCGGCAACCCGGCAATAAAAGCCGCCATCGATATTGCCCTGTATGACCTGGCTGGTAAAATAAAGCAACAGTCCTGCTGGCAATTATTAGGTAGCAACCCCTCCCTGATGCCGATAACCAGTTTCACCATCGGCATTGATACGCCCGAAATGATCATCAAAAAAGTAAAGGAGGCCGAAGGTTTTAAAGTGATAAAGGTGAAGCTTGGCAGGGATACGGATAAAGAGCTCATTAATACCATACGCTCGGTTACCGACGTGCCTTTATATGTTGATGCCAACCAGGGATGGACGGACCTGCAGCAAAGCCTGGATATGACTTACTGGCTGCAGGAGCAAGGCGTGCAGCTTATAGAGCAGCCTATGCTTAAAACCGACCCCGACAGCAATGCCTGGCTCACGGAGCGTAGCCCTATTCCTATTATAGGCGACGAGGCTGTACAGCGTTTTGAGGACGTGGAAAAAGCCAATGGCGTGTATACCGGCATAAACATCAAACTCATGAAATCGGCAGGGATGTACGAGGCAAAGCGGATGATAACCAAAGCACGTGAACTTGGACTGCAGATTATGATAGGCTGTATGACAGAAACCAGCTGCGCCGCTTTAGCTGGTTTGGCTTTAGCTCCGCAATGCGATTGGGTTGACCTGGACGGACCATTTTTGGTAAGCAATAACCCATACCAGATGCCCGGTTTTGCCGATGGTAAGTATATATTGAATAACGACCCGGGATTGGGAATACGCAATGCCTAAGGCTTTAATCATCGGCGCGGGTATTGCAGGCATCGCGACAGCGATAAGGCTTGCGGTACAGGGACACCAGGTTGAAGTTTTTGAGGCGAACACTTGTCCCGGCGGTAAACTATCTGAATTTGAACAGGATGGCTTTAGGTTTGATGCCGGGCCGAGCTTGTTCACCATGCCGGCTTATGTTGATGAGCTGTTTACGCTTGCCGGAAAAACCCCTTCCGATTTTTTTAAGTACCGAAAGCTTGATAAAGTATGCCAATACTTTTACGAAGACGGCACAAAGCTAAATGCCTTTGCAGATGCCGATCTGTTTGCCGAAGAGGTAAATAAAAATACGGGCGAACCTGCGGGGTCTATAAAAAAATACCTGGCCAAAAGCGCTGATATTTACAGGGTTACCAGCCATGTTTTCCTGGAGAAGTCGTTGCACAGGCTTAAAACTTATTTGGACCTGGATACTATAAAGTCTGTTTTCAGCTTTTCAAAGATAGATGCATTCAAGACCATGCATAAGGCTAATGAAGGTTTTTTTAAGGACGAACGGCTGGTGCAGTTTTATGATCGCTATGCAACTTACAATGGCTCAAGCCCTTACGAGGCACCGGCAACGCTTAACGTAATCCCACATTTGGAGCAGCACTTTGGCGCATACTTTCCAGAGGGGGGCATGTACAGCATTATTACAAGTTTGGTAATGCTGGCAAAATCGTTGGATGTAAAATTCCATTTCAACACGCCTGTTTTGCAGATATTGGTAAACAACCGGCAGCTGATTGGCTTGAACGTTAACGGCGGCATAGTAACCGGCGACCTGGTTGTTTCCAACATGGATGTTTGGTTTACCTATCATAAACTATTAAAGGGGCACGGGCATTTGTTCCCCAAAAAGATCCTGGGGCAGGAGCGCAGCAGTTCGGCATTGATATTTTACTGGGGTATCAACAGGCAGTTTCCGGAGCTCGACCTGCACAACATATTTTTCAGTATTGATTATAAGGCCGAGTTT
This sequence comes from Mucilaginibacter sp. P5_A6, assembly GCF_056400585.1. Taxonomy (NCBI): domain Bacteria; kingdom Pseudomonadati; phylum Bacteroidota; class Sphingobacteriia; order Sphingobacteriales; family Sphingobacteriaceae; genus Mucilaginibacter; species Mucilaginibacter sp. P5_A6. Next base: position 316,086 of record NZ_JBFUKZ010000008.1, on the reverse strand, counting down.
GACCACATCTGGAAAGACAAGAATCTCTTTGATGATCCCACTATCTACCTCAATATCAGCTCGAAATATAAAACCGATGATGCCCCCGAAGGCTGCGAAAACTGGTTCACCATGATCAATGTGCCTGCCAACACCGGGCAGGATTGGGATAGCCTAATAGCCGCAGCCCGCGAAAACATCCTCAAAAAGCTTACCCGCATTTTGGGCGACGATATCGGCCGGCTCATTGTATCCGAAAGTATCCTCGATCCGCGGGGTATCGAAAGTAAAACTTCATCATATCAGGGGGCGCTTTATGGCAACAGCAGCAACAGCCGGTTCGCGGCATTTTTGAGGCATGCCAACCGGTCGTCCAAAATTAAAAATTTGTATTTCTGCGGGGGGAGTGTTCATCCGGGCGGTGGGATTCCGCTTTGTTTGCTCTCGGCAAAAATTGTGAGCGGCTGGATTAGCGAAAACGCCCCTAAAACTTCTTAAAGGCCGTTTTTGAGAAAAAAAATGCAGATTTATAGGGGAAAAAGCACAAAAAAAACGGGAAAAATAGGGGATTTATCCAGAAAAAATCGAGAAAAATCGAGATTTTTTGCACTTTAAGAAGTGCCCCTGCTTTTGTTAAAAAATATCCAATCAAAACTCTCCTTTCAGGAGTCCGGGGGGCTTATATTTGCGCCATGAATCTTCAACTATTCGATAAGCAGGTTTATGCCGATAGGCGGCAGGTACTAAAAAACAGCATGGCCAATGATGGCCTTATCCTGCTCCTGGGCAACGAGGAAAGCAGCATGAACTATAAGGATAATCATTTCAGCTACCGCCAGGATAGCAGCTTCCTGTACTACTTCGGGCTGGATGTTGCCGGGCTGGCAGCCATCATCGATACCGATACCGGCGAAGAGGTCATCTTCGGTAACGAGCTCAGTATCGACGACATCATCTGGACCGGCGTACTGCCCACCGTTAGCCAAATGGCCGCCATGGTTGGCGTTGCCAAAACCCGCCCGTATGATGAAGTAACTCATTACATCCACAAAGCGCAAACCACCGGTCGCAAGGCGCATATACTGCCGCCTTACCGCCCCGAAAATAAAATTAAACTGGCCGCCTGGCTCAATGTTAGTCTGCAGGACGTGGCCGACCATGTTTCTGTTAAACTTATAAAAGCGGTAATTGCCCAGCGGGTGATCAAAACTCCCCTGGAAATTGCTGAAATGGAAAAAGCGGTATCCACAAGCGTGGATATGCAGCTGGCCGTTATTAAAAACACCCGCCCCGGCATTAAAGGTTACGAGCTGGTGGCTAAGGCAAATGAAGTAGCCATAGCAGCCGACTCGCGCCTGGGTTACCCCGCCATTATAACGCCCAGGGGCGAAACCCTGCATACCCATTACTACGGGCACACCCTGCAGGACGGCCAGATGCTGCTTTGCGATATAGGCGCCGAAAATGCCATGCATTATGGCGGCGACCTTACCCGTACCGTTCCGGTTGGCAGCAGGTTTACCGCCCGTCAAAGCGAATTGTACGAAGTGGTATTAAACTCCATGGACCACGCCATCAGCATGCTGAAACCGGGTGTGCGGTACAAGGACATTCACCTTACAGCCTGCCAGAAACTGGTTGAAGGCCTAAGTCAGGCGGGCATCATGAAAGGCGATGCGGCAGAGGCGGTTGCCGCAGGCGCGCATACCATGTTTTTTCAGTGCGGACTGGGCCACATGCTGGGCATGGATACCCACGATATGGAAGACCTTGGCGAACCCTACGTTGGCTACACCGATACCCTTAAAAAAGAAACCACCGTTTTCGGCCTTAAATCCCTGCGCCTCGGTCGCGAGCTGGAAGCCGGCTACGTGCTCACCATCGAACCGGGTATCTACATTATCCCCGAACTGATAGACCGCTGGCAGGCCGAAAAGAAATACGCCGACTTCATCAACTACGACGTACTGAACACCTACCGCGATTTCGGCGGCATCCGTATCGAGGACAACTTTTTGATAACCGACACCGGCAGTCACCTGCTGGGTAAGTATTTGCCAAAGAGTTTGAAGGAAATAGAAGGGTTGAAGGGATAAACTGGCCCAACAACGATGTGCCTAACAACCACCGTCATTGCGAGGCACGAAGCAATCCCCAACTGTACAGAGCCGCTATTTGGGTGCTAAATTACTTTGTGGTAATCGATAACATCGTCCCGCTCATGGCCGCGGGAGGGCCTAGTTACTTTTGTCGCCACAAAAGTAACCAAAAGGGCTGTCAGCAGAAATGCTTCTTTGCGCTCGGGGCCTCTGCCCTGCAAAACGGGCAAAACCTGGGCTGGAATTATTTTGCCCCGGTGCGCTTAGTCCACGCACGTGCAAAAACTTCCTATGCCCTGCAGCCGCACAGCCCCACATCGTTTTGCCCGTTTTCGCCCGAAGCTTGTCTGCTGACGGTTTAGGGGAAAACGAGAGCTTATAAGGAACGAAGCACCCGCGAACTATACTGGAAGAAACAGAGATGACGCGTTGGTTTTAGAACCCAACAACCACCGTCATTGCGAGGAACGAAGCAATCCCAAACTGTGCAGAGCCACTTCACAAGTCTGGATTTTTCGTGTTAACATAACCAACCTCAACTGCCGTCATTGCGAGGCACGAAGCAGTCCCCAACTGTACAGAGCAGCTATTTGGGTGCTAAATTACTTTTGTGGTAATCGACAACATCGGCTCGCTCATGGCCGCGGGTGGGCCTAGTCCTTTTTGTCTTGATACAAAAAGGACCAAAAAAATCAAGTCAGCAGAAATGCTTCTTTGCCGCACAGGCCTCTGCCCTGCAAAACGGGCAAAACCTGGGCTGGAATTATTTTGCCCCGGTGCGCTTAGTCCACGCACATGCAAAAACTTCCTATGCCCTGCAGCCGCACAGCCCCGCATTGTTTTGCCCGTTTTCGCCCGAAGCTTGTCTGCTGACGGTTTAGGGGAAAACGAGCGCTTATGAGAAACGAAGCACCCGCGAATTATGCTGGAAAAAACAGTAATGACGCGTTGGTTTTAGAACCTAACAACAACCACCGTCATTGCGAGGTACGAAGCAATCCCCAACTGTACAGAGCCGCTATTTGGGTGCTAACTTCATTTTGTTGTAACGGACAACATCGGCCCGCTCATGGCCGCGGGTGGGCCTAGTCCTTTTTGTCTTGATACAAAAAGGACCAAAAAAATCAAGTCGGCAGAAATGCTTCTTTGCCGCACAGGCCTCTGCTCTGCAAAACGGGCAAAACCAGGGCTGGAATTATTTTGCCCTTGCCCGCATATCCACGCACATGCAAAAACTTCCTATGCCCTGCAGCCGCACAGCTCCGCATTGTTTTGCCCGTTTTCGCCCGAAGCTTGTCTGCTGACGGTTTAGGGGAAAACGAGCGCTTATGAGGAACGAAGCACCCGCGAATTATGCTGGAAAAAACGGTAATGACGCGTTGGTTTTAGAACCCAACAACCACCGTCATTGCGAGGAACGAAGCAATCCCAAACTGTACAGAGCAGCTATTTGGGTGCTTACTTTACTTTGTAGTAATCGACAACATCGTCCCGCTCATGGCCGCGGGAGGGCCTAGTCCTTTTTGTCTTGAAACAAAAAGGACCAAAAAATTCAAGTCAGCAGAAATGCTTCTTTGCGCTCTGGGCCTCTGCCCTGCAAAACGGGCAAAACCTGGGCTGGAATTATTTTGCCCTTGCCCGCATATCCCCGCACATGCAAAAACTTCCTATGCCCTGCAGCCGCACAGCCCCGCATCGTTTTGCCCGTTTTCGCCCGAAGCTTGTCTGCTGACGGTTTAGGGGAAAACACCTCTGTTCGTTCGAAATGACAACAGGTTTTAAATACCAATAGAATCTAAAAGATGTTTAACATACATGTCTCAAATCTCACATCTCAAATCTACCCCTCCATTACAGGAGCGTCTTTAATTTTCTCGAGTATTGATGCAGGCAGGTAAGGCCGTCCGCCGGTTGCGGGTACGCAGGTGCCGGTGAATACGGCTTTGGTCATTACCTTATTATTAAAAATGATGGACTGTTTGAAGTGTAGTTTGGGCAGGCCTGCCTTATCAGTATATAAAGTGCAGGTAACCGAAAATTCATCGCCTTTTTTTAATGACCGTAAAAAACTGATGCTGTAGTTTGATAGCACCATATGAACACCGTTTTTAGCCTCGGTTTCAAAATCAAAACCCAGCACTTCCCTGATATAATCATGCCGGCAGTATTCCATATAAAACGGATAGTATAAGCCATCCATAATTTCCTGCACATCTATGTGCTCTTCCTTTGCAACGTAAGTTTTTGAGTATTCCATTGTAGTCTATTTTAACAGGTAGCAGGCAAATATATACCAATCTGCTGTATGGTGCCCACCATTTTTGTCTCATGTCTCAAATCTCATATCTCACATCTAAACAGGGCGTACCCCCGCCGGTAGAAGCGGGGTCGTGCTTTCCCCTCATACTACACAGGCCTTAGCCACTTGGCCGGTATCCGGTACAATCACTTACGCGAAATTGGGGTGCTAAAAAGCCCGGTGTATGGAACATCCGGGCCGGGTAAATTCTTTAATATACGTATGCTTTCAGCTACGAAGATTGTGAAGTTGCTTATCAATCTCTTCATTGCTCATTTTGGTTTGGATTTTTTGGCGCAACGAAGATAAGGTAGAAGGCTTTTTTATCAGCTTAATGATATTAAGTTCTTCAAGGTCTTTCAAAATTTTGTAAGCCTTTTGATTGGTTAATTCTATAGTAAGTCTCTCCATATCAATATTTTATACAACAGCAATTTTCATTTGCATTATAAAGTTAGTGATAATTATTTTGTTGTAAGATATTACAACTTCAAAGTTTCATTCTGCTACATATTGCTAAATTATTACCTTTAAGCAAATTGACTGTTTATGAATAAAGTATTTTATCTGTGTGTAGCGTTAATCGTTTTGGGCGCCTGGAAATATCAGGACGATCACAAAAAAGGGTTCGTTGACGTTGCCGGAATCGACTCCCTAATAAAACCCGGCGATAATTTCTTTCGCTTTGTTAACGGGCGCTGGTACGATACCGCAAAAATTGCCGCCGACCAATCAGGCGTGGGTTCGTATAGTTTCATGAACATTCCGCAAAAGCAACTGCTGCAAAACATCCTGGATAGTGTTTCAAAAACTAAGAACCCTATGGGAAGCATTGACCAGAAGGTAGGCGATTTTTACGCTTCGGGCATGGATACCCTAACTATTAACCAACGCGGATACCAGCCCATTAAACCAATACTGGCACAAATTGATGCCATCGCCGACGTACCCTCACTCATCAAATTTGTAGCGGCGCAATTAAAAGCCGGGAACGGACTCATTATTGGCTTTGATATTTACCCGGATAACAAAAACAGCAGCATCAATATTGCCCATGTTTCGCAAACCGGCATTGGTTTACCTGAAAGGGATTATTATTTTAAAACAGATTCATCTACGGTCGGCATCCAGCAGGCCTATAAAAAATACTTAGGCACCCTGTTTCAGTTAACCGGGAGCAGTCCTGCTACCGCCACAAAAAATGCAGCTATTGCTTACAGCATCGAGCAACAAAATGCAGCATCGCATAAAACAAATATCGAATTAAGGGATGTTAATGCAAATTACCATAAGGTAGCCATTGCATCCATCAGCAAAACACAAGCTAATATCGGCTGGCCGACATTGCTTGCCGAACTGGGTGCAACAACCGACTCGGTTGATATGGGCCAGCCCGCTTATTACGATAAGTTAAATGGACTGTTGAAATCAGTATCCATAACCAACTGGAAAATTTATTTAAAAGCCGCCACCCTCCAAAACTACGCCGAAATATTGAGTAAGCCATTTGTAGATGCCTCATTTGAATTTAATAAAGTGTTAAACGGGCAGGCCATACAAAAAACCCGCAGGCAGATCATGACTCAAAACGTCGATAATTATTTGGGGCAGGCTTTGGGGCAATTGTATGTAAAACGATATTTTAACGAGGATGCAAAAAAACGTGTGCTGGTATTGGTAAACAACCTGCAAAAATCTTTCGAAAACAGGATCAATCACCTGGATTGGATGAGCGACAGCACCAAACAAAAAGCCAAAGAAAAATTATACGCCATCACCAAAAAATTAGGCTACCCGGATAAATGGCGTAATTACGATAAGGTGCAGATAAACCGGACCAAATACTTTGAAAATATCCTGTGGCTTAAACAAAACGACTATCAATTTCAATTAGCCAAACTGAACAAGCCGGTTGACAAAACAGAATGGGGCACAACGCCATCTACGGTTACCGCTTATTACAATCCGTCGTTTAATGAGGTTGTTTTCCCGGCGGGTATCCTGCAATTTCCTTATTTCGACTTTTCGGCAGATGATGCTATCAATTACGGGGGCATAGGGATGGTAATTGGCCACGAAATGACGCACGCCTTTGACGACCAGGGCGCGCAGTTTGATAAGAACGGTAACGTAAAAAACTGGTGGACAAAGGAAGACTATCAAAAGTTTAGGGAGAAAACAAAACAGGTAGCTAATTTATATGGCTCGTTTACAGTTTTAGATACAGTACATATAAAGGGGGCGCTTACCCTGGGCGAAAACACTGCCGATAATGGCGGCATCGCTATTGCCTACGACGCATTTAAAATGACGGAACAGGGAAAAGGCGCTGAAAAAATTGATGGGTTTACGCCAGATCAACGTTTCTTTTTATCTGTTGCACGCATCTGGAGGGTAAAAACAAGAGATGAGTTCCTGCGCACCTACGTAAACACCAACCCGCATTCGCCGGCCATGTGGCGGGTAAATGGGCCATTGATGAATTTCGCGCCGTTTTATAAAGCATTTAACGTGCAGCCTGGTGATAAAAATTATAAAGCGGAAGAGCAGAGGGTTAAGATTTGGTAGGGAGGTGGCCCGAAGATCATTTTTTCAAAATTAGCCAACTACGCGCAAAAGCTCCAGTGGACCTATACATCGCGGCAGAGTAAGCTACTTATTATAGTGTATACTTATCAGCGGGTGCCCTGTACGTATGCTCTGTAAAGTGTCTCTGTACAGCGGGCCACAAGGGACGACCCTTGCGGCAGCGGGAGCAAAGGGTAGAATTAAACATCTTGGATTTGTATATTCAATACTTAGTATGCCGACCACAAGGGGGCACCCTTGCGGTAGCGTTCAGAAGCGCTCACGGGATTGATTTTATGATAAACTAAATCTATATTCATCCTGCCAATCAAGCTAGTAGCTGCCGTATCTTTACTTACCCTGAACAACATACAAACTAAAATATGACGATATTGAAAGAACCAGCTTTGATCGGCCGGAAGTTGCACGAATTAGTATTACAGAATTCACACGATTTCAGTCCCCATTTCCAGACAAAGGAAAAAGAGTTTCTGGATTGGTTCCATCAATACGATGGTTTAAAGACGGAAATTCGGGTTAAAGCGGAAAGCAAAGATCACTACGAACTGGTTAAGATGTCTGTCCTGCTTTCTGATTTTACCTCGGTCTATCCTTACCATCCTAAACATTTCCTATATACTTTCCATCCAGAAAAGATGGGACATAACGTTACTGGCGATCCGGGGTATCTCCGCCTCTTAAAAAAACAGTTGCCAAAGAGTAAGCTTTTCGGCGGTTATGGAAGTATTTCAGAGGAATTGTTGGAAGATACTTTTAATGAATTGTCTCCCTTGATCGAAGCCGGAAAGATTATAATCAGGCCGGAAAAGATTATTGTTATTATGGATGACAAGAACCGGGTTTTAATCCACCCGGCTGATGCAAACGGGGCTCCCGACGAGTGGCGGGCAATGGTCGATAATCATGATCAGTCTTCTTATCCTATTTTTGATAGAAAAAGCAGCATCGACCAGCATCGGCAGGTGGCTGACATATTATTGCCTTTTCTTTCTGGGACAAGCATTAGTGATTTTGCTAAAATAATTGAAGATGAGGGGGATATCTTGTCTTCTTTCAGAGTACAGACAAAAGCCTATATGAAATTGTTAGGTTCGGGCGATGTTACTGCTGCTGAATTCAGGCGTGACACTATACAGCCAAAACTTGATCAGATCAGTAGAAAGTTTAATCAGATAGCAAATATGCATAAATTGAAAGTCGCCGGTGCAACGGTTGGCGCTGTCGGGCTGGGTCTGATATCCCTTGCGCAGACGGGGCTTGCAGCATCAATGTCACAGTTCATTTCATTTGGCTTAGGTACCGTTGGTTTCATAAAAAATGAAACGGAGTACCAAAGTGCTATCGCGCAGTTAAAGGATATCCCAGAGTATCTACTTTGGCGCTTAAGTAAATCCAAAAAGTAACCTTCCTTGGCGCAAGTGTTGTGTGGCTGCGGGAAAGATCACTTGTAACTTTATGACAAATATGTTGTAAAACACAGTCAGCCATCGTTCAAATGGCTCGACACAAGACCTGCGCTAAAAACGGATTGCAATTAATGCGAAACACGGCTCTGAAGATAAGCACCTTATTGTATAATTACAATAAATTATTTGCGTTGATATTGTATCCAGCCGATTTAAGCTCTTTTGCCAAGGCAAATTTCCAAGCTCCGCTCGAATCAAGGGGAATATATACTAGTCCAGAAATGTCATTGGGTAAATCAACTTTATCAATGTACAATGCACAAACTCTCGACCTTCCTAGTTTTCCAATAAAGAAACCTAACTCAAGTATTACATTTTGTCTCGCTCTTAATTTATAGTCATCTTCTTTTTTTGATTTTCCTTCGTCGTCGTCAGTAAGTAGAATAATTGCGTAACCAACATCGGAGTATTCTTCAAATTTTTCTATGATCGTCCTACCACCGTTAGGCTGCTCATGTAAAATTATGGGCTCTAACTCTAGTGCTTTTAATAAATTAAAAGTCTCCAATTTTTTTTCATTGTTTTGACCGTGTACGATGAAGATTTTTTTGTTTTCAGAGTGTTTCTCGCGATTGTTATGTATCGGCAAGTTAGATTCTATGATTTTTGAATTGATGAGCGGCAATTTGGATATTAGCCTTTCAAGATTAGTTTTTTTTATTTTAATATCGTTCTTTAAATCGTTTAACTCATCTTGGGGGGTATTGAAAGGAATATAAATATATTTCTCCGTAGCAGTGGCGTAGCTTTTTCGATATTCGTTTTCCGGATTATCAAACGATACTTTCAATAATTCATTATTATAATCATTCCAATCATAGTAGTCATCTCTAAGAGTTTCTATTTCAGGGGCTGTCTGTATAATTCTGTTAAACAGCTGGTCACCAATAAGTATTCTAGATTTTAATTGTTCCTCAAAAAAATCCTTTTTTACTGTCAGGCTTGAAATTTTTGCTGATTCTTGGTTGGAAGAAGTTCTGCTCTTGGTCATTTTTATGGGCTAGGTCAAAACAAACTTAATAAATAAATGATATTTCGTCGATTTTTTTTGATTTAAGCCCCCCTTGGCGCAAGTGTTGTGCGGCTGCAAGCGGGAGGATCACTTGTGACTTTTGTAAACCCATCGTAAGCACAGGTCTGCTACCGCTCCTGTCCCGACACAAGACCTGCGCTAACAATGGGTTTTACTCCACCGGGCAAATGCGGCACGTGCACCCAACGGAGGCAATGATGTTTATTAGTTTTTTATACACCTTACCGAGTAGCCGTAGTATTTAAGGTCGTCATGGCGTTCAAAATAACCTTTTACATACAGGTCCATATATATGGCGTTAGCGTTGCCGGTTCGGGTTGTGCTCCACCATTTTCCGTCGTATCCCAGATCTGTAAAAACACCACTGAATGCATCAAAATCACGGGCGCCGCCGGGCAGGCCTGTAAACAGGGTGCTGTTGGTAGCGCCGGTGTTGGCTGTCCAGTGGGTTGTGCCTTGCTCCTGTATTTTTGGGCCACTCTCGCGGGTGCCGCCAATGTAGGTATACAGGGTGTTCCACTCCGCATCGGTAGGGATATGCCAGCCGGCAGGCGCAAGCTGGTGCAGGTTGGTTACGGCATACCAGTTATATAGTTTGCCGTAAATTTTACCTGTGGCCGCGTCATTTTTGTAATTGCAATAAGCCCCGGTTGATAGTCCTTTCCAGGTGTTGTCGTTGGTTACGTTAGGTACCGGGGTACCATCACTGTAATGCGTTACTTTAAGGTTTTCTATCATCCAGGTTTGCGTGCCAATTTTTATGGTACGATAAACATTGCCATCAACATCGGTAACGGTACCCGTAGCAGGGCGAACTGTAACGGTTAACACCGCGCTGATGCTTCCTGCCGTGTAATTGCCATTGGCTGCCTGCGTGGCGATTATGGTAGTTTGTCCTTTAGCCTTAATAGTAACCGTAGTGCCCGATATGGTAGCTACAGCTGTATTACTGCTGGTATAAGTAAATGTACCGGCACTGTTGCTATTGGGCTTTATCAATGTAAAAGGTGCGTCGCCGGGGTACTTACCCGGCACCGTGAAATTTGAAAGTGTTGGGGTTGCTGCTTTGGCAAGCACAATGAGCGTTGCCTGTACCGAATCGGCTTTATAAGTGCTGGTTGCCGCCTGCACAGCGGTTATAGTGCTGTTTCCGGCTCTTTTAATAGTTACCGTATTACCCGAGACTGTTGCTACGGCCGGATTACTGCTTTTATAAGTAAACGCGCCTGTACTGTTACTTGCTGGTTTAACAAGCGTGAAAGAAGGATCGCCCAGTTTTTTGTTTGGCACGGTAAAACCGGTAATAGTTGGCTTAGCTAAGCCGGTTACAGTAAAAGTTGTTTGTATGGAGTCGGCCCTGAAGTTGGCGGTTGCAGCTTGCATAGCTACAATGGTACAGGTGCCCGGCCCCTTAATCACTATTTTATAACTACTTACGGTAACAGCCACATTTGGGTTACGGCTTTTGAAAGTGAATACCCCTGTACTGTTGCTTTTTGGATAAGGAGGTAAAAAAGGCACATCTGTTGTTTTTTTATTGGGAATAGTGAACGCTGTTAAAGTTGGCGCGGGAAGGCCTGCGGCAAAGTTGGTTTTTACCGAAATGTCGGTAAAGTTTACTTTTTCGGCGCTTTTGGAGCAGCCGGCCAGTATGGCAATAAATAAGATAAGGCAGGTATGTGATAAAGGTTTCATTAACAATATTTTGTGCGAAGATAAAGATATTGCGTGTGTATATAATTTTTTTCTTTCAACTGTTGTTAACTTTTGAAAGTGATGCGGTGATAATTACCGCCCCCCTTGGCGAAAGGTGTTGTGTGGCCGCCTGCAATGAGGGTTTATTTATTATTTAGGAATCAAAAGCTTTCATTTTCCCCAAAGTGTCAGCAGGGCAGCTTCGGGCGAAAACGGGCAGAACGATGGTGGACTGTGTGTGGGCAAAGGGAATTAGCTAATTTTGCGTAGGAGGCAGGGGCGGGCAGTGCAAAATTCGCCACCCGTGGTTCTGCCCGTTTTGCAGGGCAAAGGCCCGTGCGGCAAAGAAGCATTCCTGCTGACAGCCTTTTTGGTTACTTTTGTGGCGACAAAAGTAACAGCCCTCCCGCGGCAACTGAGCGGGCCGATGTTTTCAATTACAACTACATAATGTTACTCCGGTTATTTAACACCTGTTTATAATTGTCAAAAAAACAATTATAATGATATCGAAATGCGTTAGCCATACCACGAGATTGGGCCCCAAAAAGAATAACAAATTTTTATTTTTATTAAAAAGATATATATTTGTTAATAATTGTTAAAAAAACAATTATTAATTATTAACCTCAAAAAATTAAACCTGATGTCTGTTAAGCGTGTTTTGCCGGCACTATGCCTGGCGATGTTGTTTGTTGCTGATTTGGCCCATGGCCAGGGTAGCTCCGTTTTAGGTGTTCAAAAGGCGAAAATCCCTGCCGCAAAACCCATTAGTAAGAATCTTTTCGGAGTGTTTTTTGAGGACCTGAGCTACGCGGCCGATGGCGGCCTTTACGCCGAACTTATTCAGAACAGTTCATTTGAGTACAGCGCGAGCGACAGGAAAACATGGAACCCGCTAACCGCCTGGGAGTATACTACCGAGGGCTATGGCTACGGTACAATATCTGTAGAAACAGCTAAACCCGTGCACCCCAATAACCCGCACTATGTGCTGCTGAATATCGACGATGCCGGGCAGCAGGGTGTGGGCATTACCAATGCCGGTTACGATGGTATCAGCATCAAAGCAGGCCAAAAATATGATTTCTCTATCTACGTAAGGCAAATATCGGCCAAACCTGTTGGCATGCAAGTGCAACTGTGCGGAGACAAGGGCGCGGTATATGGTACATTTTCATTCCAGACCCAGGCCGGCGCGTGGAAAAAGTATACAGGAACTATTACCGCCACAGAAAGCGCCGATTCGGCAAGGCTTACGGTGCTTGGCAGGCAGCGTTCGGTATTGGCTATCGACGAAGTCTCGCTGTTTCCGCATAATACCTTTAAAAACCAGCCAAACGGGCTGCGGGCCGACCTTGCCCAGGCCATAGCCGGTCTTGAGCCTAAGTTTCTCCGTTTTCCGGGTGGCTGCCTGGTACACGGCGATGGCGTTAATAACATATACCGCTGGAAAAATACCATAGGCCCTGTTGAGCAGCGCCTACAACAGCGCAACATCTGGAACTACCATCAAAGCACCGGTCTGGGCTTTTACGAATATTTTAGATTTTGCGAGGATATTGGCGCCAAACCGCTGCCTGTAGTGGCGGCCGGGGTAAGCTGCCAAAATTCGGGCGGAACCTGGCGAATAGGGGGAACTGGCCAAAAAGGAATCCCTTTGACCGAAATGAAAAGCTATATCCAGGATGTGCTCGACCTGATAGAATATGCCAACGGACCTGCCACCTCGGTTTGGGGTGCTAAAAGGGCGGCAGCAGGCCATCCAAAACCTTTTAACCTGCAGTATGTGGGTATTGGCAACGAGGATAAGCAAACCAATGATTTCAGGGACCGCTTTAAAATGATATACGATGCAGTACGCGCAAGACATCCCGAAATTACCATCGTGGGGACGGTAGGTCCCGCACCCTCGGGCGAAGATTATGATCTTGGATGGAAGTTTGCCGACCAGTTATCGGTGCCCGTTGTTGATGAACACTTTTACGAAAACCCCGAATGGTTTCTGAAAAACAATAACCGGTATGACAGCTACCGCAGGCCAAAATCAAAAGTATATATCGGCGAATATGCATCCAGGGGTAACAACCTTATCAACGCGCTTTCGGAAGCCGCTTTTATGACCAGCCTTGAACGTAATGGCGATATTGTGCAAATGGCATCCTACGCGCCGCTGCTTGCCAATCTTAAACATACTTCCTGGAACCCCAACCTCATTTATTTTAATAACAAAACCCTGGCGCCTACAGTAAATTACTATGTTCAGCAATTATTCTCCGTTAACCAGGGCGATGCGTATATTCCCGGTATAGTATCATTTAACCAGCCCGGCGCCCCCACCGACTCAACCCTGGCTGCCTCATGCGTGCAAAACAGCAAAACCGGCGATATTATTTTAAAAATAGTTAATGCCGGTCCGCAGGCTGTAACTGCCAGTGCAAATCTGTCTGGCCTCGGCGTGGTAGCCGCTAAGGCTGCAATTGATGTGCTGCAAGGCCAGCCTACTGACAAAAACACCATCGATCAACCCCAAAATATAGTGCCGTCACACGCTGAAATCAGTGTAGCGCAACTGGGCAGTTACGCCGTACCGCCTTATTCTTTAAGTGTGATACGCATCAGTTTAAAAGGAAATTAATGCTCTTTTAGCCTCCGAGATAATGACGGCGGGTTATTTGTTTCAATTATTTAGGAATCAAAAGCTTTCGTTTTCCCCGAAGTGTCGGCAGGGCAGCTTCGGGCGAAAACGGGCAGAACGATGCTGAGCGGTGCGTGGGCAAAGGGAATTAGCTAATTTTGCGTAGGAGGCAAGAGCGGGCGGGGCAAAATTCGCCACCCGTGGTTCTGCCCGTTTTGCAGGGCAAAGGCCCCGTGCGGCAAAGAAGCATTCCTGCTGACTTGAATTATTCGCTTGTTATTTGTTTTTTATTGGGGCTCATTATCTCACTGCGTTCGGTCTTGGTTACTTTGTTTCAAGACAAAGTAACAGCCCTCCCGCGGCAATTGAGCGGGCCGATGTTGTCATTTACAACTGCATAACGTTAAAACCCAACACCCGTTGTGCATAGTTCACGACCCTGTACAGTTCGGGATTGCTTCGTACCTCGCAATGACGGTTTATTTATAGATTTACCAATGATAAACCAATACGCTAACTTTTATATTTTGAACAGGAAGGAAATTGATGCATTTATAATAGCTCATTTGCTGAAAAGAATACCAATTTCGGCGATTGAACAGGAGCATTTTTGCTCATTGATGACAGTTCGGAAAATTTTGCCGAGGCAGTATTTATTGCAGGAAGGAGATGTATGTAAGTATGAATTTTTTGTAGTGAAGGGGTTCCTCAGATCTTTTTTTATAGACGACAAGGGAAACCAGCATACCCTCAATTTTGCTATGGAGGATTGGTGGATTTCGGATACCAAAAGCTTTCTCCGGGAAACCCCTTCCTCCATAAATATTATCGCGCAGGAATTGTCTATCGTATTGCAGATCGACAAAAAAAGTATCGACCAGCTATATAAGGATTTCCCGGTTTTTGAAAGATTCTGGAGGATTTTGAACCAGAATTTTAATATAGCACAAAACGAGCGGCTTTTGAGCGCTATTTCAATGGACGGCGCTCAGCGGTACGAGGCAATGCGTAAAAAATACCCGGCTATTGAAAACCGCATGCCTCAAAAACACATAGCATCTTACCTGGGTATTACACCGGTATTTTTAAGCATGATCAGGAGAAACAGTTAATCCGTTCAACTATTTTAACGTTAAATATTAAAATAATTGAACACGGGATAATTTTTCTGTTTCCATATTTGACCTGTGCAATTATTTAAACATAATACTAACGTTATGAAACTTGATCATGCAGCCTTACAGGTGAAAAATATGGATGGCGCGATAGCTTTTTATACCGAAAAATTAGGTTTCGGCTTAAATCATAGGGCCATAAACGAAGATGAGCAGGAGGAATATGCCTTTATTTCGTCTGGAGACGTTAGGATTGAACTGATAAAGGATTTAACTAACAATTATGAACCTGGACCATTGAAAAAACCATACTGCCCACACCTGTGTATGGAAGTTGACGATATGAAAGCGGCCCTTACGAGCCTTGAATTAATGAATATTCAAATTTTAAGAGGTCCGTTAACTATCGAAAATGAAGAAACCTGGGTGTATTTTTCGGACCCCGATCATAATGTACTTGAATATATTCAATGGTATAACAAAAAGTGAGTGGGTTGATGAGGCTGTGAAATACCGTGATACGAGAGATAAAATTTCGCGAAACACTGAAGGGAAAATGACGCGATGACGTTTATGACCAAACTTACGAAGTTTTTGAAACTTCGTAAGTTTTTGCAATCACGTCATTGCTTATAAAGCGATGAAATTACTTCTTCCACTCATTATCTACCAATCGCCAAATCCCTGTTGGGTTAGCATTTTGCAGGGCCAAAGGCAACAAACTATCCGGGCAGTTTTGATAACATACCGGGCGTACCCAGCGTTTTACGGCATTAGTGCCTACCGCGGTAAAGCGGCTATCGGTTGTAGCCGGATAAGGGCCACCGTGTACCATACTGTGGCAAACTTCGACACCCGTTGGTACACCATTAAACAGGATGCGGCCGGCAACAGACGGAAGTAATTGCAGCAGACTTGCATGGCCTGCAAAATCCTCATCGGTACCCATCACCGTTGTGGTTAGCTGACCCGATACTGATTTTAATACTTTGATCAGCTCCTGCTCATCTTTGCAGCTCACCATTAAAGAGTATGGACCAAAAACTTCTTCGTGCAATAAAGGGTTATCCAAAAATGTTTCGCCGCTAACCAAAGCAACGGTTGGCAGGGCCTCAATATCACTGGTCGCGGTGGCCGATTGTTGTATCACTTTTACACCATCCTGCTCAAGGGCGGCATGGCTCTTTTTTTGGTATGCCGAATGGATACCGGCATGCAGCATTTTTGCAGGCTGCACGGCCTCAATACCTTTGCCCAGGCCATCCAGGAAGCTGTAAAGCCCGTCGCTTTCGATGGCTATCATCAGGCCGGGATTGGTGCAAAACTGGCCCATACCCAAGGTAATGGAACCGGCATATTGTGCGGCAAGGTTAGCCGCGTTTTTATTTAATGTATCGGGTAAAAATATAACCGGGTTTATGCTGCCCATCTCAGAAAATACCGGGATAGGGTTTTTGCGTTGCGAGGAATAATCATATAAAGCTTTGCCGCCTACGGTTGAGCCGGTAAAGCCCACGGCTGCTGTATCCGGTGCCTGAACTAAAGCCTTACCGCTCTCGAACGAAGTGCCATGCACATGCTGAAAAACAAACTGCGGCATATTGCTGCCTGCAATAGCTTTTTTGATGGCGCTGTATACCATTTCGGATGTTTCGGCATGTGCAGGGTGTGCTTTTACTACTACCGGGCAGCCTGCTGCCAAAGCGCTTGCGGTATCGCCACCCGCGGTTGAATAAGCGAAGGGGAAATTACTGGCGCCAAAAACAACCACCGGCCCCAGCGGGATCAACATTTTGCGTAGATCGGGTTTGGGGAGCGGAGCCCTGTCGGGGATGGCGGTATCGATACTTGCTTCTACCCAGCTGCCTTCGCGCAGCATGGTTGCAAACATGCGCAACTGGCCTGTTGTACGTGCGCGTTCGCCGGCCAGGCGCGGGATTGGCAGGTTAGTTTCTTCGGATGCTTTTTGAAGTAAGGCATCGCCCAAAGCTTCAATTTCGGTGGCGATTGCCTCCAGAAACAGGCTTTTTTCTTCGATGCTTGTTTTTTGGTAAGCCTCAAACGCTGCCTGCGATTGCAGCATTACCTGGTTTATTTCTTCAACGCTCGCTTCTTTAAAGTTATTTGCCATAGCAGATATTTGTTTGGATTAAGAACGGTTTGATCCGTTAATATGTTTAAGCAAATATATCTAAAGTGAGCCGAAAGCTGTGGGTATTTTCTATCTGGTAGTAACAGGATTTTGTCTTTTTTGTAGTCCTTCCAGGTTGTGCCGAACTTGTTTTCGGCTTCATAGCGTGCCGAAACAAGTTCGGCTATGACCTTTCGATCTATGAACAGCCTTTTTTAATTAATATTTAATATATACTTATTTCTGGTAAATTAAAGTTACCTTTAGGAAATTCCATCCCAAGCAAATACCGCATACCTTAAGCGTTGCCATTTTATAATACGGTGATAGTTAAGCTTTAACATAATATCAGCCTTTTACAGGCTGCAGTAACCGTAAAAAAATTCATATGATAGTCGCTAAACAATCCATTGAAACCGAAACCCGCATGTATATGTACGACCTGCTGAACACCGCCAAAGAATTTGGCTTTAAGGGAGAGGACAGCTGGGAGCTGAGCATGGTAACCAATACTGAAAGAATAAAGATCCAGAAAGATTATTATCCAACTATAGCCGCCAAAGTAGGGCCGGAAATTTTGTTGCAGGTGTTTCACACTATCAAAGCACGACTTAACCAGACGTTCCATAAAGAAGAACCCAGGAATGATGGACGTGGCGGGGCTGTAACCGAGGACCTTAATTACCTGGTTGCATTTAACCCTAAAAGACCGAGGACCTAATAAAGCATTACCCCTTTTGTGGTTTTAAAATAACCGATTGCGCTTCCTTTTTAAAATGAGGGGGCGCTTTTTTGTGAAATGAATTTTGCTGCTTTGTTAATGATATATTTGTGCAATGTTTAGTTGTAATTTATAATATGGTAGACAAAGCATTGAGTTTAAACGGCAGGATTTGGTTTGAAACGCCTGATGGTAAGTTATTAGGTCGTGGCCGGGTAGAGCTGCTGGAGCGCATTCAGCAATCGGGTTCATTAAGACAGGCGGCTTTACAAATGAAAATGTCGTACAGGCAGGCCTGGGAAATGATCAGTTATATGAATGAGCATTTTGGGTCGCCGGTGGTTATTTCGCACCGGGGCGGTAAAGGAGGCGGTAGCGCCGAGCTTACCGAAAAAGGCCTTAAAGCTATTGAACAGTTTAAATTGTTTCAGCAAAAGTTCCAGGAGTTTTTAAAAGAAAATAGTTCACTTATCCAGGTCTGATTGATCAAATAAGCGCAATTCCATAAACCGGTAAAACAAATCGGTTTGTTTTTTATTTATCGTTATATAAATAAAAGCATAACGAATTGTATCTTGCAGCCGCATGCATAAAAACTATTACTTATTATTATTGATGTTGTTAGCTTGCAGCTACCTGTTTGCGCAGGGCAGCAAAAAAGCAAAAGATACGGTTGCCAAAAAAAACGATACTGCACAGATAAAAAAGCAGGAGCTTAACGAGGTTGTGGTATCTGCATCACGCATCAGCGAAAGTATTTTACGGTCGCCGATAAGTATCGAAAAAATAACTGCAGCTGATTTTAAACGGTCGGCAGCACCATCATTTTTTGATGCGCTGGAGAATGTAAAAGGTGTGCAACTGATAACCCCGAGCCTTGGTTTCCGGATAATTAACACCCGGGGTTTTGCCAATACCACCAACGTACGCTTTACCCAACTGGTTGATGGGGTTGATAACCAGGCTCCGCATATAGGCGCACCAATTGGCGATGCCATGGGCCCCAGCGACCTGGATATCGAAAGTGTGGAGATCATCCCCGGTACGGCTTCGGCTTTATATGGCCTCAATGCCATTAACGGCCTGGCTAATTTTATCACTAAAGACCCCTTTACCAGCCAGGGGGTCAGCATTCAGCAAAAAACGGGCATCAACCACATTGGCGATTCTGAAACCTCGACCAAATTATTTTCAGAAACCAGTTTTAGGCTGGCGAAAGCGATCTCCAAAAAATTCGCCTTTAAAATAAACGGAACCTATACCACTGGCTACGATTGGATTGCCGATAACCGCACCGACCTGAACGCAGCTGCAAATGCTAAATTAGGCATTCCCGGGGGGCCGGATAATCCTGGCTACGACCCGGTAAATGGTTACGGCAATGAATCATCTGACAGGAAAACGGTTACCCTTGGTGGTAAGCAATACTCCATTGCCCGTACCGGTTATGCCGAAAAGGATGTAACCAGCTACAATTTGCACAACGTGAAAGTTGATGTGGGCCTGGCTTATAAAATAAATGATAACACACGCCTTACCTATACTTATCGCTTTGCCGATTTGGATAACGTTTACCAGCGCGCAAACCGTTTCAGGCTATCGGGCTACATTTTACAGCAACACGCGCTCGAACTAAAAAACAATATTTACCAGGTACGTGCTTATTGGACGAGCGAGAACACGGGCAAATCATACAACCTTCGTTCGGCCGCCGAAAACGAAGATCGTAACTATAAAGATGATAATACCTGGTATGCCGATTTTACCAAAGGCTTTAATACCGCAACAACCGGCGGAGCAACGGTACAGCAGGCTTTGCAACAGGCCCGCCAGCTGGCAGATGCAGGCAGGTACCAACCCGGAACAGCAGCTTTTAAAGCAACGCTTGATAAGTTGGCCGACATCAATAACTGGGATGTTGGTTCGGCCCTGCGGGTAAAGGATGATATGTGGCATGTAGAAGGGCAGGTTGATATCTCCAATGCCATTTCATCAACCTTTAAAAAAGAAACCGGGCTCGATCTGTTAGCCGGCTTCGATCACCGTACCTACATTATTCATCCGGATGGTAACTACTTTATTAATTATGTGAAGGGTAAAGAGTACAGCAATATTGATTACAGCAAAACCGGTGGTTTTGTACAGGTTGCCAAAGAATTTTTTGATCATGAACTAAAACTATCTGCCACCCTGCGCGCCGACAGGAACGATTATTTCAGCCTGAAATTAAACCCACGCTTTACCGCGGTTTATTCGCCTGTACCCGAACAAAATTTCAGGGTGTCGTACCAAAGCGGCTACCGTTTCCCGAGCCTTTTTGAGGCCTTCTCCAATGTAAACAGCGGTGGGGTAAAACGGGTAGGTGGTTTAAGGGTGGTATCGAGCGGGGTTTTTGAAAACTCATATATCCGTACCTCTATCGATGCTTTCCAGGCGGCTGTAAAAAATGATTTCAATGCGGGGAGCACTACCGGCGCGGCCATTGAAAAGGAGAAAGGCCTGCTTAAAAAAAATACTTACACCTATTTGCAGCCCGAGCATATCAATTCGTTTGAGGCAGGCTATAAATCCCTGTTTTTTGAGGGCGATTTAAGTGTGGATGCTGATTTTTACTACAACAGGTATAACAATTTCATCGGGCAGATTGAGATCAACGTACCTAATACCCAAAAACCAGATTCCATCCCGTATTACCTTAACGACAAAACCAAACAAGCCCGCTACCGCGCCTGGACAAACTCGCAGAGTACAGTTTACAACATTGGCGGAAGTTTGGGCTTGCAGTATAAAATATGGCAAAAGTTTATCCTGTCGGGCAATGTATCCTACGCCAAACTACAACGTACTGCCAATGAGGATGCTTTGGAGGATGGCTTTAATACCCCGCAATGGATTACCAATTATTCATTCGGGGGTAACCGGGTAATAGGCAATTTCGGGTTTAATGCTACCTATAAATGGCAAAGTGGTTTTTACTGGCAGTCGTTTTTAGTTAATGGTAATGTGCAGGCTTACGGTACTATTGATGCGCAGGTTAATTACGATTTCATGAAAACCGGGCTTAACGTTAAAATTGGGGCAAGTAATTTAACCAATAAATACTATTACTCGTATTTAGGCGGACCAGCTATAGGCGGTTTCTACTATACTACGCTCACCCTGAATATAAAGTAAAATTGGGTTCATATGTGATTTTTAGGACGCTATCTGTCTTAACTCATTTGAGCCCAATTTTATGCTATCCGGATAGCCTGGGAAGTTTATTATATTAAGTCTGTTAAATAATTTCACATAAATCAATCTGGCCTGAATAATAATCAAAGCATTGACTTTTTGCTTTGTGCATTCTGCTTTTAGCTTTTATTTAACATCAATAACCATCTACTTCCACAATAGCATTAGCAAATGCCTGCGGGGCCTCCTGAGGCACATTGTGACCTATGCCATTTAAGATCTGGTGCGAATATTTGCCCGCGAATTTTTTGGCATAGGAAGTCCCGTCTGCGGCTGTACCGTCAAAATCACTGCTAATGGTAATTGTAGGTACGGTGATGACAGGGCCTTCGGCAAGTTTTTTCTCCAGTTGATCGTATCGGGGATCGCCTTCAGCAAGACTCAGCCGCCAGCGATAATTGTGGATCACGATGTCAACATGATCCGGGTTGTTGAATGATGCTGCAGAGCGATCGAAAGTTGCATCATCGAAATCCCATTTTGGTGACGCATTCTTCCAGATGAGTTTGTTAAAATCGTGGCGGTTGGCATCATAACCCGTGCGACCGCGTTCGGTGGCAAAGTAATACTGGTACCACCAGCCCAGCTCGGCCTTTGGCGGCAATGGCTGTAAATTTTTTATACGATTGACAATAAGGTAGCCACTCACAGCAACAAGCGCCTTGCAGCGTTGGGGCCAAAGTGCTGCCATAATGTTGGCCGTACGCGCTCCCCAGTCAAAACCCGCAATGATTGCTTTTGGGATTTTAAGCGCATCCATTAAAGCGATGATATCGGCAGCAATTACAGATTGCTGGCCGTTTCGAAATGTTTTGTCTGAAAGAAAACGGGTAGTCCCAAAACCCCGCAGATAAGGAATGATCACTCTGTAACCTTTGGCTGCCAGCAAAGGAGCAACATCTGCAAAGCTGTGAATATCATAAGGCCAGCCGTGCAGCAAAATTACAACCGGGCCATTAGCCGGACCGGCTTCGGCATATCCAACATTTAAAACACCTGCATCTATTTGCTTCAGCGTACTAAATGAGGTACTTGCACTGCGTTTAACAACGGTTGTTTCTGCCGTGTTTACCTGGTTGGGTTTTGCGCTGGCAGAACCGAGCATAACAAGCGGACCTGCAGCGATGGCGATGGCCGCGGCCCCCAAAAAGCGGCGGCGATCATATTTGAGTTCTTCTGACATATATTTCTATTTATTCAATTTCCATTAATATTTTATCACTCTTCATGGTTAAAAACAGCCTGCCCGGTAAACACGGTTGGGCTGTTTTTATAAAAGGGGCGGCTTAGATCACGTTAATCTCAACGGCGATGTTGCCCCGTGTAGCTTTAGAATACGGACATGTCTGGTGAGCAGCATCTGCCAGGGCCTGGGCAATTTCACGTTCAATACCCGGCAGGTTTATGTTGAGGCGAGCCTGGAGGGAGTAAGCATCGCCGGTTGAAACCAAATCTACTTCGGTGTCAACAGCCCCATCGGCGGGGAACCTTACGTTCATTTTACCGGCTGCAATTTTCATTGCGCCAATAAACAGGCCGACCAGCCAGCGGCAAGCAGTTGCTCTGGATTGGTGCCGCTGCCCTGGGTGCCGGGAACAGAAAGCTTAATGTCCAAACGGTCATCAGAGCTGCGTGACGAGCCGCCATCGCGGCCACCTGTAGTGTGGGTTTTACCTGTGTATAATACTTTTTCGGTTTGAGTTGTGGCGATTGCTGATGCATCTCCTATTTTGTTATTTTCCATTGTTTTATTTTTAAAATTGTTTTTATTGTTAGTCAAAAGTACTGCTGTATTGCCCTGCGGCCTATCATCAAATGGCTTAAGTTGGCCAGATTGATCCTGAGTTAGACATTTTTAAAGCCGAATTATACATCCTGGTTAGCGTAAAGATTTGAACGCTGTGCAGAGTTCTTGTTCTTCCTTTTTATCGCGCTGATCATCTGGCAATCCTGTGGGTTACTTTCAAAAGGAGCGCTTGCAAGAAACGACATCGACAGTAACGATATCAGGCCGATAATTAACCTGTTTTGCCCGTATTTGCTAAGAGTGTTCATGATGCTTATTATTTTGCTGTACCTGTTGCGGTGTTGAAACTGGCCCGGGTGGCGGCTAAAATTTCGCCGTTGGTTTGGTTTTGTATCAGCCCTAATACTTCCCAGTTTTGAGCGTTGAACTCTTTTGGCAATATGAGGGTGCTACTGCCGGTTCCGGTGGCATCAAGCGCGGCACGCTGTATTTTGCGGACTATTTGTACATGAGAGAGTGTGTGACCGGCGTTTTCACCACGTTCTACTTTACTTTGAGCGGCTTTTTGTACGATTGCCACAAGTAAACTAATATCCTTAAGGCCCTTGCCTGACTGGTATTGTATTATAAGCTTTTCTCCCTCCTGGCGGGCCTGGAGTGCCAGGCTTGCAGAAGGTTTAATTGCCTGTTGATTTGAGATGGCGTTGCGAAGCGCCGGCTCATCCGAGCCTACAAATTCTGCCGTTCCGTTTACAACAACCTGTGGTGTATAAATCTGTGCGCTAAGCCAGTGCCCGTACTGCATTTGCCTTTTCGAAAAATCTGCGCTGCTAAAAATATCTTTCCAGCCCAGGCGATTCCAGTAATCCACATGGTATGCCAGTAAATAAACAGCTTTGCCCTGTGCTTCCTGCTGTATTTTGGCCAGCAGCTCATCTGCAGGCGGGCAGCTTGAACAGCCTTCTGATGTAAACAGCTCCAATACCACGAAACCATTTCCGGCAGTCTTCGCTGTATTTTTTTTAGTCGGGGTCTTATCCTCACCCATAAAGGCCATGACGGATAAGACGCTGATAATAAATCCTGTAGCAATTGCTAACATTCTGATAGATTTCATTTTTCTTTTTGATTTGTACCACAAAACTATTTTGAAAGCGGACGTTCGGTTAGCTCAAACTGGTTGGGTTGGACATAACCCCCGGGGAGCCAGGTAAATCGGACGCTGAAGCGGACAACCATACGTGTCATGAATCCGGCTCAGAAACACGCGGCAAGAGCGACTCAAACAGACCAGGGATGTGCGGCTACAGGGGTATCGGTGTTACAGAGCAATACCATAGCTCAAAATGCCCGCCCCAGGTATAATATTGCCTATTTCGGCTATTTCATGTGCTGAATGACGGTTCCTGTATCTTAATTTAGCGACGGTACCAGGATATTGTATGCTATTTGCATATCTGC
Source organism: Mucilaginibacter sp. P5_A6 (assembly GCF_056400585.1). NCBI lineage: Bacteria > Pseudomonadati > Bacteroidota > Sphingobacteriia > Sphingobacteriales > Sphingobacteriaceae > Mucilaginibacter > Mucilaginibacter sp. P5_A6. The sequence goes on along the minus strand of NZ_JBFUKZ010000008.1, from coordinate 291,879 downwards.
AATGTCAACCTGGCTAACAATTATTAAAATGCTACATTTAATCTGCAGTATGAACAAGAAATCATTTAAAATTTCCAATAAAATAATCTGGTTAAGCTCCTTTTTCCTGGGTGTGCTTACCTCGGTACCCAAAATTGCCGAGCATCATTTTAATCCTTACGAGGCACTTGTCGATTCAATCGTAACATTTTTATTCGCGGTTTTTATATGGTATTATAATATTATTACGCTTCCGGCCTATACTTCAAGGGATGTTGCCAATGGTTTTTCCATCACACGGCTAATAAAAGGCTTGTTTTTTGGTATAGTGGTGATGTTTATTTTAGCCTGCATACAGCAATTCCTGCTCTCGCGTTTAAATTTTGGCCCGGTAATGCTCATGTTCGAAGTAAGGGGTATCCTGGTAAACATTATGTTTTATATGTTTTTAAATATGGCGTACCAGAGTTACCAAAACCAGCAGGTAGGTATTGAACTGGAACGAACTAAATCAGATAACCTGGGCGCGCAGTATGAATTGCTTAAGCAGCAGGTAAATCCACACTTTTTGTTTAATAGTTTAAACACTTTAAAATATATGGTTGAGAGCGATGATACACATACGGTAGATTTTATTTTAAAGCTCTCGGATTTTTACAGGTTCACGCTGGAAAGCCGAAAGCAGGACCTGATAAAACTTGCCGAAGAACTGGAAATACTTAATGCCTACGTTTTCCTGCTAAAGGCGCGTTTTGAGGATGGTATCGATCTTTTTATCAATATCAGCCCGGATCATTATCAATCGCTTATACCACCTTTTACGCTGCAGCTCCTGGTGGAGAATGCCATTAAGCACAATGTGGTGTCGTTAGATTATCCGTTGCGTATCAGCCTGTATTCAAACAAAGATTTCCTGGTTGTTGAAAACAGGCTTCAGCTGAAAAGAACCCCCGAGGCTTCTATGGGAATGGGACTCGAAAACATCAACCAGCGCTATATTCATCTTTTAAATAAAAAAATCGAAATCCAGGCCAGCGAAACATTGTTTACCATAAAACTCCCAATCATTCATGAAAATCCTCATTATTGAAGACGAGCTAAAAGCAGCAAAGTCGCTGGCAAACCTGATCTCCAAACTCAGGCCTGCAGCTCAAATCATGGCACAGTTACAAAGCATTGAAGGCGCAGTTAATTATCTGTCACAAAATGAAGAGCCCGACCTTATCTTTATGGATATCCAGCTTTCTGATGGTTTGTGCTTCGAGATATTTAAGGCAGTTAAAATTCATTGCCCCATAGTGTTTTGTACTGCATATGGCGAATACGCAATGGACGCTATTAAGGCCAACGGGATTGACTATTTACTAAAGCCTTTTTCGAAAGAAGAATTACAGGATGCTTTTACGAAGGTGGAAAACTTTAAAAATTTTTTCCAGCAAAATACGCCGCCCGACCTGAACGGGCTATTAAAAATGATTGGCCAGGATGAGGGCAAAAAAAGCTTTTTAGTTTTTAAGCATAATAAATACAGTACTGTACAAACAGATAATATAGCCTTTATCTATATCAGGAATGATTCTGCTACCATCATGACCTTCCAGGAGCAGGAATATGCCATTACGCAATCGCTTGACCAGGTACAGGATCTGTTATCTCCCAAACAATTTTTCAGGCTAAACAGGCAATACCTCGTTAATTTTAGCGCTATTAAGGAAGTTGAACATTATTTTGCCCGGAAGTTATTTGTTAAGCTTGTTATCCCCAGTCCCGATAAGTTATTGATTGGAAAAGAAAAGACAAGCGTTTTTTTAAGCTGGCTCGAAAACAGGTAGCAACAAAAAGGGGATGAATATTACGGCTTAAAGCGAACGGAGCATTTAAATTGCAAAAAACGGGGAGATACCGGCACCGGTGATTTTGTTGTTGTAGTAGCTAACTTTTCGGATTATGGCACACCCGATGCGGGAAATCCAAACGCAGAATACCGCGTAAACAATTGGCCCTTATTGCCTGATGGTAAACATTGGAAAGAAATTTCGCAAGACAGGATGGTGCCGCCGGAATGGGCCGGGCGGGAACCGATTTTTCCCTGGGAAGCGAAGGTCTATGCCATCTCGGCTTAGGGGCTTTAACCGACTCTTGAATACGTCGTTGAAATTTGTACGCTATGTTTGGCGGATATTTACTTTTATTTTTTAGTGCTCACCTCGGTAATGGCCGATCTGCGGGTTGCCGTGTAAACTATGCCATTTACCATTTCGTACCCGGTAGAAACGCTTTGTGAATAGCGTTTTAAAATAATACCGGTATTGTTATCTATTAATATTGATCCGTTAATGCGGCTATTTAAATTACCACCCAAAACAGATGTTTTGTATGTTATTGTAGTTGTGCGGCCGTTTATAGCATAAATTGTATAGTTGGTTTCGGCTAATGGTGTGGTATCTGTCCATGAATATCCCTTTTTTAGCGTTGGGTTTACCGGAAAATTCACCATGAATTGTAAGGTAGTACCTGGCAATAAACGCTCTGGCTGTATCCCGGTGAATGACAACAACGTGTCGTTTACAGTTACTGAACGCTTTAAACGCAATATTTCTCCTTTATTATTCACCGAAACCGATGATGGGGCATTTACCATCTTCTGCAAACCAACCTGGATAGCCGAATTCGGGTCGGCCGGTTTACCCGAACTGTATACCAAATTTTGGTCCATTGCATTTATAGTGTCGATAAGCTTATTTGTTGTAATTATAAAAAAAGCTCCATTTTCAGAAGCATCGGCTACTTTGTAAGTTTTTACAACAATTGAAACCGAACCAACGTGCAGCGTTTGGCTGCCGCGCTGCAACACACAATTTGATTTTGTAATTACCTGTCTTTGAAATTCGTCCCCCGCTTTAAATCTGATCTGCGCACAGGTAACACTGCTGATAAACGTCAACATTATAATTAATATATGTTTTAAACCGCCTGGGGTAGTTTTCATTTTAGTGCTATTGTTATAATGCCTGCTGGTATATTTTGACATTATGCCATGATTACTGTTCCGACTCATAATTAAAGCCGGTTTATTTTATTAATTTAGATTTTACTTTTTTTACGCCTTTACCGCGAGGTTTAATGGCCTTTGATCCTGCCGGTATTACCAGCTTAAAACTTATATTTTCCGGAATGCCGGGTGTTGGCCAGGCAATGAGGACGCCACCAGTGGGCAGTGAAATAGTAAGCGGACTGATCACATCCGGCATTACAGGTATAAGCCCGTTTACAACTGTTGTTTGTTTTGAAGGTTTTGGCTCAGCAGGAAAAGCAGGCAATTCCGGCGATGGCGGAACAGGCAGGTCAGCAATAGGTGAAACCTGTGCGTCCTGGGAAGATTGCTTTGGCAGTGGCGGGGCATCAGGCGCGGAAGGCAATGGAATTTCGGGCAATCCGGCATCAGCATCCAATATAACCGGCTGGCCGGGGGCATTTATTAGCGGTGCTGTTGTGGCAATTGCGGCCAAAACCGGCATTTGAACAGCGGGTGCAGGCGGCAGGGAAATTGCAGGTATATCACTAAGGGTTAGTACAATTTGTTTACCCGACGGAGTATTTCCCTTTTTTATGTTGCGAGGCGCCAAAGGCGGAGGTACGTTCCAATCCGATTGGTTGTTCCTGCTTTGTGCCAATACTTCATTTAAACAACCGGCAACCACTATTAACATCAAAATTAAGATTGGCAGTAATTTACTGCGCCTCCCTTTTTTTTCTGTTTTTTTGATTATGTATGACGTGTTCATTCAATAATTATCTTTTTATAAAAGCGGATAGCATTATAAATCCTGAATTTTTTTATCCAAAAAATATCTTGTTAAGTTTTGTATATCAACACCAATAGTCAATGTTTTTAAATATTTTGATATCCGGCAGCGCTCCAAATTCATTCCATATTAAAGTTAAACTTTTTTATTAATTCGTAGGATATACTTCCAAATATTGATGGCCCCATGCCTGCTTCCGCCAGTTTATATGATCGTTTGATGCTCACAGGTGGTTTTTTGGACAATCATTTCCATCGTAATTATTAATTGTAAATGTATGCTTTCTCGCCCGGGTACAAAATACCAACTGCTTTGTATTGTGTGCCTCACTGCTGCTCCATAAAATTGTGTAATTAAAAACAAAAAAAAATCACGATGAAATAAGTGTTGACTTAGTTTACACTTTATGCTAAAACACTTTGATTCACATTGTTTTACCTAAAAATAAAAGCATATGAACAGCTATTCAGATTATTTAATTTACTGCATCCCCCTTATCTTTATTGTATTGTCGCATATGTACAAACTTAAATTCAACAGGTTAAAGGGTACAGGCAAGGTGACCTATATTATTGGCGCCAAACAGCGGCAAAGCTTATTTTTAGCCCTGGCTATATTATCTGCATTGATCATAATTATTACAAAGTTTGATTTTTTTTCGCAAAACGAATATCCGGCTTTGTAAAAAAAAGCGCGGCTATTCAACTATTATACAAAAGCAGGTAAGTAAAGGGAACATACCTGTTGGCAGCATAAGCCTGTAAAACCTATAAATCGCTGGTAGCCATTGCGGTTTTGCGGGTAGGATTGAATTTACTATCTTTAACTGGGAACATATACCCGGATATGAAATACCTTTTTTCTCTTTTGCTTCTTTTGGCTATAATTCCGTGTTCCGGTCAAAATATTGATAGTTTAAAAAAAATAGTTTTCAGTAAATCCTCCGCTCAAAAACGTTTAAACGCTGCCACACAAATTACAAGTTATTCATCCCCAAAAAAGCCGAACGAAACCATTGCAATTGCAAAGGTGGGGTTAAGCCTTGCGACCAAACTAAATAATAGAAAAGCTGCTGGTTTAATACTAAGAGATGTAGGAAAAGCTTATTACCTGGAAGGCAACTACGATTCTACGGCCAATTATTATGATAAGGCCGCAGGCGTTCTTGGTACAATACACCAGGAAGATGTTTTGGCAGATAACTATACTCAATTGGCAACGCAATATGTTAAATTAAAGAATTACGATAAGRCTATTGAATTTTACAACAGGGTAATTTCATATGCTCCTAAAACCGGATCGCGGAGTATGCTGATAGCTGCTTTAAACCAGGTTGCATTATTATACGAAGCCAAACACAACTACCGGGAGGCTTTAAATTATTTCAGACAATCCTTTGATATAAGTGATTCTTTGGATTTTGTTAAAAAAGCGAAAGAAAATACATCCGAAGCTTACAGCCATAATTTTATGGTGGATGTTATGGGAAGTATTAAACAAAAAAATGAATCGGTAGGGGATATTTTAAAAACTATAGATACAAAAAGAGCTTTGAATGATACCCTGGCGCTTACCATCAGTTACTTTAACCTGGGGTTGTTATACAAGAGTAAAAGAATGTACCCCCAATCGCTGGATGCTTTACAAAACTGCTTACAATATGCAACTAAAATAAATTATGCAGACATGCAAAGCAGCGCTGTAAATGAGATTGCTGATTTGTACGGGCAAACGGGTGACTACCGCCAATCGCTTGTTTATTTAAAAAAGCGTATGGCATTAAATGCTTTGGGTAACAACAAAAATTCAAAAACCATTGATGAGTTGCAAACTAAATATGAGATAACACAAAGGGAAGACCAGCTATTGCAACAGCAGTTTGAGATAACAAAACGTAATTATTGGATGACGGGCATATTTGTTGTTATACTGTTGATGCTTTTAATAGGTTTTATTTATTATAAGCAAATGCAGCTAAAGCAACGCAACATTGCTATGCAGGCCATAATTAAAACCGAAGAAAGCGAACGAAGAAGAATTGCACAGGACCTGCACGACAGTGTAAGCCAAACGATGTCTGCCGCCAAAATTAACTTAACCGTTATTGGCGGCGAATTGCCTTTTGTAAACGATGAACAAAGAAAACGATTTGAGAAAGCAATTAACCTGGTTGATTACGGTTTTAGGGAAGTAAGAACAATATCACATAACATGATGCCCTGGGCGCTTCATAAAACAGGCCTGGCCCAGGTAGTTAAACAATTTATTGAGAACATTGAGAATGATGCCATTGTTATAAATTTTTTCAGCACGGGCTTTGATTTGCCTTTTGATGATACTACAGAAATTATTTTATACAGGGTGTTACAGGAAAGCGTAAATAATGTAATGAAACATGCAAATGCAGGCAGGCTTGATATTTCATTGATTAGAGACAAAGAGAGCATTAGCTTAACTATTGAGGATAATGGCCAGGGGTTTGATGCAGCCAACCCCGAAATATACAAGGGAATGGGCCTGAATAACCTGCGATCGCGAATTAATTTTTTAAATGGTAAGGTTGAACTGGATTCGCAGGTGGGTAAAGGCACGCTGGTATCAGTTTATATTCCGGTTACCAGTAAAACCCTATAAATTATACTGTAACATAAACCTGGAAAGCTCTACCGGGTTTTTCAAATTCAGCTTTTGCATGATGTTTTTCCGGTGCGTTTCAACTGTATAAATGCTCAGGTGAAGATGATCAGCCATTTGCTGATTGGTAAAATCCTGTTTAATAAATTGTAATAGTTCGGTTTCCCTTTTGGTTAGCTGGAATTGTTTTAAAAATGGGTCTGATTCATCAAACGTTGAATTTACAACAGGTGGCTTGTATGGAAAACATAACTGGCCTTGTCCCACTAAACGCATTACCTTTAACAATTCACTCTTTTCGGCATTTTTAAATATATAACCGTTGGCCCCCCCGGCTTTTGCTTTTTCAATCAGATGCTCTTCATTATAGGTAGAAAGCATGATCACCTTAATTTTCGGATAATAAGATTTTACCCGTTTAAGCACCTCAAAGCCATTAATACCCGGCATGTTTATATCAAGCAAAATGAGGTTGGGTGTGCTGGTATGTAATAACCCCAGCACTTCCTTGCCATTGGCCGCAATATTCATGATTTCGATATCAGGCTCATTTTGCAGTAGCATACAAAGCCCGTTTATAAATAAAGTATGATCATCTGCTATGATCACTGTTAATTTTTCAGCTGTCATTTCCATGGTGCTATTTATTTATAAATCTATGCTTTCTCACCAATGCAAAAAAATACCAACTGCTTTGTATTGTGTGCCTTGCCGCTGCTCCATAAAATTGTGTTATTAAAAACAGAGAAGATACCATGAAAAAATCGCACTTATTTACTCCCGGATGAAGCCTGTAAACCATGGGTACAATATACACATTCACCTATCATATTTAATAAGAACCTATTAACCTCAAAAAGCAATGCAATACTTTATCACTACAATTGTAATAATGCTGTTTTGTATAACAGCCCTTGCCCAGGAGAAATCTTCAGAAAATACAATAATCCTGTCGAGGCCTGAAACTAAACCATTAAAACCTGTCAAACCACAGGAAAACCCGGTAACAGCATATGCCGATGCTCCTAAATTTGTTTCGCCTATGTCTTTACAGATCCTCGTTGGCAGCCAGGGTATAGGGGCTGATGTTAAATATGGGTTTTTACCAAATCTATCAGGCCGGCTGGGTTTTGGCATTATCCCGGTAAATGCAAGCCGGGCTTTTTCATTTTCGTCATTTCCGGTACAAGGTAATTTATCAACAAGATTCTCTAACCTGCATTTACTGGCCGACTATTCGCCTTTTAAAAGCCAAAGCTTCCGGTTTGTGGGCGGTGCCTCATACCTTACAAAAGGTAAGGCCACTGCCATAATAACACCATCGGGCGGTTATAATATTGGAAGCCGGTCGCTCACCAAAGATCAAATTGGTGTAATACATGCTGATGTAACATGGAAAGGTGTTGCGCCCTACTTAGGCTTTGCTCTTTTCAGAAGCTTTCCACACAGGCTTTTAAACGTCAACCTTGATGTTGGCACTTATTACATTTCCAGCCCCGGCACTTCATTTAGCGGAACAGCATTATTATCAGAAAATGATACTAATGCTCAGCAATTTAATAAAAACATGCAAAGCTACCGCTGGCTGCCTGTAATTCAACTCAACTTTAATTTCAGAATCAAATAATATCACTATGAAAATCACCTTTAAGCTTAAACCGCAATTCCGTTCAGGAAAGGAGACTGGGTTTCTTATAACTGTCTTTTTACTGATTATGTTACCATTATTAATTCTTTCAATTAACAGCTGCAAAAAACCTAATGAGGGGATATCTCTCACCCTTAACGAGAGCAGGCTCACCAAAGCGCCTGTATTATTGCATTTTGCAAACGCAAACAGCAACTCAGGCAATCAGCCGGGAAATTTTGATGTTAAAATATCCGGTAAGGATGCTGCGCTTGTACAAATGGATGGAGGGGCTACTTCAAACTTTAAAGCCTCGCATGGCTTGTTGCCATTATCGCTTACCGGGAATGCCGCTCCATCGACATCGGCACCGGTTACATTTAATGTTTCGGCCGAAATTCCTGGCTTTGCTCCCATAGTGCAAACTGTTACTATTACAAAAGATACGGCTACAATTGTTGATGTTGGTGTTGTTGAATACGCTAATCCACCCGGCGGCACAGCTGTTTTGGTTACTACTTCGCCATTATCGGGCGGAATTTCTGATGGCGCCACCCTGAATGTGCCTCAAAGGGCCGGTATGGTTGAAACCGCTCAAATTAAAATTCAGCCGGGCACCCAAATGTTTGATGCCAGTGGCGGGGGCATAAGTGCAGCGCAACTAACATCAAGCATTGTTGACTACAGCGCGGTTTCTCCTACTTCGTACGGATCATTTCCCGGAGGCTTTAGTCCTACCAACGTTTTAGATCAATCGGGCAGGCAGGTTAATGACGGCAATGCCATTAACTTTGTGTCAGCGGGCTTAATATCTATAAAAATGTCGGCAGCCGGTACACAGGTTAGGGGCTTTTCAAAGCCAATACAAGTGAGCATGAAGCTTGACCCAAATACCACAAATTTTGTTACAGGCAGCAATATAAAAGCAGGGGACACTGTTCCTTTGTGGAGCCTTACAGAGGAAACAGGCCAGTGGAAAAGCGAAGGGAATGTAACTATAACAAACGATGACAATGGTAACCTAACGGCCAATTTTGAAACTTCGCACCTCTGCTGCTTTAATCTCGACTGGAGCTGGGCAGTTGCCGGGCGTTCATACGGCACTTGTTATAAGCCTTTAACCGTACGCATCCATTGCGGAGCAGGCAACAGCGGTATTTACGATGTAACCATAGTTACACCTAATAACCAGTACCTGGCGGGCGCCCATGGCGAATTTGTGCATGATGGTGATGTAGTAGTGTTTCCTTATGTACCTGATATTGCACAATGTAAGGTAGTGATCAGCAGCTTCAACTTATATCTTAATCCGCGTTTACCTATACTTGCACAAACAGGGTTATTTAATCCATGTAGCCAGGGTTCGGTCGATTTAACTTTTGGTGTTCCTGCTTCTCCTTCGCTTATTAATGTAAACCTTAATATTATGGGTTATTGCAGCAATAAAAATGTGAATCTTTTGCCTTCGGGATGGTTTTTTCTGTATGATGCAGGTGCTGCAAAAATCAATCAAAACGCATGGACTTATGCCTATGTAAACAGGGGAGTCATCCGGTATGCCTTTGGTACGGGTATTACCGGAAGCAATGGCAAATACAGCATCAAATTATTTAACGGCGACCAGTATTATATGTACGCTTATAATAGCTATATATGGTACGAATCGCCGCTGTTTACAATGGCGCCCCGAAACTTTTTGTTCCCGTCAATTAATGGGATAAACGGCTCGGCCATATACGATACAGGCAGCAATACCTTAAATATTACCGCAAAATTTAGTTTGCACTGTCGTTAAAAAATGTTTGTTGGTTAAATTAGTAGGGCGAAACCCTGTCAATAGCAATATTGCAGGGTTTCTTATTTTATAATAAATTTTCATCGGTTTAATTATGATATTGAACCTAAGGAGTACAATTGCATCTCCCTTAATATCCGATAAGACAGATAAGGATAGTAACACCATCAGATTAGTTTAGGTTTGATAAGCCATTATACCCGAAAATTCCGGAACCTATGCTGTTATTCAATTTTCCTGGAAAAGAGAATTGTTGGTTGTTTATAAAATTCTAAATGGATACCAAAGACATGATGCAAAAACAAATTAAGCTTCTCCTTCTGTTATGCCTGCTCAATACGCATTACTTATATGCTCAAATAATAGCGGGAACTTTACCCGTTAAGTTAGCTTGTGAATTAATGCCCGATCCATTAGGTATTGACATAAAAAATCCCGGCCTGAGCTATATTTTAAAATCATTTCAAAAAAACCAGAGAGGTGTACATCAAACAGCCTATCAAATATTGGTATCCAGCACTCCTGGTTTCAAAAAGGGGGGCGATTTATGGGACTCAAAAAAAGTGACGAGCGATCAAATGGCATACATCCAGTACAAAGGTAAAGCGTTAACATCCGGACAGAAATGCTGGTGGAAGGTAAGGATTTGGGATCAGGCTGGTCATCAATCTTCCTGGAGCAAAACGGCAAACTGGACTATGGGCATCCTCAGCCTCAATGATTGGAAAGCCAGCTGGATAAGCGCACCTGGCGCAGAAAAATATGCCTTAAGCCCGGTTGGTTTTAAATCTGCTAATGCTGAATCAGCGGGTGTAAACAAATGGGCCCAGGTTGACCTGGGTAAGTCTTCCTCCTTTTCTGAAGTAATGCTGTATCCCATGTTTTTCGCTGATCAGGCGGGTTATGCTTTCCCCGTGAGATATAAAGTATCAGCTTCTGATGACCCATCCTTTAAAACAGAAACCTCTATAGCCGATTTTACCAGGGAGGATTTTAAGAATCCCCGTTTTTCCCCGGTTCATCTTCCAACAAAAGATATCACCGGGAGGTATGTACGCGTTACTGCAACCCAGCTTGCTCAAAAGGAAACCGGTTATTCCTTTGCTTTAAGACAAATTGAAGTGCTTTCAGGAGGGAAGAACATAGCTGCCGGTAAACCGGTAGCTGCCCTGGACAGTGATGACAGTAATGGATTTTCCAAAATAAACCTTACAGACCGGGTTAGCGATTACAAAGATTTCCCCAATTACTCCTCCATGCTTTTGCGGAAGGAATTCAGCGTGAAGCCGGCCCTTGTTCGGGCAACCATCAATATAAGTGGCCTTTCGGCATATGAACTGACTATTAACGGCCATAAAATTGGTGATTACCTGCTTACACCGGGATGGACAGATTATCGTAAAACAAATTTGTACGATACCTACGATGTTACCCAACAGCTAAAAAAAGGCGACAATGCTATTGGCATTATGTTGGGTAACAGCGTTTATAATATACAGCCGGATACAACAAGGTATGTGAAGTTCCTGACAACATTTGGCCCTGCCAAGGCTATAGCACAGCTAAAGCTGGAATATGCTGATGGTTATGCCGAGACCGTGATAACAGATAAAAGTTGGAAAGCATCGCCCGGACCTGTAACTTATTCCAACTTATACGGCGGTGAGGATTTCAATGCAAATCTTGAACCGCATGGATGGAACAACGCAGGTTTTATAGCAGGCAAACACTGGGTGCCTGCTTTGGAAACTTCCGGTCCGGGAGGCACGTTAAAAGGCCTTTCTGCAGCTTCGCCTCCTGTAAAAGCCATTGATTCTATCTCCCCCGTTAAAATAAACAAGATCAGCGATCATGTCTGGATCTATGACTTTGGTCAGAATGCCTCCATGATGCCGGCACTCCGGGTTAGCGGGCCTAAAGGATCAAGGGTTCGTATGATACCATCAGAGCTGCTGGGAGAAAACAGCCTGGTTGACAGGCGTTCTGCAACACAGGATGGGGTAAGGCCCGCCTGGTGGGAATATACGCTGGCTGGAACTGGGGATGAAAAATACTTTCCTAAATATTTTTACCAGGGAGCCCGTTACCTACAGGTGGAATTGTACGCCCCGGAACAGGGCGGGAATTTGCCAAAGGTTGGACAGTTAACCGACGTGATTGTTCACTCATCATCCAGGCCGGTAGGCAATTTTGAATGCTCCAATACCTTATTCAATAAAATTTACAACCTGGTACGCTGGGCACAGCGCAGCAACATGATGAGCCTGATGACCGATTGCCCACAGCGTGAAAAAATGGGCTGGCTGGAAGAGAATCACCTCAACGGTCCTGCGTTAAGGTATAATTATGATATGGCCTTGTTGTTCAGGAAAACAATGAATGATATGGCGGATGCGCAACTGGAGAACGGTTTTGTGCCGAACATTGCCCCTGAATATTTTATAGCAGGCTCCCCATCGTTAACCAACGGGATGAGGAATTCACCGGAGTGGGGAAGTTCCTTTATCATTGTGCCGTGGCAGCAATACCTGTTCTCGGGAGATGTGTCATTGTTAGAGCGGTACTATGACCGCATGAAACGATACGTTGAATTTTTATCCAAAGAATCCGTCAATAATATCATTCACACTGGTTTGGGTGATTGGTATGACATAGGCCCCAAAGAACCCTGGGGTTCACAACTTACACCGGTATCATATACCGGAACGGCAATATATTATTATGATAACTGGATCATGTATAATATCGCTAAAAAGCTGAATAAAACTGCGGATGCCGGACTATTTAAGAATGCATCGGAGCAGATTCGTATGGCTTTTAATAAGGAATTTTACAAGCAGGCAACCGGAACCTATTCAACCGGTTCGCAGGCCACCAGTGCCATGGCTCTTTTCTTTAATTTCACAGAACCGGATAACCGCGAAAACTTACTGAAAAAGCTGGTTGATGATATTCACAATCATCAGGATAGTTTTACAACAGGGGAGGTTGCTTACCGCTTTCTGCTTCGCGCATTGGCCGATAACGGTCGTTCGGATGTGGTTTATGCTATGAATAATCAATCTGATAAACCGGGTTATGGTTACCAGATTAAGATGGGAGCCACCAGCCTTACCGAAAAATGGGATGCAGGAGTAGGTAATTTTGGCTCACAAAATCATTTTATGTCCGGGCAGATTAATGAATGGTTTTTCAATAACCTGGTAGGGATCAGCCCGGCAGAAGATGGCCCCGGTTTCCGGAAATTTGTAATCAAACCAGATTTTGTAGATGATTTAAATTGGGTGAAAGGTAGTTTTACTTCTATAAGCGGAGATATCAGCGTAGCGTGGAAAAGGATTGCCGGCCATTTAGAGGTGGATGTAATTGTCCCGGAAAATACCCATGCGCTACTATACCTGCCAGCTTCGGAACCAAAGCAGGTTTTTGAAAGCAATAAACCTGTATCTGAATCTGTTGGTGTCAAATTTTCCAAATCAGAAGATAACAAATTAGCGTATGATCTAACTTCTGGTAGATATCACTTTGTGGTTAAAAATAATTAATAAGCCTTTAAAACGTATTTCCTGATTGTAAATAATTTTAAGCGTTAACCTATTTTAATCTGAACGGATGCTCCTGAAAAAGTGAACACTATAAGCTTTATAAAGAAAACGCTGTAAATAATTTATTTACGGCGTTTTTTTAATAGAATGTACCTGGCGGAGAGCTATGGATTTGTTTGCCTTAAATTGCTTTGATATTCAATATGTTATGCGGATTTTATTTCTTACTCACCGAAATACGCAACACTTTTAATTTACTTTGATATCGCTGCAAATGCTATGTTCAAAGGCAGTCAATATTGTGCTATTTATCAATTTAAAGTGCATAAGATAAATTTTTGATCCCTGATTCGAGCCCATGTCGACATCAAAATTAAATCCCTGTAGTTCAACTTTAATTTTTATAAGGCCGTCTGCGCCTCATGAAATCGCTGCTACCTGGCCTTCAAATCGTTTCATATATTTCGTTTATCGTTGTTAATATTAAGTCATTGAGGCAAACCTATTTTGGCTTTTTCCCCTGGTTTTCTTGCCAGTACATTTGAGTTACTATCAGCCATCCTATTCAACTATCACCCGTACTCGTGCAAGGTTTTGGATACGGGTAAAAGGATTTGTGACGTTGCCTTGCCGCTGTGACACACCCTTCAATGTAACGAAATAAGTTCCCGGCCTGGGAAACGTGTAGGTGGCCTTCAGTGTTACATTTGAACCTGTTTTATTCGTTGGTATAAGCGTGCCTTTAACCGGAAAGGTGCCATTCCCCTCAAAATCCCACGCTGCTGCTATCACTTTGCCGGCGTGCGGAGGCACTTCAATTGTGCCATTAAAAGCCACTGGCTCACCCGGCTTCACTTCAGCCCGGTCGGTGCCGTTGGCCTGCAACGTTACAACCGGCTGTATACCTTTGCGCTCCCCTGCAGAAGCAGGTACGACAACTTGCCCATCCACTATTTTATAATTTGTAGTTGCTGCAGGGGCAAGTCCTTTTTCCACCCAGGCACTTAAATCAAGCAGGGCCTGGTGTAACACAGCGACGTAGCTGACCACGTGGGTTGGAGCATCGGGATTTGATAAGTCGCCGTGATTGGCGTGGTCAGTAAACCATAGCCGGAAGTTGTTATCCAGGCTGGCGCCCATGTTTTCCTGCAGTTTGGTCCGGTACCAGTCCGCTTGCCAGGGGAAAGCTTCGCTGTCCCACAACGATTCCACCAAAATCATCTTGCCCTTGAATTTGCCCTTGGGCAGCACTCCGGAAGCAGATTGGGTAAATATTGGCCCCAGCAAAACGGGACGTTGCGGATATATGGGCTTGCCGGCAGAATCACGAAACTGATCCCATACATAATATTCTTTACCGGGCACCTGGTGACGATGATAAGTTTGTACCGCGAGAAAATTCGAATTATCTACCTGCACAGTGTCTCCTGGCTTTACCCGGGCAAGCAAAGTGGGGCTGTTGGTAGGGCTAAGAACAACTTTATCATTCGCGGTTTTGGTCAATTGCAAAACCTGACCGGCAGCTGCTCCACTTTTTATGATTAAATCCCCACCGATAAAATTAACATCAGGCAGTATGTCCTCCAACTGAAATGCAACAGGCATTGTTCCTTCCTTTTCACCCATGCTCTTCCAGGCAGCATCGGCAGTCCCTTTTTCCTGAGCTGAAAGTGATTCGGTTAATCCTAACTTGACAGCTTCGTCATTCGTTACACCGGATTTTATCCTACTTACTTTTTGTATTCGTGCTTTTAAAAGGGATGCGGGCGGATTAGCCCCCAGATAGCCGGGAACGTGCCAGAAATCCTCCTTGAAATACTTTGAATCAAACCTGACTATACTCTGGTAAAGAACTAAAAAACCGTGAACGCCCATTGTTTTATATGCGAACCAGGCCTTTGGCGGAAAACCCATTTTGGTTGCCTCTTGCAATGCTCCCTTTTCTTCGGCGTTGAGCCCGGCGTCTACTGCCACCCTGCTTCCAGGTTCCAACGCGTCTACAATGCCTGGAAGTTTGTCATGTAGTATCCGCATCGCATTCATGCGTACGGTGAAGACGTTGGGGATAGCAACAGGCGAACCCATAACAAACGGAACAACTCCGTCCCATACACCTTCGGTGTTTTCAACGCTGCCAAGTGTCCGATAAGCACCGCCACTACCACCAAAACCATAGCCGTATGGCCGTTTTTCGTTGCGATAAACCTGGCCCGCAACCACCCGTGAAAATTGGGCTGAAGCTGCATTGGCACGGTAAGCTCCGATGGTAGGGTCGGCATTAAATTTAGGCTTAGAAAAATCAATTTTTCCGCCACCATTCGTCTCGATAAAATATGCACCACTATTACTGGAGAAGCTTATCATGTCGTCCTCTCCCTTTGCATTTTGTGCAAGGTTTTCATTGTCCGGGAAAGGAGTAAAGTATTGAAAAAACCTTCCTTGATACTGTTCTTTTGTCGGAAAGTAAAAAGAGAAACGGGTTTCAGTCCCCTTGAAGCCTCCGTGAACATAACGGTGGCGTACAGGTTTATCCCGCCATTCGTCCAAGTCCACAAAGGGTTCTTTGAAAAGCGAATCTTTTGTTTTGAAATTTTTAGCAAGTTCCTGGCTTAACTGTGGCAGATTGTTTTGTGCCTTAACAACAGAAGAATAGGTAAGTGCCAGACAAAATAATAGTTTATAAAAATTTATATATCGCATACACAATGATTTTTATTGGTTTACTTTTTAATTATCATTATTTCTCATCGGAAATTCCACAATCCAATAACAATGAAATTTGCCCAATCGGAAAACAGAAGGATTCACTATTAAATTGCACCATTTTACCTTTGCTTAGTCCCATCCCAAAATCTTAATAATTGAAAACTTAAAAAAATACTCCTTTTGCCATTTTTGATACACTATTTACATCCCTTAATTTAAAGAAGAACTATGGTTATCCATGCATATCATCCTATCCTATTTGTTACGAATCCGAAAATCTCTTTTAATTTTTTCCGGGATCGTCGGGACTTCGGGTAGACAAGTATATCAATAGATATTCGTTACTTTGATCGCGCCCCTGTTCACCTGGCAACCTCGTATTATGATAGCATAATTATTTTATATTTGAATAACGTATTCGAATAGCTACTTATAACACCAGCTTGTTCCGTTTTCAATGAAGAAAGTTTTTAAAGAGCTCGCTCAGCCAATTGACGTCAGTTTTATTGTAAAACAAGAGATTGCGACACAATTTTCCGACCGGTTTCATTTTCATAATGGTTACGAATTTATCTATATTATACACGGACGGGGGAAATTTTATGGCGGCAATATGGTAATGAATTTTACCGAAGGGGATGTCTATTTTTTCGGTCCGATGTTTCCCCATTGTTTTGTAGTAGAACGATCCTCTGTGCTCAGACGTGAAGAAGCTCACGCGGTTATTATTCAGTTTAAACACGACTTCTTAGGCAGAGATGTTTTTGAAAAACCTGAATTTCATAAGGTGAAAAAGTTATTGCAGATTGTTCAATCATCCGGGTTTAAGTTCACTTCACCGAACAAAGCTACAGAGGGATTATTTACTGAATTAACCAAACCAGGATTGAAACCGATTTTGCTTTTACTGGATCTGTTAGACCGTATAACACTGCTCCCAGATAATAAGGTAAAGATGTTGCCACTCGGGCCATATGGAACCATTGAAAAGCAACATGGTTTCTCAAAACTGAACGACGTTTACCGGTATGTGTTGGAGAATTTCAAAGAGGAAGTAAGTTTCCAAAAAGCAGCCGCATTGGTATTCATGAACGAAGCTGCCTTTTGCCGCTATTTCAAAAGGCAGGCAGGAAAAACGTTCTCTCAATTTGTTAATCAAGTGCGGGTTATTCATGCCACCTCCCTTTTACACGATAACAACCAAAGCGTCGCCAAAATATGCTATGAATGTGGATTCAACAATCTATCCAATTTCAATCGACAATTCAAAATAATTACCGGCCAATCACCCCTTGTTTATCGAAAACAATGTAACAAATCATAATTATCAGGATAGATAATCAGCTCTTCGGCTATTTATAGGGATTTGATGAATAAATAAGGGATTTGCTTTAAAATACAAAAAAGCCTGTAATTGTTTGATTTGCAGGCTTTTATTGTGTTTTGTTATCGAATTTGCGGAGAGGGAGGGATTTGTTTTAACCCTAATTTTCTGCGCTTATTTGATATCTTGAATGGTTTTCAATTTCGCACTCACCGAATTACTCACCAATTTTTATTTATAAGTATATAGCTGCAAATGCTATATTCAAATATACGAAAAAGGGGGGAAATAATTCTCTTTATTCATGAAAACGCCTGTTCGAATTGAATGGATTACTCAAAGCCCCCTATAGTCGGAGGCAACCAATGATAGATTGACTCCCGTCCTTAAATCAGTAAATCGTCTTTTAAAAACCATTAAAGTCACTAACACCGGAGGAATGCAATAACAGATATTAAACCCATTCCATATTCTTTGAATTGAAATAAATTTCTCGAGAAGTTTATTTGGCAGAGTTTTATAAAGGAGTTCAGTAATTCACTAAATATCAACTGTGTAACGTGTATCAGTGTCCCTATATTAAAGCTGATACGATAAGCATAAACATAACGATCGTCATAAAACCTTTCTTAAACTGTCAACCAGCTCTCCAATACTTCCGTTTTGCTGATTTCTAAAAGCCAAATCGGTATAAAGAGTAGCGCAATATTTACTGGATGATTTTAGAGCCTTCCATTCCGACCATAAATGGTCGTAACGGTTAATGGCCTGCTTAATTATCCCTATATTGAAACTGCCGCTCCGTTTTGCGATGCCGTTTTCTATCATCAATATCCACATCTGCTCGATCAGTTCATATTTTATCCGGCCATAAGTACAGGACACTTCAACAGCTTCCTGATCAGCTGCATTGTTTACATGGATTTGTTTCGATAACGCTTCAATCTGCCTCCATATGGCTGAAGCCTCTGCTTTTTCAGCCAACATTTCTCTCTCTCTCTTTTTATTAATGATTTCATCGACTATATTTTTGTTTTCTGCCGCTGAAAAATATTGATCACGACTCCACCAAACGGCATTAGACGTATAACTGTTCAATTGTCCTTTCCGCACCCCTTCTATGGTCAATAGATTTAACTGTCTGAACAGATCGGCTTCATAACCAGTTAACCCAAGCCTTTTAGCGAACTCATAAAAGATGGCTTCTTCGGACTTTTCGGGATGCTGCGCCCATTGCGAAAGCACGTATGTATTCAAATCTGCCCATAACTCATTAGTGATATACGGACCGTCCCATCCGCCTCCATTTGACCATGTCATTACTCCTTTTAATAGTCCTTTACCCAAAATATCTTTTATTCCCCGCGGTTTGTCTGGATCGTTAAGCTTTCCATTGAATTCGTGTCGCCCAAAAACGATTTCATATTTCGTCTCCGGCCAGCCGTCTATTACGCCTTTGGCCGTATAATACGGATGCGCACCTTTCCCATAAGCTTCCATCCTTGATTGCGCCTCCACTATTTGTGCATGGTTGCCGATGGCGAGTGTAGGATTAAATGGTGTCATGCGGTGAAAATCGTCCTGCTGATATTTAATGACAAAAATTAAATTAGGATGCGGTTTTATTAGATCGGTAACTGCCAGATAATAATCGGGGTTATTATGGAAATTATATCCAAAATCCCAAGTACGATAAAACAGCTTCTTATTGCGCTTTACACAAATCTCATCCCGTAAAATGTTTATCAAGGTCACCTGGTCTTCTATACCACTCTTGCCATCACGTATAGGCCCGCCTCCCATATGGTAAGGGGCATCCTGTAAATATGTTTCGCCAAAGCGAAGTGTCAAACCGTCCAGTTGAGGAAACCGTTCAAAAATGCCGGCGATCTGTGCACGGAGCATATCCTGGGTTCTTTTGCTTTGCATATCGGGCTTTCTCGACCGTTCGTCCATGCCGCCAGTCCCGGCTACCTTACCTTGTCCCGTTATTTCGCTGCCATATCTTGTCCACAAAGATTTTGGAAAAACAATGAAGTCGGTAAATGGATAAACACACATACCGGCCTTTTTACAGGCATTCAACTTTTTATCGATTTCCGCAGCTTTCGCCATTATCCATTCCCGCTCTTTACTATTTTCAGGAACAATGCCTTTTTCGTAATTATCATAAGTAATGGCGCAATTGACAAACCAATGGGTTACCATTCCATTAAAACCCTGCGATTTCATGTAAACCGGATCATTATACTTTGTTACATAAGGTACTTCCCCGGGGTTATTATGCACCATGTCCAGAATGTATGGAAGTGGCTGAACAGCTGACTGCGCAAATGCCTGTCCAATCATTATGGACAGGCATGCAATTAGTGTCAGATACTTAATTTTTATCTTAAAATTATCCATTTAAAATAAGCTTTGTTTTATTTAGTATTACACTAATAGCCAGGATTTTGAATTAATTTGGCGTCTTTGTTTCTTTCTATTTCACTTTGAGGTATCGGCCAAAGATTGTTGGTTGGTTTGATATTGGCAGCAACCGGATTGTGCGCTACATTTACGGTCCTATCGTAAACCAGATTAAGCCGGGCCAGAGTAAGCCGTCGCTTTTCTTCAACACCTAATTCGCGCATCCGCTCATCTAATATGTAATTAATATTGACCGCAGAAGATAATACGGGTGAGGCATTTGCCCTCGCTCTGACAACATTTATATCTTTTGCAGCGTTTTCCAACGATCCGGCACCGAGGTATGCTTCGGCACGTATTAAATAGGTCTCGGCCAGACGAAACATATATTGATTACAATATGTACCGCCTGCTGCAGAACTCAGTAAAAACGTGGACTTATTGATGAATAATCCATCCGGGTGTTTTCCCGGAGTTGTGCATTTGGACTGATAGGCGTAAAATGCCCTGCTTGGGACGGTAACTCCCGCTGGCGGATTTTCTGTCGAAACGTTCTGGCCAAAATACGCGGGTTTAGCCGGGTCGTTGTAGGTGAAAGTCCGGACAAAGTTATAATTTGAGTTTCTCATGTCATTACTAAAATCACTGGTCCAGATGGAATTGGTAAAATATCTTGTAGAAATGGCCCAGCCGATGCCCCTTCCACCGGTATAATCGGATACCGGCCATAAAAACGGTTTTGCGCCACCGCTTAATGTAAGATCCCTGATTAAAGGTGCGTGCTGTCTTTCCAAACGGTAGCTACCGTTAATAGACGTAGCGGATGAAGAGCCTCCCGGCACATCGTTTTCAAATTGAATTACCCAGATAGCCTCTTTATTACCCGAACTACGATTTTGGTTCTTCGGCCTGAATAAATCCCAATAAACATCTCCCGGGTCTGCGCTTTGCGACCCAAATCTTGTTTTCATTAAAGCCATATTTCCATCATCGATTACAAGACTGGCCGTTGTAACCGCATTATTAAACTGCCCTGCGGCTAAATAAACTTCAGCTAACAAATGCTGAGCTGCCGTTTTGGATATTTGGCCATCTTGCACTGCCGAAATTGCCGGCAGGTTGGCAGCGGCAAACATCAGGTCGTCAATCACTTGTTTATAAACATCAGCCTGACTCGCCCTTACGAAATCCGTCTTAGGCGAAGTCACTTCCTTCAACACTAACGGAACCCCACCGTATAAATAGGCCAGTGTCCGATAGGCAAAACCTCGAAAAAACCTGGCATTCGCCTGAACAATATTAGCATCCGCACCAGTTACTGATGAGGATGGCAACCTGTTTAAAATGGTGTTCGCTTCTGAAATGATTTTATAGAGGTTAGTCCAATGGATTGTTAAATAACCATTACTCGGATTGGTTGAAACCGCGTAATCACTAAACCGCTGAGGGCCGCTTGGCTGGCCGTCGTATACCAGGTCCAATCCGTAGATGTAATCAAATGGACTTTGTTCATCGTAAGTATAAAACTCGGTACGAACTAAATTATATAAGTTATAAACAGAAGCGTTAAAGTCCTTTAAAGTGCTAAATGAATTGACCGTACTTGCAAAATCGAGTGGTTTTTCATCGAGGAATGTCTTCTTACATGATATTGTACTCAGTAACACAGTACACATCAAAATTTTATATAGATTTTTCATGTTTTAATAATTAAAAGGTAACATTTAATCCTGCGGAATACGCTTTAATAACCGGGGATGCTCCATAAGCAAAGCCCTGGATGGTTTCAGGGTCCCATCCTTTCCACTTCGTCCAAGTTGCAAGGTTCTTACCGCTCAGAAAAACACGCAGATTTTTTATTCCCACTTTGTTGATCAGTGCGCTACTGAAATTATAGCTGAGTGAAACCTCTTGGAGCCTTACGAAGCTTCTATTCTGATAGATGCCTGGATCGATAGCAGGCACACTGCCCGTGATGCGGTAAGTTGCATTTGGATTTGAAGGTGTCCAGTAATTGACTTCTTTAAACCAGTTATTTCTTATGGCATTATCTCCCTGCTGAATACCACCATCGCTCCATGGATTATTGTAGCCCAAATAGCCATTTTTTCCACCCTGTACAGAGTTGATAAATACAAATAACGAAAACTGTTGATAAGAAAACGTATTGCCTATACTAAACCTGTAAGCGGGTTCGGTATGCCCTAAAATTACCCGGTCATCTGATGTTATTTTACCATCGCCATTGACATCCACCAGCTTATTGCCGCCTGTGTAATAACCGCCCGGGGGCGTTTCTCCAATTTGCCATAAACCATCGGTTTTATAGTTGTAGATAGCACCCAAAGGTTGTCCGATAAACAGGTTGCTGGATACAAGGTCACCGGAGCCCAGTAATTTTTTGATCTTGTTTTTATTGGTTGCATAATTTAGTACAGTGCTCCATTGAAAATCCTTTACTTTAACGTTTATTGTATTTAATGTAAATTCAGCACCGGAATTATTTATTTCCCCAACATTGGTATTGATAGACGAGAATCCTGTAATTGTAGGGATGTTAACACTAAAAAGCAAATTATTGGTATTGGTATTGTAGTAATCCACAGCCCCACTTATCCGTCCATTGAATAACGAAAAATCTACACCAATGTTAATACCGGTTGTCGTTTCCCATGATAGGTTGTTGTTGGCTAATGTAGCTACCTGTTGGCCAAATAAGGTACTGCCGGCATCGCCGAAAACATAAGCAGCGCCCTGAGATACAGTAGCCAAAGAAGCATAACGGTTGGTTAAATTGCCATTGGAGCCATAACCCACCCGTAACTTTAAATTATCAAGCCAGTTGATTTTAAGAAAGGACTCATTACTGGCTACCCATGCAGCTGCCACTGATGGGAAAACACCAAATTTCTTATTACTGGCAAAGCCGGAAAATCCATCCCTCCTGATCGTAGATGTTAACAGGTATTTGCTTTTATAGTCATAACTCAGCCTGGCAGTTTGATAATTATAAGTCTCGCTATAAGCATTGGATGATATTTGCTGGATAAGTCCTTGTTGTAAACTATTATAACCCAACGATATATTGTTGTATCCCGCGCCTGAAGCAGATGTGGTTTCATACTTACGCTCTCTTGCGCCATAAACCATGGTTAAGTCAATTGAATGATCAGTACCAAAAGTTCGTTTATAATTTAGAATGTTGTCCAAAGTATAATCGTAAGTGGCATCATTAACTTTTGAAACCGCCCCTGTAAAATTAGCGGAGTATTGGTTAGCCATGTAATGTTGATTCCAATAATATCCGTTACCATAGTTCAAACGATAGGTAAGTCCTTTAACCTGAGGAATATTGAAAATCCCGTAAAAATTACCTGACAGTGTATTTCTGTGGTTATAATCACTTCCATAGGTACTTAAAAAGGGATTATTAATGGATGCATTGGGTGTCAAATTGATGGCTCCGGCAGGGCTGTATGGAGTGTTCAAAGGACTGTAAAGCATGATGCTTCGTAAATCTGGTGGGTTACCGGAATAATCAGCTAGTGAAGTAAATGCCTGCGCTCCGACAGTAAGCCAATCGAAAACTTTCGTTTCCAGATTGATTCTTACCGATTTCCTGTTGAACTGATCATTAATAACAAAGCCTTTTTGTTTGGTATAGCCGCCGGAAATGAAAAAATTGGTTTTTTCGGTAGCGTTACTCACACTTAGCTGCTGGTCATACAACAGGCCCGGATTAGTGGCTGCTTTGTACCAATTGTAATCGGTTCCATTGTCATAACCCGATACCTGCGTAGCATCTAATTTTGACCGGAGATCGAAGGCCGGATTTGGTGTAAGGTAATCAGGCGCTAAATAAGCTTGTCGCCAATTGATATCTTTTACTTTTTGTATAAACTCATTCCTGTCTAAAGGATGTAACTGGCTAGCTGGGTTCTGTGTAGCATAGGAAGATGAAAAGTTAATAACCGGCTTGCTGCCTGCTTTCCCTTTTTTTGTGCTGATCAACAATACGCCGTTTGCTGCTGATGCACCGTAAATGGCTTTACTGCTTGCATCCTTTAAGATATCGATGGAAGCGATGTCATTTGGATTAATGCTTGATATATCGCCACTATAAACAATTCCGTCCAGAACAATCAAAACATTTTGGGATCCGGAAATTGTAGATTGTCCTCTGATTTGAATCGTAGGCGACTGGCCCGCAGATGATACCTGTCCGATATTTAAACCGGGCACCGTTCCTTGCAACAACTGTACTAAATTAGTATTGGGCGATTGTCTGAATGACTCCAAATCGGCACGTGCAACTGAGCCGGTAATGTCCGATTTCTTTTGAGCGCCATAGCCAATCACGATAACCTGATCGAGGGATTTAAGGGAAGGCGTAAGTTTGACAGTCAAGTTTAGTTCTCCGTTTAACGCAATTTCCTGCGATTCATACCCGATAAAGGATACAACAATGGTAGCATGTTCCGGAACCGTGAACGTAAATAAACCCTCTGAATCGGTGACGACCCCAGTATTCGATCCCTTGACTTTAATTGTGACGCCTGGCAAGGTTTTTCCGTTTTCATCGAGGACTTTACCTTTTATTGTTACAGGCGGAATACCGATGTCTTTTGTAGCATCAGTTCCTTCCTTTCTTTTTAAAACCACAGTCTTATTGACAATAGAATAGGTGAGCGGCTGGTCCTTTAAAATCGCGTTTAGGGCTTGTTCAATATTTACATCCTGTAATTCAACAGATACCCTTATATTTTTGACAAACTTGTATTTGTAAAAAAAACTGTAACCGGTTTGCTTATGCAGCTTGGTAAACACTTCAGCTATTTGGATGTTCTTTTCTGAGAGCGTAACCATTTGCGCGTATCCTTTGGCGGATACTTGCACACAGGCAATAATTAAAAGGAGTGTAGTGAGTTTCATCACCAGAATGATTTTAGATGGAAAAATCCACCCAATGGCAGCTAATTTGCCACATAGTTTAAATTTCATACTTTTGTTAAGCTTGGGTTAGTAATGGATTCGTTTTTTGACTGGCCCGACGTAATTAGCCGAAAGTGTTGGAAGCACTTTCGGCTCTTTTTAGGCATGTGGGTAATTGTATAGCTATTTCTTCATATCATTGAGCTTTTGGTTTAACAATTGTTTGATTAAAAAGGTCATTTAAGGCAGCACTATTAATTTTTTGTCTTTTATTTTAAAGTGGACATCTCCCAATTCCAATATTTTTAATGCTTCAGATAATTTGGAGCTTCGCGGTATCTGCCCTTCAAAAAAATCATCACTTATTGCGCCCTCATAACTTACATCAACATCATACCATCTGGAAAACTGCCGCATCAATGATTGCAGGTCAGCATGTTCAAAGCGGAAATAACCATTCTTCCAGGCAACAGCAATTTCAGTATCTACTTGTTGTATATTAATAGCCGCTTTACCGGGTTGAATAGTTGATTGTTGCCCGGGTTTAAGAAACTTGGCGCCGGACTGGTTAAGTTGAGATATCTTTACCGATCCTTCGAGTAAGGTTGTTGTTACAACCGATTCATCTACATAGGCGTTAATGTTGAAATGTGTACCAAGTACTTCTACTATTTGGTTGTTGCTGATTACACGGAACGGTAAATGTTTATTTTTTTTAACTTCGAAATAAGCCTCTCCCGTTATTTTTACTTGCCGCTCATTTTCCCCAAAAGCAAGCGGAAAACTAATGGACGAGCAGGCATTAAGCCAAACATCCGATCCGTCTGGCAGTGTAATTTGATATTGTCCCGCCCTTGGCGTAGTTACCGTATTATATAACATTTTGCCATTGTTTAGGCCAGCTCCTAAAGCTGTATTGTTATAGGCTAACCGCCCATCTTTTGTCTTCTTGACAATAGCGCTTTTTTCTCTGGCCAATATTCCGCTTTGCGCTTGATCAAGGTCGAGTTTTTCGCCGTTTGATAAAGTAAGTATTGCTTTATTACGCCCGGGACTGGCATCGGTTTTTATAAAAGCAATCTTGTGAGCGCTGTATTTTATTGACGGCCTTAAAAATAAATATGCACCGACAGATAAGCAAAGAAGGACAATTGCTGCGGCAGCAACGCGATAAGAAAAAAACGTCGTTTGTGCAGCTGCCCCGTCAGAATTGCTTTTCATTTTCATAACAGACCGAAGCATTCGTTCCTTTAATGCCTCGGGGCTATCACCCAGGAGATCGGGCATACCGGTGTCATCAAAGGATTTATACCAATCATTGAATTCCTTACGTTCGTCTTCTGTAATGCTATCATCCTGCCATTTCCTGGCAAGTTCCCATATGCGTTCCTGGTTTTCCTTTGCAGCCATTAAAGATGTCGTTTTATATATAGACAAAGCAAAGGCACAAATCCCTATGCAGCAAAAAAAAATTGCTGCCTACATGCAGGTATTGAATATTACTGTTGCGAGAACAAAAGAAAAATTGAGATAAGGAATAATGAGATATGAAAAAATGTCCCCTTGAGCTTTTTACGGGCCCTTGATAAATGAGCTTCTACTGTTTTTTCGGAAATTGTCAGTTCCTCGGCAATTTGTCGTTGTGAATATCCCTGAACGTACTTTAAGTTGAAAATTTCCCTGCATTTGTCAGGTAAACTGCTTAAAGATACTTGTATGTGTTGTTGAAGGTCAAGTAAGTCCAGCTGGTGAGTTGTACTTTCATCAATTTCTGATGCCCTTTCAGCAATCTCCTGAGAATAAGTCACTCGCCGGGCCTTTTTTGATAACCGGTTAATTACGCCAAACTTTACTGCTGATAAAAAATAATTATCAAATCCCTTTATCAATTCGAACGACCTTCGATTCCGCCAAAGGCTGTAAAATATATCTTGAACGACTTCTTCTGCTTCGCAGGAGTCATTTAATCTGTTTCGTGCCACTATATAAAGCTTACTCCAATAGCGTTCATAAATTTCAACGAATGCAGCCTCATCATCTGACGTTAAAAGATCAGCAAGTTGATGATCATCAAAAGCTCCGTAAATGGACGCCATGGCTTATAAAGTTTTAAACATAAAGTGAATAAAAGAGGTCGCCTTTTATTTCCGGTTTGGCAATAATTACTACGATCTTAATTGCGTTCAATACATCACAAGTGTACTGAAACGAATCATTAAAATCGCCAAAATGAAATTTACTGGTTTCGTTTACAATTGACTCGACGAAAATAGTTATTTATAATTGTTTGCAAAATATATGTTTTGGTTTAACTATAACTGACATCCTCTTTGAGCTTCGTGGATTTCTGTAGTTCTCTGATAAGGTCTGCTCCCGTCGCCAACAAACACATTCGGCGTGTATACTCCACAAGATTCACCTAAAATAGAATTTGAATTTGACACCGTTTTTTCATTCCGGATCCGGGCACTTCCGTAACTTACAGACCTGCCTTGTATATAGAAAAGCCAAACGTAGTTTTAGTGCCTAAATATCATTACGCCGTTTAAAAACCAGTCAGCCGTGTCGAGTCTTAGTTTCAAAGTAATTGTCGCGTTCAGTTTGCGTGATTTAGTTAAAATTATATCGGGGAACCAACTGTACCCGCTGTGTTTCTCATGTAAATTTACATCGGCAAAGTTAAATAAGAAGAGATTTGCGGAGCGATGAAATTGATATATAGCTATTAAAAATTAAATATCAGAAAAGGTTATGCAGTCCGAAAGCTGCAAGTTGATCTACGATTGGCAAAGTATTCAACCCTTTGTCGGTCAGTCGGTATTCAACTCTTGGGGGAACTTCCGCGTACGACTTCTTAGCAACAAATTCATTTGCCACCAAGACGTTCAATTCGTGAATTAGCACCTTCTCACTGATTCCAGGAATACATCTTTTTAACTCGCCGTACCTGATAGTCCTTTCATTTATCTGGAACAGTATTAACAACGTCCATTTGCCACCCAACAATACTAAAGATTTTCTAACCGGGCAGTTTATATCCGACTGCATGATTATTTTTGGAGTTTCTTCCATTTGATTATCAATATATCTAACCTATAGGTAAGTACCTTACCGGTAAGTAAGTACTTGTGCAAAAGTAAGATATCACATTACTTTGCAAAGTAAACATTAAAAAAAATCAAATATTATGATGCCAAAGGAAATAATTTCAGCTTATTTGGAGGCCTTAGGAAAAGGCGATGTAGGCCTTGCCTTTTCATTCTTTAGTCCCAACGCACAATGGCATCAACCAGGATCCCACAAATTTTCAGGAGTAAAATCAGGAATCGAGGCGATCGGAAAAATGCTCGGTGGTATGATGGAAGCAACCCAGGGAACTTTTGAATTGAAGCCATACGGCAATTTAATGGTCAACGGCAATATGGCCGCACTGCCAGTTCGCTTCAGCGGTACAATTGAGGACCGGAACATCGATATGACAGGAATAGACCTTTTTGAAGTAAATAAAGGGAAGATAACAGGTGTATGGTTGTTTTCTGATGACCAGGAGCTGGAAGATAACTTTTGGGGGAAATAATTTTTTCCATGTATTCAATAATGATGGATTTTTAAGATAAAGAACATTCAAAAGGATGCTCTTTATCTTTGAAAAAAACTACGCAGGTATTTCATTGCAGGCTGAGTACCATTCTTTCCAGTCCACGAGACACTTTCTCCTATTTGAATAATTACGGTACTTACAATTATCGATACCTACACTCAGGATTAAATTATCTCAATTCAATAGTATAAGTGTAGCCTTAAACTTCTTCGCCTAACTAGCAAAAAACACACATTAAATCTCTTTTAGTACCTATTTAAATGAAAAAATTACTACTTGTAATCATTGCATTGTTTACGCTGCATTATTTTGCAGATGCACAGAACGTACAATCATCAGCCGTCATCAAAAAGCATGATCAATCAGCTCCCGGCTCCTTAAAATGGCGGGCGGATCACTATATTGTAAATAGAGATTCGGCATTTACTGAACCAAGAGTAGCTATAAAAAAGCTGATGGGAGGCAATAGAAGGTTTGTCGAAAACAAATCCATCCGCCCGAGGCAGGATGCTGAAACCATTAAAAAATTAGGCTTTGGTCAAAAACCTTTTGCAACCATTGTAAGCTGTTCTGATTCACGCGTGCCAAATGAAATTGTATTTGACCAGGGTGTAGGTGATTTATTTATTATCAGAACGGCGGGGCAAGTATCATCGGCAGCCTCTTATGGAAGTATGGAGTATGCGGTAATAAAATTATACACCAGGTTAATTGTTGTTTTAGGACATACTGAGTGTGGAGCTGTGGCGGCTGCAGTGCAAAGACCAGAAGATGTTCCCGGCCACATAGTTACTTTAATAAATGAAATTAAACCTGCTGTAGCCAAGATTGCACACATGCCAGGTGATCCAGTGAATAATGCCGTAAGACAAAATGTAATTGATCAGGTAAATACCCTCAGGAATTTAGATCCTATTTTGCATAAAAAATATTCAAAAGGCGAGATACTGATCGTAGGCGCCGTTTATGATATTCACACCGGAAAAGTAGAATTCTTAAAAGAAACCCTGCACGATCTTCCGGAAAAGAAATCTAAATAAGCCTTACCGACGATGAAAATGAAGTTTAGATTCTTTTTATTGCTAAGTTTTCTTTGGGTGCCTTGTAAACTATCAGCGCAGGAGAGCCATGTCTCGGGCTGGGGGGCATTATTTCAACCCAGCGTTTCTCCGAACGCTGGGAGCATCATTTGATGCTCAATTCAGGTCAGCCGATCAATACGACTATTTGCGTAACATCCTTCTGCGACCATCTGTTAACTATTACTTTGCAAACAATAAAATAGCAGCTTTGGGATATGCCTACGCTGCTAACAATGGCAGAAATGCGGACGGAGCGCCTACTTTTCGGCCAGAGAGCAGGATCTGGGAGCAATTTATTGTTAATCAAAAACTGGGTAAAGCAACCATATTACAACACCGTTTGAGGCTGGAACAGCGTTTTGTTGGTAATACTACCTTGCGAAACGATCAATATTTTGCGCAGCGTTTCCGGTATTTTGCACGTGCGGTTATCTCCCTCAGGCACGATACCCTTTTTACCCAAGGGCCTTTTATCAGCCTCCAAAATGAGGTTTTTATTAATGCTCGGAATAAAAGCAAAGTTAACGGCCGAATTTTTGATCAAAACAGGGCATATGTAGCCATTGGCTACCGGTTAAGCAAAAAAATGGGCATAGAAAAAGGTTATCTCAATCAATACATAAGACATCGAGATTCTTAGGCGATAAATAATGTTTCGCAGTTAGCTTTGTATACTCAATTTTAGCTAACAACACCTATATCGCAGTAATTAGATAATAATGGTACAGTCATTTACCCCACAATCTTCCAGCATGAACTCATTAGCAAACAAGAGCTTACAATGCATCATCAAATAATTTCTAAGATGCAAAGATAAATTTAAACCCTTCAAATATTGCTGATGATAGCAATACAAATAAGACCATAAAAGCAGTTTTTGAATGACTTTTATAACAGGTTTTTAAATGTTTTACTGCTAAAGAAAGCTGATTATCTACAGTTCGTTTAGATACACCCAGGATAGTTGCGATTTCGTCATTGGTTAAATGTTTATTCCTGCTCATCTGAAAAATGAGATTACACCGCTTGGGTAGTTGCTCCAGATATTGATTTAAATCTTGCTCCAATTCTTGTTGCTGGATACGCTCATCACCAGAATTCTGATCAAACAAACAGTCCGCATTTGCGTAGTCAGGAGTGTAAATGACCTGCAATTTTGCAGACCTCATACGATTGTATATTTCATACCTGATAGCTGTAAGCAGGAAGTTACGGAATGAGTGGATCTCCAGGTCTTCCTTTCTATTCCAAATGCTTATAAAAACATCGTGGACAATTTCTTTGCTAACCTCCGGATCCTTCAGATAGCTGTAAGCTAATTTGTACATACTTATCCAATAGCGTTTAAACAGCACGTCAAAAGCCGATTCGCTACCTGTACGAATGAACTCCCATAATTCAAAATCCTCAAGATGCTTTTTAGACATATAATTGGTTGGATAAAATTAATAAAAACTTTACATTTCTTATCTCCTCTTGAACTTTTTAAGCCGGATAAATGCATTAAAAGGGAATTGCTATTTGAAAGTCGTCACTCATATTTTTAGTTACCTTAATGGTACGGGACGTTGTAAGAATATAGCATAATGCGATCAATTATAACCGCAGCATTCACCTCTAAAAAAATAAAATTAAAAGTGTGTGAAATTGGTTGTTAAATCTACACTTAATGATTGTAAGCCACCCAACAATTATCATTTCACGATGACCAAAGAGGAATACCTGTCTTTATACGAAAAGTATTTATCCGGAGCGTGTTCAGCAGAAGAAAAAGCATTGCTGGATAACTACCAGGACAATATGATACTTCCGGATGACCAATGGGATCCAGATCTCGGTAATGAGAAAGCTATATATGCTGATGTTTACAGCAAGTTTAAACGGAGTCAATCAAAAACAAAGATTGGAAGGGCTCCGGTCTTTTTCTGGTTGAAAATCGCCGCGGTTCTCTTTGTCTGTGTTTCTTCGGCATTGTTAATATGGAAATTGCAATACCATTCAAAAAATAATCC
Organism: Mucilaginibacter sp. P5_A6; assembly: GCF_056400585.1. Lineage (NCBI taxonomy): Bacteria > Pseudomonadati > Bacteroidota > Sphingobacteriia > Sphingobacteriales > Sphingobacteriaceae > Mucilaginibacter > Mucilaginibacter sp. P5_A6. Next base: position 260,427 of record NZ_JBFUKZ010000008.1, on the reverse strand, counting down.
GCCTTTAATTGCCAGGCATAACCAGTCAATAATACGCCCCGGCGGCAATAAAGCCTATCTAACTATGGCCGGCGGATCTGTTGTTGTGCTTAACGATATAAAAAATGGGGAAATCGCCACGCAAGCAGGTGTTCAGGTCAGTAAAACCAAAGAAGGATTGCTGGTGTACAAAGACAATAGAACTGCCGGCAATAAAAAACCCGACATTAATGAACCGGATCAAAATACAGTTACTACACCTCGCGGAGGGCAATACCAAATCGTGTTATCCGACGGAACAAAGGTATGGCTGAATGCTGCTACTGCGCTGAAATATCCAACTAGCTTTTCCGGAAAGGATCGAAAAGTTGAGTTATCAGGAGAAGCGTACTTCGAAGTCGCAAAAAATGCAACTAAACCTTTTAAGGTAGTTGTAAATGGCTTAGAAGTGCAGGTACTGGGGACACATTTTAATGTAATGGCTTACGATAACGAAAAAGTGGTCAAAACCACCCTGCTGGAAGGAAAGGTAAGATTATTCAAGAATGGGCACGAGGCAGTTTTAAAACCAGGCGAACAGGGAGTCTTAAATAACCAAAGCTCATTGTTTGAGGTTAAGGATGTAAACGTAGATGATGAAACAGCCTGGAAAAACGGCTTCTTTGCGTTTAACAATGAGAGTATTGAAACCATCATGAGGCAAATATCCAGATGGTATGATGTAGATGTTGCTTTTAGCGAAAAGATGATGAGGAGAAATTTTGGCGGTTCCGTATCCCGTTACGAAAATGTAGGAACCGTGCTGAAAGCACTTGAATTAACAGGATCTGTTCACTTTAATGTTGAAGGAAGGAGGATTACCGTAATGCCATAACTGTACTTTTATCTCCAATTAAAATCATTATATCTTCTAAATAAAAACCGGAAGCGTTGTAGCGCTCCCGGTCAGCATGCCTTTGCGGGCAATTTAAAGGATATATCATGAATTGATCGACTAACCAATTTTAATAAACCCTATTCAAATGTATAAAGATTCTATTGAATTTCCATACAGGTGGAATTCCTGTGCGGTAAATAAATTCCTGTGTGTCATGAAACTTACCATCATCGTATTGATAGCCACCTGTCTGCATGTAAGCGCATCATCGTACGCACAACAAATCAGTATAAATGTAAAAAACACCTCATTACAAAACGTTTTTAAGGACCTGCGCAAGCAGAGCGGGTATAATTTTTTGTATGACAGCGACATGCTGAATGAAACTAAGCCCGTTTCACTTTCTGTTAAGGACATGCCTTTAAAAGATGTTTTAGATGCTTGTTTTAAGGATCAGCCTGTGACTTATGTATTTCTCGATAAGAATACGATAATCATTAAAGAAAGGCAGCCCTCGCCGGCAACAACTAAAAATGAAATTGTCATAACGGGCAGGGTAACAGATAAAAAAGGGCAGCCGGTACCGGGAGTTACCGTCAAACTGAAAGGAACGTCTACTGGTGCTGTAACCAATTCCAACGGTGCCTATTCCATTAAGGTTTTGGGAAATAGCGGCATACTGGTATTTACATCAGTAGGCTATGCTACTAAAGAAGTTCCTATAAATGATCAAAAGAATATTGACGTGGTGCTTGAAGAGATGAATCAGTCTTTAAACGACGTTGTTGTTGTGGGCTATGGTACACAAAAGAAGGTAAACGTCACCGGTTCCGTAGCAACCGCAAGCTCCGCAGATATCGAAAACAGGCCATTCACATCAGGATCGCAGGTGCTCAGCGGCCTGGTTACCGGTGTTCAGATACAACAGGGTGGTGGCCGTCCGGGTGGCGATGCTGCCGGTATTACCATTCGCGGTATCGGTACATTTGGTGCCGGAAGTGCGCCACTTATCCTACAGGATGGTTTAGCTGTTAGCTCGTTAGATGATATTGACCCTGATAATATCAAAAGCGTTTCCATTTTAAAAGATGCCTCTGCCGCTGCTATTTATGGTAGCCGTGCATCTAACGGCGTTGTTTTGGTAGAAACCAAACGTGGGCAGAGTGGAAAAATGGCTATTAATTACAATAATTATTTTGGATGGCAAAACGCTACCGACCTGCCAACATTTGTTAGTTCTGCAACTTATGCGAAATTAACCGGCCAGTCAGACGCAACGGTTGCAAAATACCAGGGTGGAGCAGACCCCGACAATTTTCCAAATGTGTATCACTTAAAGAATCTTTTGAATTCTGGCAACGGATTTCAAACAGATCACAATTTGAGTTTTTCAGGCGGCGATGCGAAAAGCACCTATTTGTTCTCCACAACCTACCGTAACCAGAACGGTATCACGGCAGAAACTAATGCCAAAACCTACAATTTTTTGCTGAATATTGATAGTAAACTGAAAGATAACCTGCTTTTAAAGGTTAATTTATCAGGCTTCTCTAAAAATAATACACAGCCAATTGGTGCCGGTGGCGGCATAAACGGTATTATTGGTTATGCTGCCCGTGAACCAAATACCTACGCTGGTTTAAAATCTGACGGTACGTTTGGTCACCAGGACGCTTTTAGCCCCGAAGGTTGGTTGGCAAGCCCGTCTTTCTCTAAATTTGCAAGCAAAAACTTTTTAGGAAGCGTTAGTTTATCCTGGACAATTGTTCCAGGATTATCCTTGAGTGGCCAGGCCGGTTATCGATACTATAACAATCAATCTCAATCTTTCTATCCAACAGTTCAGTTTGATGCAAATACCTATATCGGGCCTAATAACCTTAACCAGAGTAACGCTGACGGATCTATTGTTACCCTGAACTCCATATTAAAATATGCCCGGTCTTATAAAAAGCACAATTTTTCTATTCTTGCCGGCTATCAGCAGGAAAATGAGGCTAACCAGGGCTTCTCTGCCTCACGGGATAACTTCCCGAATAATTTACTGTACCAACTGGATGTGGGTGCTTCCACAAATCAGCAAAATGGCGGTTCGGGGTCTCAAAATGCCTTGCAATCCTATTTTGGAAGGTTTAATTATGATTTTGCAGGCAAATACCTTGTGGAAGCCAGTTTTAGAAATGACGGATCATCGCGGTTTCCGACATCTAACCGGTTCGCGTTTTTTCCATCGGTTTCAGTAGGTTGGAGAGTATCTGAAGAATCATTTATTAAAGACAATTTCACCTGGATAGATCAGCTTAAATTCCGTGCTTCAACAGGTAGTTTAGGTAACCAGGCAGTACCAAATTATCCTTACCAAAACTTAATATCACTTGGCCAAAACTATACTTTTGGTGGTGTTAGTGCTCCAGGGGCTGCGCTAACAAATCTTTCTAATATAAATATCAAATGGGAAACGACTACTACCAGCGATATTGGTTTGGATTTTGATTTATTTAAAGGCAAACTTAGCGGAACAATAGAACTTTACAATAAGGTAACAACCGGGATCCTATATGTGGTACCGGCTTCCGCTACGCTGGGCTTAAATCCTCCGACAAGTAACGCGGGCTCTATGCGCAATACCGGTTTTGAAGCCAATCTGAAATACAGCGACCATATTGGCCAGGTTAATTTTAGCATAGCGCCTAATTTCTCCTATGCTAAAAGCATTGTAACTAAAATAGCCGGCGATTTACAGCAAAATATAGGAGCCCGCTTATTTGTTGGCCAACCGCTTAATACCATTTACGGCTATGTGGCTGATGGTATCTTTACCAATGCAGCCGACGTTGCCAGCTATCCAACCCAGCCAATTGCCGGCAAACCTGGAGTAATCCGCTTTAAAGACCTCGATGGCGATGGTAAAGTAGATGCCACCAACGATCGCAAAATCATTGCAAATACTAATCCCAAATACTCATTCGGCCTTACATTAAATGCTTCTTACAAAGGGTTTGATGCATCGGCGCTGTTTCAGGGCTTAGCCGGTTTCTCAAGGCAAATAAGCTATTATAATACTTTTGCTTATTACAATGGTGGTAATATACAGCAATGGCAGGTTGATAATGCATGGACTCCTGCCAATCCAAATTCAAATGCCAAATATCCGCAAATTACCAATTTAAGCCAGGGAAGCGAAAACGTACAGTCTTCTACTTTCTTTATCAGGGACGCCAGCTTTGTAAGACTTAAGAATGCACAAATAGGTTACTCATTCAGCAATGGCGTTTTACAAAAGTTACATGTTGCACGCTTAAGACTATTTGTAGGCGGGCAAAACCTGTATACATGGAAAAAATTCTTCCCTGGATTTGATCCGGAAGTGCCACAAGGATATAATGACGGGCCTTCCTACTACCCGCTTACCAAATTATACACCTTTGGTTTAAACCTTAAATTTTAAGCTGTTTTATTAAATCATTAATTCAACACAAATGAAAAATATTAAATTCTGCTTCGGCAGAAGCAAAACATGGTTAATTATAGCAGCAGTTATTGCATGCTCATTTTCAAGCTGTCAGAAAAATCTTTTAGATAAACAGCCCTTATCCGCATTATCAGATGCTTCTTTTTGGAAATCAGCATCAGATGCAAAGCTGGCCCTTGCAGGTGTATATAATTCAGGAGCCGGATATACCGGTTACAATTTCTGGGCAGGTACTTCAATGGTAAACCTCGATCTGATGGCAGGTGATGGCTCGGAAAAAGAATCGATCCCAGACCATTTTACTGACGGCACCCTGAATGCTTCATATGGTTTTGTCGGTTCCTACTATTCTGGGGCCTATAATCAAATTACCAAGTGTAATAATTTTCTGGATCACATAGACGGTGTGACTATGGACGCTACCGCAAAAAACGTAATGATTGGTGAAGTGCGTACGATCAGGGCTTATAATTATTTCAACCTCGCGCTCTATTTCGGCAACATACCGTTGATACAGCATGTACAAACAGTTGAGCAGTCCAACAGCAATACGCAAACTAACCAGGCAGGCGTATATGCCTTTTGCGAGACCGAGTTAAAGGCTGCCGCTGTGCTTATGCCACCCAGTGTTTCAGATTCGCAGCAGGGACACATGACTGCTGCCTCGGCTTTGGCCATACTTGGCCGTTTACAAATGGCAGAGAAAAAATGGACGGACGCTGCTCAAAGTTACCAAACCATCATTAATTTTGGTTACTATGTTATAGATCCAAGATACCGTGAATTATTTTTGAATGCAGGTGAGTTAAGCCATGAAGTCATTATGTCTATGCAGTATATTCAAAACACTTATAGTCATTCCTTACTTCAATATCTAACACCTGAGACTTGGGGAGGATGGCACCAATACTCTCCTTTCAATGAGCTTGTACAGGATTATGAATGTATGGATGGCTCGACGATTGACAAATCTCCATTATATGACAAAAATAACCCTTACAATAATCGCGACCCAAGGTTAGATTTTACTGTCATGATCAACAATCGTACTAAATTCAGGGGTGCTTCTTACTCATCGGATCCGGGGACCAATAAGCCCGATAGGCTTGACGAATACCCGGGTGTGTGGAGCGGATATGCAATTTATAAGTTCCTTGAGGATGATCCCACCCTTGGTAACGTAAGTAACGATGGCAATAACTTCCCTATCATCAGATATGCTGAAGTGCTTTTAGGCTATTTGGAATCGCAATTGGAGTCAGGTGCCCCAATCACGCAGTCGTTATTAGATCAAACTATTAATAAAGTGCGTGGAAGAGCCGCTGTAAAAATGCCGGCCGTAACCACTACAGATAAAGATGCATTGCGTACGATTATAAGAAGAGAGCGCCATATAGAATTTGCGTTTGAAGGCCTTAGATATTATGATTGCTTACGCTGGGGGATAATCGGGTCAGAAAACAACCGTCAATTTACAGGTATGAAACTGACTAATTCACCATCAACTTACACGCAATTCCCGGTAGATGCTAATGGCTTTTATCTGTACAAAAAACGGGCCTTTATTATCGGGAAAAATGAGTTATGGCCAATTCCTCAATCAGAAATTCAGATTAACCCTAATTTAAAGCAGAATCCGGGTTATTAGGTAATAAATTTGGTTTAATTGGTAGCCCTGAGGGCGGCAGCGGATGGAAGTGTGGCCTTTTCAGGGCCACCTTCCTGATGTTGCTTTTTAGGAAAAATCGTATGAAAAGAAGAACTTTAATAAAAGGATTAGCCACGGGATTGTTGTCCGGGTATTGTCTAAATTTCAAGAAAATCATTTTTTCAGATTAAAGAATTTAAATGAATAGCTTTTGTATTTCGTGGAAAATCCACTTTTAAATAACAATAATCAGTAATTAATTATGAGCAGAATTTTAGGAGTTGTTTTATTTATCGTGGTAGCGTCATTTAAACTAAGCGCCCAAAACGTTAAGTGGGAAACAAAAACTACATCAAAAACACAGCTCCCCCCATTTCCGGCCATTCCGGCGCGATTGCCAATTGATAGTGTACCCATGGGAGATTGGAAATCGTTTCCTGAATTTAAATTGGATATTCCTATTGCTGAAGGGCCGTTTGAGCCAAACTGGGAATCGATTGAAAAGAATTATCCAGGCGAACCCGATTGGCTTCGTGAGGCGAAGTTTGGTATATGGGTTCACTTTGGACCGCAAGCGGCAGGTGAAAGCGGCGATTGGTACGCGCGCAGGCTTTATACGCCGGGGACGAAAGCCTATAATAATCACCTCAAGAAATATGGTCACCCTTCCGAAGCTGGATACAAAGAAGTGCTTCGTGATTGGAACCCTATCAAACTTGACCCTGCTAAATTGACTAAGATATATAAAGATGCTGGGGCCCGGTTCCTGGTGATTCAGGGCGTACATCATGACAATTATGATATGTGGAATTCGCGTTATCAGCCATGGAATTCTGTTAATATTGGCCCCAAGCGCGATATAATTGGCGAATGGGCTAAAGCTTGCCGGGCAAATGGTATGCGTTATGGAGTAACTTTCCATCACGAATATACCTGGTGGTGGTGGCAAACAGCGTTTGGGAGCGACAAAGTTGGCGAAAAAAAAGGCATTCCTTACGATGGTAACCTCACCTTAGCCGATGGTAAAGGCAAATGGTGGCAAGGATATGATCCGCGTTTACTTTACGGAATTGACCTGCGCGAATACAAAGGCGTTGAAAAGGAAGCGGCTTCTCCATGGAACCCACCGCCAGCCGGCATTTTCAATAATCATTTGGACTATGCCAAATGGTATGCCACTCGATGGGCATTAAGGATGATGGATGTGGTAGAACATTACGACCCGGATTTTATTTACACCGACGGCACGGTTCAAGGGCCATTTACAGGTAATGGAACAGGCACCGGGTTAAAAGCCGATGCCATGCAAACGGTTATTGCTGATTATTATAACCGTACGCTTAAAAAGCGCGGGGCGGTAAACACATTTAGCATCGTAAAATTCCGCGATAAAACAAATGGCACAGTAAATACCGAGGAATTCGGAATTCCGGCGAATATAAAAACAGATCAACCCTGGATAGCAGAAGCGCCGGTAGGCGACTGGTTTTACGAACCTGGATTTACATATGACTCGGGCATGGTAATCCGTTATATTATAGAGGCCATAGCCCGCGACGGAAACGCGGCAGTATGTATCTCGATTTTGCCCGATGGATCACTGAATAAGGGCAGCCAGCAGCTATTAAAGGAAGTGGGTGTTTGGATGCGCCGTAACGGCGAGGCCGTTTATGGAAGCTATGCGTGGGCCATCCCTGGTGAAGGAGAACAAGTGAATGGCAAGTTGAAGATGCTGCCCCCAGGGGCATTGACACACAGGCAGGCTGAATTTAAATTCGGTCCTCAGGACTTTCGTTTTACCAGGGGTAAAAATGGAGCGTTGTATGCTTTTTGCATGACAGTACCTTTACCCGGAACACGCTTGATGATAAGATCATTAGGAACAGATTCAAAGCATCTTACCAAGGAAATTAAATCTGTGACCCTGTTGGGTTATAACGGTAAACTGCAATGGAAACAGGAAGCTGAAGGGCTGTCTGTCACCTGCCCATCGAACATGGCGTTCTCGACATCCGTTGTGTTCAGGATTGATTAAGCAGTTAATCTTATTAACGACAATAAGGGGACCTTTTTATCCCCTTATTGTCGTAAGTTACAGAAATTCGAATTTAATTTAGAACATCGGATTGTTATTGGCACGCCTGTCTGGCATCTGCATCATAGCATCCCAATGCTCGGCTAATTTTCCATTTTCTAAACGATAAATATCAATAAACCTTGATTCTTTCCCTGCCATTTCATACCGTGAATGAAGGATAACAATATCGCCATCTGCAACAATATGTTTAAACTCAATTTTCTGGTGGGATATGCCTTTAGAGATAAGCATTTTTACAAGAGCCTTTACTCCTTCCGGGCCGTCAGCTATTGTTGGGTTATGTTGTAAGAAATTCTTACTCATATACTCATCAACCGCAGAAGTATCCAGATCCCCAAAAATTCTTTGGTAAGCTGTGCTAGCTATTTTCTTGTTGTCTTCTTCTTGTTTCATAACACTATTTTTATTTTTTAGAGAATGATTTACTTTTTGTGCCTGTACACAAGTTAGATTTACCGCAAAAAACAGTATTGCTGCTATTAGTTTTACTTTCATTTTCTCTTTTCTTAAGTGGTTGTGTAAATGTATGCTGTGAGTTACGTTTACACAAGTACTTACCTGATGGTAAGGTACTTACTGAAACGTTAGAAATATTGAATATCAATGAGATGAAATCTAAAAATGATTTACAAGCATTCGAAAACTGTCCGGTAGGGAAGTATGTTTGGTGGCGGAGAACAAGTCTATATCGATTATCCCTTTTTAAATGATTAAATGGCGACCAATTATCTGAAAAATGATTATGCCTTCTTACCCTATTAAGCGAAGAACACATCAAAAAGTTCTGAAAAATCGAAAAGTATCTACTTTATAAAAAGCTATTTTGAGACAGTCTAAAAAATAGCTTTCAAAGTGCTTTAAACAACGATTATTGTTAAATTTTTATAGAAAAAACCACCCCGTTCGGCCATACTCAAACATTTCGCGATCTGCCAAAATATCCCCCTTACCGATAGCCAATTGATAACGATGCATTGCCGTATAAATTAAGGCCAAGTCTTGGCTTTAATATTTACATTATAGAAACCACGATTGCGTAATGAATGAAATCAAATTTTGACATTCGTCAATACTTCTACAAAGTTTTGTCGACGTATTTCTGTCTGTTAATCATACCCTCTCGACAGAACCAAAATCCGGAAAACAACTATTGTCTTAACGCAAAGGGGATCGAACCCTTTCGATAATTAATATTTGCTATGAAATCTGATAAACCAAATTATAATATATTGTTTATTAAAAACGTATAATAATCTTATGATATCGGATACCTATTTCAAGTTTCGCGGTCGCTTTGAGTTAAATCCTCACCGGTATGATATCGGTTGGCTAATATTTACAGACAGGATTTTCGGTTTAAATTTCCTTGTCAATAAGATTTATAAGATCAAAAAAGATGAGTACGCTACGTTTTACAATTACCAGTTAAATCACTACCTTGAGGGAAACGCCGGACAGGAAGAGGCTTTTTTCGATCATGTTTATGATATTGTAAATACCAGGATTAAATTCTACAAAGGGCTTAAGCCGTCCGCCCAGGGATTGAAATTTACCGCCAAACTGGAAGCGTTTCTGGCATACCTGGAAAGTATTGATCAGTGGCACAAAACACAGCCCTTGGAATCAGTTATCGCTGATAAAAATAAACAGATTGACCAGTTAGAAGCAAAAATCAAAGAACTGGAGAACCAGATTAAAGATTACATTAAATATGAAGCCGGTGAAAAGATCGTCATCAGCAAGGACGGCCTGCCGGTGTTCATTGACCTGATTGATCAAATAAGGGATTTGAAGTTGCCGAACGATAATAAATTGGTAAACAGCCAAACGGCAAGCCCCTGGTATAAATTGATCGCCAAGAATTTTTTAAACGGAGATAAACCTATTGCTATAGGCACCGCTCAGAATTATTTCCCGGCCGATAAGGAAAACCCACCTCCGAAATACACGATCATCGCCGAAAAAGACAAACTCTTCAAAATTATACAAAAGCCTAAAAAATAGGCTTTTGTCTTTTCATTCGTGACCAAACGCCTCCAATGGTCATTCATTTTGCTGTTTTAGCCCTCATTTTTGAACCATTGTATTTAGTGGCTGGTATTTTATTGTTCCGCTGAACGGGTTTAATAAAGAAAGGAGGTTATCACGGTGCGAAACTAAACAAGATTTAATATACAAACATTTGGGGTCACCCTATTAAAGTCCCCAATTAATAAAATAGCGCTTGCCCAAATTTGGACAAGAATTATTCACGAAAAAAATATCAACTATGACAGCAATTGAATTGATCACTAAGGAGGATTTAAGGGAGTTTAAAGGAGAGTTATTGAAGGAGATCAAACAGCTGATGCAGCCCGGACAAGGGCAATCTAAGAAATGGCTGAGGAGCGTCGAAGTGCGGAAGCTGTTGGGCATCTCGCCCGGCACACTTCAGAACCTACGAATTAATGGAACACTGCGTTTTACCAAAGTAGGTAGTATTATGTATTACAAACTGGAAGACATCAACGAGATCCTGGAGGGTGAAGGCAAATGAAGTTGCAGAAGGAAATTGTTAAAGAATTGGCCGGTTATGCCAGCCTGGTCAGGCGCATGGAAAAAGACGACCGGCTGCTGCCAACGCATCTTAGCCTGTTTACAGGTTTGTTTGTCTGTTGGCAGCGGAACGGTTTTACAAGCCCGTTCAGTGTGACCCGGAAAACGCTTATGGCGTTTTCCAAGGTCGCGTCAATTGCAACGTATCACAAGTGTATCAAAGAACTCGATGAATATGGTTACATCCGCTATGAGCCATCATACCACCCCAAACTCGGCAGCCAGGTATACTGGCCAGCCGGTTGGGAAGTGTAGCCCGATACTTTGTATCGGTATATCTGTATACCGGGCTATACAAATAGCTGCATATCGGAATAACTGGTTATTCCGATATATGGATAGACAGATATCCAGCTATATCAATCCGGTGCAGCCCTTGGCTGCACCGGTAATGATTTGCTTCGCAAATGAGGAAGGGAAAGCGGCGGTCGCTTTGCGAAAGCGAAGGGAGCAAGCGGAAGTTGGGCAGAGCCCTACTTTGCTTGCCCTACGCTTCGCTACGGGGGTTTTACGTATCCTCCGGGGATACTTTAGGGCGTTTCCGCCTGTGAAATAAAAGAAAACAGGATACTCGGCGGTATCCTGTATATAGGAATAAAGGCATGACTGTATAAACAGCTATGCCGTCAATATGAAAGGATAGCATGGAAGATATCAATGTAAGATCAGTGAGATACCCGGTTACGGTAGATCAGAAGTTTGAAAAGATCGCCCTTAAACTGGGCAGGACAAAGCGGCAGGTGTTTATCCAGATGGTCGATTACTTTTATAAAAGCAAGAAAGACCCGCTGGACCTGAATGATGAGTTATTAAAAAATGCGCTGATGAAGAATCACCAGCAGTATATCGGTTTTATCAAAAGCCAGGAGAATATGTTGCTCATTCCGATCAAAACAGAAATGGATCGGGTATCTGTATCACAAGCCAAGATCATCGAACGTTTTAATACGCAAATCCTCAAGGCGAATACGGATTTGCTAAATAATCAGCACGTGATGGCGCAAAAGTTAACCGGAATGGATGCGCTGATGGAAACGATTTCGAAAAATCAAAAAAGTAAGGAACACCTGAAAAAACAATTCCTGTTCATCTTTGATGGTTACATCAAATCACGGGAGGCTTTCGGGATGATGACATCGGCCAGGGAAAAAGATGAGTTGATCGCTGTTACCAGATCGCAGGTAAGTTTACTTTAATCATATATTTTAATTCCCCCTTTAGGGGGTTAGGGGGCTTTATGTTTATCAATATCACGGACAGCAAAGAAGCAGCGAACAAAGGCAGCAGCGCGGGACTAGTAAATTACCTGGAAAAAGAAAACAGGATTGATCATAAGCAGGAACCTGAATACTGGTTCAATGGTAGGCAGATCAGAATCGAGCCTTATGAGGTCATGCGCACCATAGATGGTAATGTCGCCAAGCTGGGTAAAGACGATGCTAAGTTTTTCTTAATCAATATCAGCCCGAGCCAGAAAGAGATCAGGTTTCTGAAAGAACAGTATGGCGAAGAAAGTGCTAAAGAACATATGAAAGGCTTTGCGGTCAGGGTGATGGATGCCTACGCAAAAAACTTTAACCGGGATGGTGTGAACAGTAACCAAGACTTGTTATGGTTCGCCAAGTTGGAAAACTACCGTTACTACAGCCATACTGATCCGGAAGTAAAACAAGGTTTAAAACAACGGGGCGAACGTAAAGAGGGTGAGCAGATGCATGTGCAGGTTATTGTCAGCCGTAAGGATATAACCAATAAGATCAAGCTTAGCCCAATGAACACCTCAAGAGGAAAAAATGGAGAGCATTCTAAAAAGATGGGGCAGTTTGACCGGGTAGCATTCAAACAGAGCGGAGAATCTCTTTTCGACAGCCTGTTTGGATTTGACAGGCAGTTAAAAGATACGATGGCATATGCCAATGTTCAAAAGAACGGGGAGCTATCACAGCGGGAACAATTAGGTGTGTTGGCCGAAGGAGCTTCGCAAAATTACAAAAGCAGGTCGGTGGCTAATGAACTCGCTCAGGGAGTTGCGGAAGGCTTATTTACGACAACAGCGAATATGCTATCGGCAGCGGGTAAGACAGCCGCAAGCTTCCTAGAAGTGATGCTGGAACCGATGTATACAGGAGGTGCTAATATTGTCCCTGAAAGCGAGGCCGAGGCAAAGAAAAAACGAAAGAAAAAATACCAGGGCCAGCAGATCTCGCATTGAAGCAGTGAGTTATTATAGAAAAGATATTTGTCCTTTTGATATATAAAAGTGGCCATGCAGCTGCGGCAGGCGGCTTCATTACACCACGCGCTGCGCTCCGGGTTTCATTACGCCGCCAGTCTCGCCGCCGCACGTGCAGGAGTGTATTCGTTCCTCATACACACCTGCCTTTCCCGCCCGCGGGTTATCGGTTAGTCACAGCACCGCGGTCACAAAATTAGCTCACGCATGAAAAGTGTCAAGGGTATATAAACCGGCTATCGCCGGCCCTTGACACTTTTCATGCTTTAAGCTCCCGGTTGTTTAAGCGGTGATATGACTGAGTGCGTGCAGTTGAAGAAGAGGTGCACGGCACATATAATTACCCTCGCAAATTAACGTTTGATGCCGCCGCTACCTAATGAACGCCCAGGACTCTGATCCTGTTCGGGTTTTACTATACGTTGTTGCTCTTGCGTTTTCTCCATGGATGTTCCCATGTCTTGAACGATGCGGTTAACCCATTGCGGTAAATTAGGAGCCTGTTCGACAAGTTTACCATCAGCATATTTCAGATATACCGAAATATTTTGTCCCTTTTCCTTAGATGCGGCTTTCATTAAGATAACTTGATCAAAAGTATGGTAATATTTTTGCAGGTTAATTAATGACTGCTCATAATTAGCTTTGATGTTATCTGCCGATACATCGTGCCCTCCTTTAGCTACCCTTAAACGTACGCGCTCAAAAGACATAGCAATTTCATCCAAGCCAAAGAAAAATAATCGGGTACTATAGCCCTTAAGCTTAAATTCATTGACTGATTTCATGATATCTTCTGTTCGAAAGTTCGTCTCGAAAGCACAGGTTGCATTTTTGGCTTGCATGGTTTCTTTCCAGCCCGAAAATACATGCCCGTTAACTGCGTCATATAAATTACCGCTGTCTAAACCTGGAAATTGCTTTTTTAGAAGTATAAATTCTTTATCGCCATCAAAAATAGGAGTACCAGGTGGTACCATGGAGGACGACAGCGTGCTTTTACCAGCGCCATTTGGCCCGGCAAAAACAAATAGTTCCGGCTGTTCCATTAAAATCTCCTGCTGACTATCTGGCTGTCACCTGTGGTGGTATTTACTTTAACCAACTCTCGATGATCGGCATATTCACGAATAACGTGATTATTATACTCTTGATTTCCCGCTGCCTCATAAACGTTATAGAGACCCAAATGAGTGTTTTCGGCTTCTACATTTTGGATTTCAGGACACAACCGTTCTTCCAGCTCTTTTAAAGAACATTCAAAAACTGGTATGTAAGTTAGTTGCTCCATTAGAATTTGTAGTTCCGCCGCCTTTGCTGGGTGCCAATGGCTCACAGGAATAAGAACAGCGGTTGCCTTTTGTTGTTCGTCGTAAACAATATTAAATGTATCCTGACCGATGAACTCTTTCAAATTTAGTGTTTTATACATGATTTTACAAATTATTGTTTAACAATAGCGTGATGCTGAAGCGCTTTTTTGTGCTGAATTGCCCCATGGGGAAACCTCATATTATTGGATTGAGATTGGACAGGCGTTGGCTTACTTATGTTGCCTTGTTGTTCTTGTAGTAACCCTGCCAACGCATTGATCTGTATTTTTAAAGCCAATGCAAATCCGAAAGAAATTGCGGCTGTGATAACCAAGCCGAAATAAACAAGTAGCATTTTCAGTTTTATTTGTTCAGGAGAGGATTTAAGCACTTTATCAAGTTTTTTCTCCAAATTGTCTATAGCAATTTCTAATTTGTTATCCGGTTGACGGTTAACCAGCTTATCCAGTTTCACGCTGATCTGTTCAAATTGGGAAGTATAATCCGGCAAATAAACTTTTGGATAGTTATTAATGTTCTTCTCCATGTTGGCTATGCGGTCATTATACGTTTTGCTATGTTCGGTTGACCTGTCGGTAACTTCCTCCAGCGAATCGATTATATCATTGTTTTGATTGCTCATTTTCGTTAAGTGTTTAATTCTGTAAGCTATCGGCCAAGGGAACACGATTGATCTCGTTTTTCCCTTTTGTGTTGGTTAAGAATATAATGAATACCCATGAAGCCGCTTGAGCCTTCATGGGTATTGGGTAGGGGGCTATTAATAAAGTTGTCTTAATTTAGACATATCCTGACCGACTTTAAGGTCAAGGATCTTTGCATAATGCTGGGTCGTTTTGATGTTGGTGTGACCCAGCATCTTACTTACACTTTCAATAGGTACACCATTGGAAAGTGTAACCGTCGTAGCAAAGGTGTGCCGTGCAATATGGAAGGTTAACTTTTTAGTAATGGCACAGATGTCGGCAATTTCTTTTAAGTAAGCGTTCATCTTTTGGTTGGTGGATACTGGAAGTGCTTTCCCTGAATTTTCGCAAATCGGAGAATCACTATATTTATTCAGGATAGCAATTGCCGATGGTAAAAGGGGAATACGTGTGGGTGTAGCTGTTTTCTGCCGTTTGGTATTGATCCATTTCTCACAGTCAGGACCTGTGACGACCTCAAACGCTTTAAGCTTAAATACATCAGCGTAAGATAGTCCAGTGTAGCAGCTGAAAAGAAAAATATCCCTGATCTGCCCTAAACGTTCGGTTGCGAATTGCTTAACAACCATTCGCTGCAATTCTTCATTATTTAAAAATACCCTGTCCACTACTTTAACTTTCGCTTTGTAATTGACAAAAGGATCACTGTTTAACCAACCGCTTGCAATACAGATCCGAACAATCTTTTTAAAGTTTTTAAGGTATTTAACTGCTGAATTATTCCCGCATTTTCTTACAGAGCGAAGGTAGAAATCATAGCTTGTAATAAAATCATGATCAATGTCACGGATATCGATGTCAGCGGTATTATATTTCCATTTGATGAATTCGGAAGTATGCTTTAAAGAGGTTTGATAACGCTCTAATGTCCCTTTTGCAAAATCGGCACCGACCAAAGCTGCCACCTGTGCATTGTGGTCCTTAAATATATCAAGGATCATCCTGACGGATTCCGTTTTACCGGTGAGTTTACTTTTTAGCCGTTCGGCTGTAATGGCTGCTTTTTGCTCCGTAAGGCTTTGATGCGCGTCATACACCATAGCTTGTAACTGGTCAAGGTATGCGTTAAAGGTTCTGGAAGCTTCCTTGGTTCCTTTTAACCGCCCTGCTTTGCTATTCCATTGTAAAGGATCGCAGCTTCGTGCTGTTGTAGTTTCAGACCGTTTACCGGCAACGGTAATACGAAGATAGATCGGCACGGGGCCGTCTGTGTAGTTTTTTGGTTTCTTCAAATAGAAGAGTAAGCTGAAATTAGTTTTCATGTTAAATAACATTAAAAGTGAAACAAAACTAAGCTTGCAGCTAATCATAATCAAGATGTTTAAGTATTGAACATCTTGATAGTCAAAAAGATATGACTAATTCGGTGAGTTTAAATATCTCAAAATTTACTCACCTAATTACGCACTGTTTATATGCGATTCGGTGGATATTTTGAGTATTGATAAAAAAACAAAAGCCTGCAATCATATGATTTGCAGGCTTTTACATAATTTGATATCAAAATCAGCGGAGAGGGAGGGATTCGAACCCTCGATACCCTTTTGAAGTATACACACTTTCCAGGCGTGCTCTTTCGACCACTCAGACACCTCTCCGGTTTGTTAAATGGATTGCAAAGGTAAAATATTATTGCATTCGCCGGTAATAAAAAAGCGGGTCCTTTTTACAGGGCCCGCTCGCACGAAAACTTTAACTCAACTTAAAAATTATGGCATTCGTCTATATTGACAATAGGTAAGACCAAAGGTTTAATTAACGTAAAAAATATTTCGTGCCAATGCAGATAAACAATTTTAGCTTATGTTTGCCTCATATTGCCACAAGGCAGTTTTACACTATAAAGCTTGTTTAGTTTAAATGCTGAGCATCAACGACATTAAGAAACCTATCGCTGCTGATATCGATGCGTTTGAGGAGAAGTTTAAGTCTTCTATGCAAAGCTCAGTACCATTGCTTGATCGTATTACCCATTACATTGTTAAACGTAAGGGCAAACAGATCAGGCCTATGTTCGTGTTTTTCGCGGCCAAAATTTGTGGTGGCATCAATGAGTCGACCCACCGGGGGGCTGCACTTGTAGAGCTGCTGCACACCGCTTCATTGGTACACGATRACGTGGTTGATAACTCCTATCAGCGCCGCGGCTTTTTCTCCATTAATGCTTTATGGAAAAATAAAATAGCTGTTTTGGTAGGCGACTACCTCCTGTCGAAGGGATTGCTGCTTTCTATCGAAAATAATGATTTCCAGTTGCTTAGAATTGTGTCAGACGCAGTGAAGCAAATGAGCGAAGGTGAGCTGATGCAGATAGAAAAAGTTCGCCGGATGGATATTGGCGAACCGGTTTACTACGAGGTGATCCGTCAAAAAACGGCATCACTTATTGCTTCCTGCTGTGCCTGTGGGGCGTCATCTGCAGGGGCAAGTGATGAAGTGGTTGAGAAAATGCGTTTGTTTGGTGAAAAAATAGGTATAGCTTTCCAGATTAAAGATGATATGTTTGATTTTGGTACTGATGATGTGGGTAAACCCCTTGGCATTGATATCAAGGAAAAGAAAGTTACGCTGCCGCTAATCTACTCGTTGGCAAATACTACGTCGTCCGAAAAGAAAAGAATCATCAACCTGGTTAAGAACCATAATGATGAACCGGATAAAATTGCCCAGATCATTAAATTTGTGAACGAAACGGGTGGTCTGCAATATGCAGAAACCCAAATGAAAAAATACCAGGACGAGGCTTTTGCCATACTGAACACTTTTCCGGATAGTGACTCGCACAAAGCGTTGGAGCAACTGGTACGCTTTACAACCGAACGGAATACATAAAACCTCGTTTAACACCTTATTTAAAATTTATTGGTGTATCTCTGTTGATCTCTGTTAACTTTATCATGTACTAACAGGATTAAACGTATGGCAACAGATCATAAACAAGTTCCTTCACTTTTTGAGTGGGCGGGTGGAATGACAGCATTCGAAACACTTTTTGATAAGTTTTACGACAAAGTTTTGGCCGATGAATTGTTGGAGCCCGTATTTAAACATATGTCGGCGCAGCACAGGCTACATGTGGCACACTTTGTAGCGGAAGTTTTGGGTGGACCTAAAATATACAGCGAAGAGGAAGGAAGTCATTTTATTATGATAAGCAAACACTTGCAGAAATACCTCACCGAGGCACACCGTAAACGCTGGATGGAACTATTGCTGCAAACCGCCGATGAGCTGTTGCTGCCCGATGACCCTGAATTTCGCTCGGCATTTTTGGCATACCTGGAGTGGGGTACCCGTATTGCTGTAATTAATTCAAAAATGGATGAAACAACTGAGGAAATTGATGCGTCAATGCCGAAATGGGGCTGGGGCGTGGTTGGAGGGCCGTATCTGGGTGATAAATAACCGCTTTTTAACTTCCCGAAACTTATTAACTTCGTAAATGCATTCCTTTTTTCTCAACTTTCCAAAGATCACGATCTTCGATATAGTGGATGTGGTTTTGGTTGCCTTTATCATTTACCAACTTTATAACCTCATCAGGGGCACCATAGCCGCCAATATTTTTATTGGTTTTGCAGTGATATTTGCCATGAACCTGGTAGTTAACCAGTTGCATATGAAGCTGCTTACTGCTATACTAGGCAAATTTGTTGATGTAGGGATCATTGCCGTTATTGTGGTTTTTCAGCAAGAGGTACGGCGTTTTTTGCTGCTTGTGGGTAAGAATGCGTCGTTGCAGCGCAATAAGGCCTGGTGGCAGTATTTCTTTGGTAAAAAAGAAGTAGAGAAAAATAATTATGCTCGCATAAAACCAATTATTGATGCCTGTAAAAGCATGAAGCAAACGCGTACCGGGGCGCTCATTGTGTTTGCAAAATATTATGATGAGCAGTTTTACCAAAACAGCTGCGAGGTTGTTGAAGCCAAAATCTCCAAACGGCTGCTGGAAAGCATCTTTCAAAAAACAAGTCCACTGCATGATGGGGCTGTTGTAATATCTGAGAATAAGATTAAATCTGCAAGCTGCATTTTGCCGCTCACCGAAAAGACCGATCTGCCGGCACAGTTTGGACTACGCCACCGTGCAGGAATCGGTGTAACAGAGGCTAACGAGGCGACAGCCATTATCATATCCGAAGAAACAGGCGAAATATCATATGCCAAACAGGGGCGTGTAAAAATGAATATCAGCTTTGCCGAGCTGGAAAAAGTTTTGAATAAGGACTTTTAGGATAGATACAAAATCAGCATTAAAAAAGTAATTTAACATTTGTTATTAAAAACATAGCAGCAATAAGTGCGTTAATTGACAAACCTTTACCGGGGCTAACCGATTAACCATATCCGGTGGCGGTAAAATGATAGATTTTATTATTTTTGTGAAAAATTTAAACCGATGAGCGAACTCATTAAAAAACAAGTAACTGAAGCAAAGGCGTCCATGGATAAGGCCATTGATCATGCCGATAGCGAATTAAATAAAATACGTGCCGGTAAAGCCAATCCATCTATGCTGGATGATGTGATGGTTGACTATTACGGTTCACCAACTCCATTAAGCCAGGTTGGCAGTGTAAATACTCCTGATGCACGCACTATTATAGTACAGCCCTGGGAGAAATCATTACTACCGCTTATCGAAAAAGCCATTAAAGAAGCCAATCTTGGTATTAACCCCCAAAATGATGGTATCATTATCCGCATAAACGTTCCGCCTTTAACTGAAGAACGCCGCCGCGACCTGGTAAAAAAAGCAAAGGCCGAAGCCGAAACCGGTAAAATAGCTGTTCGTAACATCCGCAAAGATGCCAACGAAAAGATTAAGAAATTAAAAACCGAAGGTGTATCTGAAGATGAGATAAAAGTAGGCGAGGCTGAAATTCAAAAACTGACCGACGCCTATATTATCAAGGTTGATCAGCTTTCAGATGCTAAGGAAAAAGATATCATGACGGTTTAATATTAACCTTATGTCAAATTAAAAGGGAATGAGCTACTTAGCCATTCCCTTTTTTTATTTTTACTGCCGAAACATGAATATATTACTTTCTTATTTGAAAAAACACCGCTGGATAGTGGTTATGGCGCTTTTTCTTGCTGCCATGAATATTGGGTTTTCATTGCTTGATCCATGGATAACCGGCCGTATTGTTGATCGTGTTATTGAGAAACGCAGCAGTCTTCAATATGAAGAATACCTGCACCAGGTATTGTTGCTGGTTGGTGCAGCTATTGGCGTGGCCATGGTATCTCGCATAGCAAAAAACTTCCAGGATTATTTTACCAATATTATTACTCAAAAGGTAGGTGCCGAAATGTACGCCGATGGTCTGCGTCATTCGCTTGAATTACCTTACCAGGTTTTTGAAGACCAGCGTAGCGGCGAAACACTGGGCATATTACAGAAGGTTCGGTTGGATTGTGAAAAGTTTATTACAGCATTTATCAGCATATTGTTTGTATCACTTATCGGGATGGTATTTGTTATTGTGTACTCGGTAAGTGTTAGCTACCAGGTAACGCTGGTATATTTTGCAGCTATACCCATCATCACTTTTGTGAGCATGGCCATGAGCCGCAAGATAAAAACAATCCAAAAAAAGATTGTTTCAGAAACTACAGCCCTTGCCGGATCAACTACCGAATCATTAAGGAACATCGAATTGGTAAAAAGCCTCGGCCTGGCCAAGCAGGAAATAGAAAGACTGAATAACACTACTTATAAGATCCTTGATCTGGAACTTAAGAAAGTAAAATACGTACGTAGCATGAGCTTTGTGCAGGGTACAACGGTAAACTTTGTACGCAGTGTAATGGTGGTTGTACTATTGATGCTCATATTCAAAACCACCATATCGCCAGGACAATATTTTAGCTTTTTATTTTACTCATTCTTTTTGTTTAACCCCTTGCAGGAATTAGGCAATGTGATCCTGTCCTGGCGCGAAGCAGAAGTATCACTGGGCAACTTTAAGGGGATTTTGAGTACGCCTATTGACAAAAAACCTGAGAAGCCGGTATTACTCGAAAAGGTGAATACCTTAACCTTCAGTAATGTTACTTTTAAGCACTTAACGGCCAATCGCAACGCGTTAAACCACATCAGCTTTGAAACCAATACCGGCGAAACTATTGCCTTTGTTGGTCCTTCGGGCTCCGGGAAAACTACACTGGTAAAATTACTGGTGGGCTTATATCAACCATTGGAAGGGGATATTTTATACAACAATATTTTAAGTAAAGAGATTGATCTTGACCAATTGCGCGAAAAGATAGGTTTTGTTACACAGGATACTCAGTTATTCTCGGGTACTATTCGTGAGAACCTACTGTTTGTACGCCCCAATGCTACCGACGAGGAGTGCATGAACGTATTACAGCGTGCAGCCTGCCAAACCTTGCTGGCCCGGGCTGATAAAGGCCTGAGCACCGTAATTGGTGAGGGTGGTGTAAAAGTATCCGGCGGAGAGAAGCAACGCCTTTCCATAGCCCGTGCGCTGTTGCGTAAGCCAGATATCCTGGTGTTTGACGAAGCTACGTCGTCATTAGATTCTATAACCGAAGAAGAGATCACCGAAACCATCCGCAACGTATCCGAACTGGAAAATCATATTACTATCCTGATAGCCCATCGCCTGTCAACCATTATGCACGCTGATTGCATTTATGTGCTCGAAAAAGGTCGTATAATTGAACAGGGAAGGCATCTTGACCTTATAACTCAGAAAGGCCTTTACTATGCCATGTGGCGCCAGCAAATAGGCGAGAAGCTTACCGTGGAGGTAGAGTAGGGTGCGGATTTCAGATGTGTAAATTTCAGATGTGCAAATTTTGAATCAAGCGACAAGGTGTTACCATCACCTTGTTGCAAGTATAAAATTTAGCAAAACTCCTAATGGAAATAACGTTTTAAAGATTTGTTATCCTGAACGCAGGGAAGGATCTATTCGCAGACTTTACCGGGCGAAGAAGCATGGCAAACAATAGATTCTTCACTGCGTTCAGGACGACAAGAAAGTTTTTCTTGGAAAAACCCCGTACTCATGTCCTAGGACTAACCACCATAGTTCCCCTTAAGGGGGTTAGGGGGCTAAACATTCTTATCATCAATGATCTTAAAAAACTCATCCCTGTAGGTGTCGCCTACCGGGATAATCTTTTCCCCTATCTGGATGCGGCTACGTTCGATGCTGTCAATTTTGTTTAAGGCTACGATGTAGGATTTATGTACCCTTACAAAATGCTTTTCTGGCAGGGCGTCTTCCATCTTTTTCATCCCCTGCAGCGTAATGATGCGCTCGGCAGGGGTAAATATGGATATGTAATCTTTCAGGCCTTCAATAAACAAAATATCGTGCAGGTAAACCTTTTGTATTTTATGCTCGGTTTTTACGAAGATAAAGTCTGTCGAAAAATCATCCTGTTGCGCGGGCTCCGACTGGATAACGGTTTTGGTAACCGGCTGTATAATAGTTTGCGCTTTTTGTACCGACTTAAAAAACCTGTCAAAAGCTATTGGTTTTAATAGGTAATCAACCACATCCAATTCATATCCTTCAAGCGCGTATTGCGGGTATGCGGTTGTTAATATCACTTTGGCCTTGCCATTGGCAATTTTTAAAAACTGTATGCCGGTAAGCTCCGGCATTTGCACATCTAAAAACACCAGGTCGATATTGCCTGCCTGTACCAGTGTAAGGGCCTCAATAGGATTGGTTGTGGCTTTCACCAATTGCAAAAATGGCATTTTGGATATATAATCTTCCAATATATGCAGCGCTAAAGGCTCATCATCAACTACCAGGCATCTGATCATGCTGTAAAAATAAATGTTAAAATGATTTAAAAATTAAATTTTTTTATTCCTGTTAAAACGGCATTAACTCTACCGATTTATAAAAGATCTCGGCCCCTTCTGATTGCAGTAGGATCCGTCCTTCGGCCACCGAACCTGTACCCCAGTTCACCAGGTGTTCGTTTACATAATGTTCTATCTGGTTGCCGTTGCAAATGATCTCCAGGGTGTTCCATTCGCCGCGGGGTTTTTCAAAATCTGCCGTGCGGAAAACATGCTTCTGGTCCCATGCTACTTCCCATTTATTTGGCGAATCTACATTGGTATGTTTTACGCACCAAAAGTCGCCGCAATCCTGTTCCTGTATTTGAAACTCTATTGATTTCGGCCAAACTGTATCCTTTTCCATTAATCCAAAATGGTAAAGAATGCCCGCGTCACGCTTGCCTTTCTGGCGTGGAAAGTACTGTTTGGTGCCCCACTTAAATACTACTTTGAGGTAATAATTGGAGTACGATTTTAAGGTGCTCATATACCCAAAGTACTTGCCCATTACGTGCACTGCACCATTTTCCACCGCGAAGTTGTTATGGATATCATTGTTTTTACCCAGCGTATCCAAAAATGTATACCAACCTGTTTTATCCTTGCCGTTAAACAATTTTTGTACATTGATTTCCCTGATCCATATGTTGCGGAACGATACCGGGAACTCATGTTCCTGTAATAACAATGGTTGTGCAAAATTATGCTTGGTATATTTAGGCTCACCAACATGCGCTACTGTGCCTTTTATTGCCACATGGTTTTGCACCAATACGCCATTATGCAAAACAGTGATGTATGCAGGCGTTTTAAGTGAGCTATCCAGGTTAAAACGCGGAGCGGTATAAATGATATCATACTTTTGCCAAACCCCGGGTTTAAGCGAGGCATTAACCAAAGGCACGTGTTGTTTGTAAACAGAGCCTGCCTGCCCGTTGGAGTAAGTGCGGTTTTTATAACTATCCAATATTTGCAGTTCGTAACGGCTTTGCATGATCACGCCACTGTTGCCACGCTCCTGGCCCTCACCTTTAACTATTGCTGGCGTACGCCATTCGATGTGCAGCTGGCAATCCGCAAAATTTCTCCTGGTGATGATAGATCCGCTGCCTGGCTTAACGGTGAGGATGCCATCCTTGATCGTCCAGCCTGGCGGCATTCCTTTTTGATTGGTCCACTCGTTAAGGGTTTTTCCATCAAATAGTATAATAGCATCCGATGGAGCTTTATTACCTACACCCGGTAATACTACAGCCGGTTCCGGATCCCATACTTCAGTAAGTTTAGGGTCATTTTGAGCTGAAGCATTGTATCCGCATACGGCTAACAAAATGAAAAGTAAGGTGGTTTTTAACTGGTTCATGGTTTGGTTATTATCTTATAAAACTATAGATAATTCGCAAGTATAGGTGTCTGCTTCGTCCCTGATATTTAAAGTATATTTTCCGGGATAGAGCAAATTAAGTCGCCTTTGCACATTAGTTAAACCTATGCCGCCTATGGCGTCACGATTATGGGTATGCTTTTTATTCTGAATGTAAAAGTGAAGCTTACACTCCTCAACATTAATGAGCAGTTTTATAGGCGTCATTACATCATTAGCCACGCCGTGTTTAAAAGCGTTCTCGATAAAAGCAATAAGCAGCAAAGGGACGATTTGCTGGTTGGTTACATCTCCCATCACTTTAAAGTCAATAAATGCCTTATTCCCGAAGCGGATCTTTTGCAGGTCGATATAGTTGTGCAGGTATTGGAGCTCTTTACTCAAATCAACCTTGTTGTCATTACACTCATACAGCATATAGCGCATAATTTCTGATAACTTCAGGATCGCTTCGGGCGTTGTTTCAGATCGCTGATAGGCAAGCGAGTAAATGCTGTTTAGCGAGTTGAACAAAAAGTGGGGGTTAATCTGTGATTTCAGGAAAGCCAGTTCGGCGCTCAATCGTTGATTTTCCAGGTCGCGCTGGATGCGTTCGTTCATGAACCAGTCGGTTGTAAATTTGAGTACAGTACTCAGGAAAACAAATATCAAACTGGCAAAAACCGTACTGAAAAAATAGGCAGTAAAGCTGATGGTTTGACCTTTCATACGGGTAAGTACAATATCCTTAAAAAGCAGGCCCATGCCATATTTCCCAATACCATAAACAACAATAGTGATCACGATAACAAAGGCATAAGCCCAGTAACGTTTCTTATCAAGGAATTGTGGGATGTATACAAGAAAGTTAAGGTAAAACAAACTGATATTGATTGCAGGGTATAATAAAAATATAACCAGCAGTTGTTTGGTATTCAAGTGATCATTGAGGGTTGCCAGGAACACGAAAAACGAGATCATGGCCAGCCAAAAAAGTAAATGCCAGAAAATATGCCAGGCTGTTTTTGTTATACGGGTTTGTTTATCTGTTGAAATAGAATCCTGCATTGCTGTGATTAAATACCTTATAATATACCAGTGGTAATGGCATGTAATTTAATATTTTGATTGTTATACAAGTGGATATTTATATATAGTAATTTATTTTGTCGATGAACCGGCTTTTATGATCGATGAACCGGTTAAAGTGTTAAAAAAACAGTTCATCTATAAACTCTGTGTGTTGGTCTAATACTTTTTAGCGGGTGACGAAATAAGTATTTCTTTGTTCTATCAAATCACTTGCAATGAAAACGCTTATCAAAAATTCAAATCCTTTTATCATGTTACTGATACCTGTAATGTTTGCCTTAATTTTAGGGGTAAGCTATCAGTTTGAACAAAAAAAGGAATCATGCATAATGGGGAATTCAGCTGTACATGCTACCTCGTTGTTTTACAAAGGTATAACCCTTGTTAAAACTGTTTGCTCTATAGCAAAAAGTAACGATGTATGGTAATCCGTACCGAAGGATTATCTTTCAACTTCGGCGATCAGCAGGTTGTTAAATCATTGGGCCTGCAAGTTCCTGAAGGAAGCATATATGGTTTTCTTGGCCCAAACGGCGCCGGGAAAACCACTACCATCAAACTCCTGTTAAACCTGCTAAAAGTACAAAGTGGCAGCATCCGCATATTTGAACAGGATATTCAACACCACCGCATCAATATACTATCACAAATAGGTTCGCTTATTGAGCAGCCGGCTATTTACCTTCATCTTAGCGGGAAAGAAAATTTACTTAATCGTGCCCTGCTGTTGCAGGTATCCATAAAGCGGGTTGACGAAATGCTGGCCCTGGTACAGCTTACCAATGCTGCCGATAAAAAAGCAGGGCAGTATTCCTTAGGTATGAAACAACGCCTGGGCATTGCGCTGGCCCTGCTTGCCGATCCCAAGCTTCTTATATTGGATGAGCCGACCAATGGCCTTGATCCCAACGGAATTATTGAAGTACGTGAGCTTCTCATCAAACTGGTAACTAAACATAACAAAACCGTATTTATATCAAGCCATTTATTGGCCGAAGTGGAACGCATGGCCACCCACGTAGGTATCATTAATAATGGCGAGCTGCTTTTTCAGGGAAGCATAGCCGAGTTGCAGGCATTGAGCCAGCCGTTGGTATGCATCGAAGCCGATAATACAGTAGATGCCGCAAATTTACTTACCCGCAACGGTTTTAAGGTTACCGACGTTACCGATAAATACTTGTATGTAACATATGTAAGTAAAGAAAAAACCGCCGAAATCAATTCCTTACTACACCGCAATGGCTACGCTATATACAGCATTGGTAAGCAGCAAAAAGACCTTGAGCGATTATTTTTGGATATTACCCAAAATGCCTGAACCATATGAAAGGATTTATATTATCGTTCCGGTCGGAGTTTTATAAGAGCCGCAAAACTTTGGGATTTTGGGCCTCTGTTTTACTGCCATTACTCATATGCTCCCTGCTTTTTGTAGGATTTCTTGTTAAAAGTGAAAAGCTTGCGGGTGCGTCTCCAATGATGCTATGGGTGCAGTTTGCCGGCGCTATAATGGGCATAATGGGCTCGTTACTGTTGCCCATGTTTACCATTTTTATTGCGTACTCCGTAAATAGTGTCGAACATAAATCAGATATATGGAAAAGCTTATTTAGTTTGCCAATATCAAGATGGTCTGTATATGGGGCTAAGTTTACCTATGCTATTTTCCTGATATTTTTAACGCTTGCACTATTTGTACTATTCACCATTGGCTTTGGTAATTTATTAAGTGTGGTAAAGCCCGACCTCAGGTTTGATAATTACCATATGGAGAAACAACTTGCAGAAATGTATTTTAAGCTGTTTTTATCATCATTAGGTATATTATCAATACAGTTCCTGCTGAGCTTACTTTGGTCGGATTTTTTGAAGCCAATGGGTATTGGTTTTGTTTGTACTATAACGGGTGTAATTTTAGCATCCAAAAACTGGGAGTATTGTTACCTTTTTCCTTATTCGCATCCAATGGTGGCTATAACTACCATGATGCGCCACGGAGACAAGCGGATAACGGAAATACAAATAGATGTGTTCACTAAAGATGTATTTGTAAGCCTGGCGGTAGGAGCGGTTGTTTTTATAGCGGGTTATTTTATTGTGCTAAAAAAGAGCGTAAAATAAATGCACAGGTGAATGAGTATGCAGATATTTCGCCATAATTTATTTTTCATAAGCAACGATGCGTTTGAAACCTGGAGTGTCCGAAAGATTTTTTCCGGGTGCTACAGTGTGTATCCATTTTTATATATCCAAACTGTTGCGT
This sequence comes from Mucilaginibacter sp. P5_A6, assembly GCF_056400585.1. Lineage (NCBI taxonomy): Bacteria > Pseudomonadati > Bacteroidota > Sphingobacteriia > Sphingobacteriales > Sphingobacteriaceae > Mucilaginibacter > Mucilaginibacter sp. P5_A6. The sequence goes on along the minus strand of NZ_JBFUKZ010000008.1, from coordinate 232,920 downwards.
TCGCAACAGGTGAAACAGTAAAAAACAACATCTATCTAACAATCAATTGATTGCGAATTGTCATAAAATCAAAAACGCAACAAAACCGTAACAGCAGACGAAAAAGAGCGGCTATCAAGAGGCAAACCTTTTTAGGTTCCAGACCGGATGATTCCCCTATTTAACCGCAACTTTCCCAGTTCCCAGTTAAGGGATCGCGCAGTCACCAGCCCTTTTATTTCTTTCGAACACTCCAGGTCAACCCATCGCTATGGCCAATATTCGGTGCCAAACCATTTCATTTAATAGCTTTTTCTGGCGTTTAACCCTTTAAATAATTTAAAAACGATTTCCCGGTGTAAAACAGCGGCAGCTTAGATAAAGCCGGATGGATTAATTCAATAAAACTTGTAGATCGCGGAGCAGCTTTGAGGTAAACTGGTTGATAAAATTGGTTTTACAGCATTGGAGCCAACGTTTTAACGCGCGGCAAAAAACATGGGTTTATCCTCACCTTTTGCCTTTCATCTCAAAAAGAAAAAAACACTTTCCACTTATCGTATTTTTCCCTACATTTGCGGGCTAATTGTTGCTCATTGAAATCGCTTAGAACATATTCGATTCCTTTTACAGGACTTAAGCTGGGGAAACACCAGTTTGAATTTACTGTTGATGACGCTTTTTTTAACGAATTTGAATATTCGCTGGTTAAAAAGGCTAACTTGCAGTGCTCCGTAGATTTGGATAAACAGGAAACAATGATCATTCTGAATTTTGTGATCAAAGGCACTGTTGATGCAAACTGCGATAGGTGTTTGGCCCAATATCCACAATTGCTGGATATTACCGAACAACAGATAGCTAAATTTAGCGAGGAGCCAATTGATGAGGATGACGAGATTATCACCCTTAGCAAAAATGATCACGAGATCAATATCGCGGGGTTAATATATGAATATATAAACGTTGCCATGCCATTTATATCGGTATGTGACAACGAGGGTAACACCCCATATTGTGATACAGAAATGCTCGAAAAGTTGAAAAACCTTTCGGGAAACGAAGAACAAACCGAGCATACAGACCCACGGTGGGATGTACTCAAAAAAATAAATAAATAATAAACATAACAGGATCATGCCACATCCAAAACGTAAAATATCCAAATCAAGAAGAGATAAGCGCAGAACTCATTACAAAGCTGTAGCCCCATCATTAACTACCTGCCAAACTACAGGTGCCATACATTTGCCGCACAGAGCTTATACTGTTGATGGTAACCTTTACTATAACGGTAAAGTACTTATTGAGAAAGCAGCTGTAGCATAAGTTTATTTTCTGAAAATGAAGATTGGCTTAGATATTATGGGCGGTGATTTTGCTCCCAAAGCAACTGTTTTAGGAGCAATCGAAGCTTATAAGGCTTTATCTGCCGACCAAAAACTGGTACTTATTGGAGATAAAGAAGTAGCTGCTACTATTCTTCAGGAAAATAATGTTAGCCCCGATCATTTCGAGTTTGTACATACAACCGAAGTGATTGGCATGGGCGAACACCCTACAAAAGCTATTGTGCAAAAACCAAATTCGAGTATTTCGGTTGGTTTACAGCTGCTTAAGGAGGGACAAATTCAGGCTTTCTCGTCGGCTGGCAACACTGGTGCCATGCTGGTTGGTTCTATGTTTAGTGTAAAAACTATTCCGGGTGTGGTGCGCCCTGCAATGACCACTATTGTACCCAAACTTGAAGGAGGTTTGGGTATTTTGTTGGATGTAGGCGCCAATGCCGATTGTAAACCCGAAGTTTTATTGCAGTTTGGCATATTGGGCAGCTTATTTGCCCAGGCGGTTTATAATATTGATAACCCGCGTGTAGCACTCATTAACATTGGCGAAGAGGAAGAGAAAGGTAATATTCTTTGCCAGGCCACCTATCCTTTAATGAAGGAAACCAAGCTGTTTAATTTTGTTGGTAATGTTGAAGGACGCGACTTATTTAGCGAAGGGGCCGATGTTTTTGTGTGCGATGGTTTTACAGGCAATGTAATATTAAAGCTTGCCGAAACGTTTTATGTTATCACCCGCAAAAAACAGTTTAAGGATGAGTTTTTCGATAGGTTCAACTATGAACAATACGGTGGCAGCCCTATTTTGGGTGTAAATGCTCCCGTTGTTGTTGGCCATGGCATATCAAATCCCGAGGCTATTAAAAACATGATCCTTTTATCAAAAAACATGGTTGAGAGCGGCCTGGTTGATAAAATAAAACAAGCTTTTCAGTAAAAATATAAAGATGAGTAAAATTCATGCCGCTATTACTGCTGTACATGGTTACGTGCCCGACTATGTATTAACCAACCAGGAACTGGAAACATTGGTTGATACTAACGACGAGTGGATTGTGAGCCGTACAGGCATTAAAGAGCGCCGTATATTAAAGGGCGAAGGTTTGGGTACATCTGATTTGGCTGTACCTGCTGTGCAGGCATTACTAAAAAAACGCGGTATCGGTGCCGAAGAACTTGACCTTATCATTTTTTGCACCACTACACCCGACTTTGTTTTCCCGGCTACCGCAAATATTTTAGCAAATAAAATTGGTGCAAAAAATGCCTGGGGATATGATCTTTCGGCTGCATGTTCGGGCTTTATATTTGGCCTTGCAACAGGTTCACAGTTTATCGAGAGCGGCAAGCATAAAAAAGTATTAGTAGTTGGCGGCGATAAAATGTCATCAATAACTAACTATCATGATAGGGCTACCTGCATTATTTTTGGCGATGGCTGCGGTGCCGTTTTGCTTGAACCCAATGATGAAGGCAACGGGATCATGGATTCCATATTAAAAAGTGATGGCTCCGGCGTTGCTTACCTGCACCAAAAAGCAGGAGGATCTGTAAAGCCTGCATCACATGAAACAGTTGATGCCCGTGAGCACTATGCTTACCAGGAAGGCCAGGCTGTTTTTAAATTCGCGGTTACCAATATGGCCGATGTGGCACATGAGGTAATGGAACGCAATAACCTAACTGCCGATGATGTTGCATGGCTGGTACCTCACCAGGCCAATAAACGCATTATTGATGCTACCGCAAGGCGCACCGGCTTAAGCGATGATAAGGTGATCATTAACATTGAACGTTACGGCAATACAACAAACGGCACCATTCCACTGTGTTTATGGGAGTGGGAAAGCAAATTTAAAAAAGGTGATACCCTTATTTTAGCGGCCTTTGGCGGTGGCTTTACCTGGGGTTCCATCTACCTAAGGTGGGCTTATTAGATGTACAGATTATAGATGTGCAAATATGGCGGGATGTATATTAGAAATTTAAAACATCCGACCATTATTAAATGTTAAATTGCTTAATAGGTAATTATTATAAATATAAAATCGCATATTAATACCGTTAATTAACTAATAAATAAGAGGTAAAAATAATCTGCACATCTGCATATTTGCACATCTTAAATCTGCACATTTGCAATTAACTTAGATAATAAAACTTTGTCCCAAACCAATTAATCCCACTATGGATATTAAACAAATTCAGGACCTTATTCGCTTTGTGTCAAAATCGGGCGTAAACGAAGTGTCAATTGAGCAGAAAGATTTTAAGATCACTATAAAAACCAACGAGACACAGCCGCAAGTTATTCATGCCAGCATACCGGCACAAACTGCGCCAGCTGCGTTGCCGGCAGCCCCGGTTGCAATTGAGCCAGCTGCTCCTGCACTACCTGTTGGTCCGGATACATCTAAGTATCTTACTATCAAATCGCCGATGATCGGTACTTTTTACCGCTCGGCAAGTCCTGATAAACCATTGTTTGTAAATGTTGGCGACGAAATTAAAGCAGGCAGCGTGGTTTGTATCATTGAAGCTATGAAGCTTTTCAACGAAATTGAATCGGAAATATCAGGCCGTGTTGTAAAAATACTGGTTGATAACTCATCGCCTGTAGAATACGACCAACCTTTATTTTTAGTAGAGCCTATATAACGATGTGCAAATGTGCGGATTTCAAATGTGCAGATGATTTTTAATTCATTTGCACATTTGTAGTTTACACAATTGAACATCAATCATTAATATTTTTCATCTGCATATTTGCACATTTGTAATTTGCACATCAAAGAAACCATGTTTAAAAAAATATTAATAGCTAACCGGGGCGAGATAGCCCTGCGAATTATCCGTACCTGCAAAGAGATGGGTATTAAAACCATAGCTGTATATTCAACTGCCGACCGAGATAGCCTTCATGTACGTTTTGCTGATGAAGCTGTTTGTATAGGCCCCCCTCCAAGCCGCGATTCTTATTTGAATATTCCTAACATCATTTCGGCTGCCGAGCTTACCAACGCGGATGCTATACATCCGGGTTATGGTTTCCTATCAGAAAATGCCAAATTCTCGGCTATTTGTGCCGATTACGGAATTAAATTCATTGGTGCTACTGCCGATCAGATCAACTCAATGGGTGATAAAGCGTCAGCTAAGGAAACCATGAAAAAAGCCGGTGTACCTATTGTGCCGGGATCTGATGGATTACTTACTGATATTAAATCGGGTATCGCTATAGCTAATAAAATAGGCTACCCCGTAATACTAAAAGCAACTGCCGGTGGCGGTGGCCGCGGTATGCGCATTGTTTGGCAAGACAGCGAGTTTGAGAACGCGTGGGATTCTGCCCGTGCCGAATCTGGCGCTGCCTTTGGTAACGACGGCCTGTACCTTGAAAAATATGTTCAGGATCCGCGTCACATCGAGATCCAGGTAGTGGGTGACCAGTATGGTAAAGTATGCCATTTGTCTGAACGTGATTGCTCTATTCAACGCCGTCACCAAAAACTGGTTGAAGAATCTCCATCACCATTTATGACCGAAAAACTTCGAAAAAAAATGGGCGAAGCTGCTATAAAAGGAGCGAAGGCTGTGAAATACGAAGGTGCCGGTACTGTAGAGTTTTTGGTTGATAAAGACCGTAACTTCTACTTCATGGAAATGAACACCCGGATCCAGGTAGAGCACCCCGTTACCGAAGAGGTGATCAACTTCGACCTGATCAAAGAACAGATTAAGGTTGCATCGGGAATTCCGATCTCTGGTAAAAATTACGAGCCAACTATGCATGCTATAGAGTGCCGTATCAATGCCGAAGACCCTTATAACAATTTCCGCCCTTCACCCGGTAAAATAACCAATTTTCATTCGCCGGGCGGACATGGTGTACGTATTGATACCCATGTTTATACGGGGTATGTAATACCGCCAAACTACGATTCCATGATAGCAAAAGTAATTTGCTGCGCCCAAACACGCGAGGAGGCTTTAAGTACCATGGAGCGCGCCTTAAGCGAGTTTGTAATTGAAGGTGTAAAAACAACCATCCCTTTCCACCTGAAATTGTTAAAAGATGCAAACTTCCGTGCAGGTAATTTTACTACCAAGTTTATGGACACGTTTGAAATGTAAAATAAATTCAAACTATCTTCATACAATAGAACGTACTTAGCACAATAGCGTTGATACAGCGGTATTAAATATATAATGAGCGACAATAAATTAATTAAAGCCATAAAGGATAAAGGCAAAACGATGGAGGCAGAAATGTCATTCTTCGACCATATTGAAGCTTTAAGATGGCATTTGATACGGGCCTCCATAGCAATTGTAGTATTTACCAGTGTGGTTTTTTATTATTACGATTGGATTTTTGATACCGTTATTATGGGTCCCAGCAAGCCAACCTTCTGGACATACCGGATGCTTTGCGCGCTGGGTGAGGCCTTGCATCGCCCGGGCTTTTGTATTGATAAAATTAACATCCAGCTCATAAATACCGAGATGGCCGGGCAGTTTACCCTGCAAATTAACTCATCATTATTAATTGGTATCACATTAGGTTTCCCCTACCTATTGTTTGAATTATGGCGTTTTATACGTCCGGCTTTGCATGAAAAAGAACGTAAAGCAGCATCGGGTTTTGTGTTTTACGCAACCGGCCTGTTCATTACAGGAGTTTTGTTTGGTTACTATGTGATCACGCCCGAGTCGATCAATTTTCTTTCGGGCTATACAGTAAGTTCATCAATCCATAATTTATTTGATATCGACTCCTACATTTCATCGGTGGCTACATTAACCCTGGCAACAGGTGTAGTTTTTGAGCTGCCAATTTTAGTGTATGTATTATCAAGCCTGGGCGTACTTACTGCTAAATTTATGCGAGACACAAGGCGGTATGCAATAGTTGCCATATTGGTTGTGGCTGCTGTAGTAACCCCTACACCAGATATGATGACCATGACGGTGGTAAGTATCCCGCTATTTATTTTATACGAAGTAGGTATCCTGGTATCGGCAGTTGTGGAGAAAAGAAAGCTGAAGAGAGCAGAAGCTGATGGCTTTTAAATGATGTGCAGATTTCAGATTTCAAATGTGCAGATGAAGAAGTAAATCTATTTTAGATAAGCTGATAATAAAAAAACTTATTGAAAGCCTCATCGTTTATTAGCGGTGGGGCTTTGTTTATTAAGCCACAATTTGCACATTTGAAGGATACAATGCTTAACTTAATTAATGTACGCATATGCAGCTCATCATCTGCATATCTGCACATTTGAAATCTGCATATCTAAATTACATGACCAATCTCCCGCCATTAGCCGAACGTCTGCGCCCGAAATCGTTAGATGATTATGTGGGGCAAAAGCACCTTGTTGGTCCGGGTGCGGTTTTGCGTAAGGCAATTGAATCGGGAGCGTTGCCTTCTATGCTGTTCTGGGGGCCGCCAGGGGTGGGTAAAACTACATTGGCCTATATCATTTCGCAATCATTGTATCGCCCGTTCTTTTCGCTTAGCGCAATTAATTCAGGAGTGAAGGATGTTCGCGAAGTAATAGAAAAAGCATCTTTGTTAAAAGAACAAGGCGAAACGTTGCCCATTTTGTTTATTGATGAAATTCACCGTTTCTCTAAATCGCAGCAGGATTCATTATTGGGTGCGGTTGAGCGTGGCATAGTTACGCTGATAGGCGCCACTACCGAAAATCCTTCATTTGAGGTGATTTCGGCTTTGCTATCACGGTGCCAGGTATACATTTTGAAACCTTTGGAAGAGGAGGATCTGCTGAAACTGCTCGATAAAGCCATGAAGGATGATGTGGTGCTCAAAGAAAAGCGCATTAATATAAAAGATCATGAGGCCCTGCTGCGCTTATCGGGAGGTGATGCCCGTAAGCTGCTCAATATATTTGAACTGCTTGTAAACGCTTTTGATAGCCCTGAGATAGTTTTAACCGATGAGGTAGTACTGGAGCATGTACAGCAAAATATGGCCCTGTATGATAAAACAGGCGAGCAACATTATGATATCATTTCGGCCTTTATCAAATCTATGCGTGGCAGCGATCCCAACGGGGCCGTGTATTGGCTGGCGCGGATGATCATTGGTGGGGAGGACCCGTTGTTCATCGCCCGCCGTATGCTCATCCTGGCGTCTGAGGACATAGGAAACGCCAATCCAAATGCTCTTTTGTTGGCACAGAGCTGTTTTGAAGCAGTGAACAAAATAGGTATGCCAGAGTCGCAGCTGATATTATCGCAAACAGCCATTTATTTGGCAACATCTGCTAAAAGCAACTCGGCCACAACAGCCATTGGAGCAGCAATGGCATTGGTACGCCAAACCGGCGATCTCCCTGTTCCGCTGCACCTGCGTAACGCACCAACCAAATTCATGAAAAATATAGGCTACGGTAAAGATTATAAATATGCCCATAGCTATGAAGGTAATTTTACCGACCTCGATTTTTTACCGGATGCAATCAGGGGAACAAAAATATACCAGCCGGGTAACAATGCTAAAGAAAACGAATCAAAAGAGAAGTTGAAAAAACTGTGGGGCGATAGGTATAAGTATTGAATAAAAGAGTCAAGAATCAAGACAGGAATTAGGAAGTCCAGCTTTGTAGCTTCGTATCTTTTAACAACGACTAATTTTGATGTTTTTATTTTCTGTCTTGACTCTTGATTCTTGGCTCTTGAATCTAAACCCGTATCTTCAACAAAACATATCTTATCTATAAAACATGGTGTCTACTTTTTTCAATCATGAGTTAAAAGCTTTCTGGCGATCAAAAAATACAGGTAAAAGCATTGCTATACGTGTAGTAATGGGCATTTTGATCCTTTACCTGTTTTTAAATGTACTTGTGGTGGGTATATTTTTGGATAAGATGCTTGAAGGGATGTTTCCTAACGAAGATTTGGTTAAAGCTTTTTGTGGGATCATTCTTATTTATTTTCTCTTCGATCTGTTAATGCGCCTGCAGTTGCAGGAGTTACCTACCCTTCGGGTTCAGCCTTATTTGCACCTGCCTATAAAAAGAAACTCTTTGGTGCGCTACCTGGCTTTAACTGCGGCCTTATCCATATTTAATTTGTGGCCTTTCATATTGTTTTTACCATTTATATTCAAGATAGTTGCGCAGGATTCGGGGGGCCTGGTTGCACTGGCCTTTGTTGTGGCTATCGCCGGGCTTACGGTATTTAACAACTACCTGGCACTATACATTAAAAGAAGATCGAACCTCAATGGTTGGGTATTTTTAATAGCAGCAACTGTTTTAATCCTCATCATCACCTGTGATTTCAGGTGGCACCTGTTCTCGGTTCGCGATATTTCATATGCTTACTTCGGTCATTTAATTACTATGCCGGTATTGGCGCTATTACCTTTGGCGCTTGCTATTGTAATGTATTACTTTAACTTTTATTACTTAAAGCAAAACCTTTACCTGGAAGAGCTTACCGCGCATAAAATAAAATCATACAAGAGCAGTACAGATATACCATTCCTTTCAAGGTTTGGCAGGGTTGGAGATTTGGCAGCTAACGAGGTCAAACTCATTCTGCGTAATAAACGCCCGCGCTCGGCCCTGGTTATGGGATTGTTTTTTATGTTTTATGGGCTCATATTTTATACCAACAGCCATTACGGCCAAAGCTGGTACATTTTTGTAGGCATGTTCATGACGGGTATCTTCATCATTAGCTATGGCCAGTTTATGTTTAGCTGGCAAGCTTCGCACTTTGATGGTATATTGGTAAGCAAAATCAATTTCATCGATTTTTTGAAGGCTAAGTATTTGCTTTTTACCGTAGTATCAACTATTGCCTTTCTGCTTACAACGCCTTACGTTTATTTTGGCTGGCAGATATTATTGGTGCATTTTGTAATGTATTTATGGAACATTGGCGTTAATACTACAATTGTACTGTTTTTTGCCAATCGGAACGCTAAGCGAATCGACCTATCTAAGGGCGCCTCATTTAATTGGGAAGGCGTGGGGGCTACACAACTGCTATTATCATTCCCGCTTATTTTAGCGCCCTATATTATTTACATACCTTTTGCATTATTTAAACATGGCATTACAGGATTACTGGTATTGGGAATAATAGGTGTGATATTTATTTTAACCCGTAACTTCTGGATAAAAAAGCTGGAAGAAGATTTTGTTCAAAAAAGATATACCATAGCCGAAGGCTTCAGAAATAAATAACCATGATTGAAATAAATAACCTTAAAAAAGTATATAACGGCATTACTGTGGTAGATGTGCCCCACCTGCTGATCGGCAAAGGTGAAAGCGTAGGTCTGGTTGGTAATAATGGTGCTGGTAAAACTACCCTGTTCCGCATGATCCTTGATCTCATCCGCCCGGAAACCGGGCAGGTATTATCAAATGGCGAAGTTGTGGCCGGTCATGAAAACTGGAAAAACTATACCGCCTCATATCTTGATGAGGGCTTCCTGATAGATTACCTCACACCAGAGGAGTACCTGTATTTTATTGGCGGGCTGCATCAGCAAAGCAAAGCCACGGTAGAAGAAACCCTATCGCAATTGGGCGACTTTTTTAACGATGAGATACTAAAGAAAGGCAAATACATCCGCGATTTATCTAAAGGGAACCAATGTAAGGTTGGGGTGGCATCGTGCCTGCTGCAAAATCCACAATTGCTGATGTTGGATGAGCCTTTTGCCAATATTGACCCAAGTACACAGTTCAGGCTAAAGAATATGCTGAAGGATCAGAATAAAAACAAAGGGGTTACCAATATAGTATCCAGCCATGATCTTAACCACATCACCGATATTTGCGACCGGATCCTGCTGATGGAAAAAGGTGTGATCATTAAGGATATTGCCACCAGTTCATCGACATTAAAGGAGTTGGAAGATTATTTTGGGGTGGGGCAAACCGCCGAGGAGCCTACGCCTTTTATTTTAAAGGTTGACGAGGAAGAGAATCATTAAGAAAACGGATCATATTTTGGAAAGACTTACGAAGTTTAACTCGATAATATTGTTTTTGGCCTCGTTAAGGGCTTTGCCGTTTAAAAAGTTAGCAAGTCTAATTATCGATCAAATTTACCTAAATTGTCTCGAAAATCCATTACATGAAAAAAATCCTCTTTGCAAGCCTTATCCTGCTTGTTTCATTAAAGACCGTTGCCCAGCAAGCTGACCAGGATGCCATAAAGCAAACCATTAATACCATGTTTGATGCCATGCGCAAAGGCGATAGTACCATGCTGCGGTCGGCCTTTCATAAAGATATTGTTTTCGAGGGGATCTCAAACAAAAAAGATGACACAGTTTCATTGGATATTGATAACCCCAATGATTTTATAAAAGCTGTTGGTACGCCGCATAAAGAAATCTGGGATGAGCAGATCATCTTTAAGGATATTAAAATTGATGGTGACCTGGCCAGCGTTTGGACGCCTTATAAGTTTTATTTGGGCAAAACCTTTAGCCATTGCGGGGTAGACGTTTTTTCACTCATGCGCACACCTGCAGGCTGGAAGATTATTTACGTTGTTGACACCCGGCGTAAGGATAATTGCCCGGAGTAAACTACAACGCCCCTAATTTCACCATCCCATAAAACAAACCGGCGCAATGCATAGCCTGTACAACTTTATTTTCCAGGAGTAATTGTTTCACTTCGGGAATGGAGTATTCTTCAACAATTAATTCCTCATGTTCATCTAATGATTGTTCCTGTACCTTTTTACCTCCCTTAGCCAAATAAGTAAATGTTTGATTGTTGGCTGTGGATGGGTTGCCGTAAACAGTACATAGTAGTTCAAAATCATCAAACTGGTAACCTGTTTCTTCCAGCAACTCACGGCGCAGGCCTTCAACCGGTGATTCATCACCATCAATTACTCCACCAGGAATTTCGAGCGATATAATGCCTGCTGCATGGCGGTATTGCTTTACCATAAGTACTTTATTATCTTCGGTAACGGCAACTGCATTAACCCAGTTGCTGTATTCTAAAACATAGTAATCGTCAACAATTTTGCCACTGGGCATTTGGCAGCGGTCAATGCGCAGTGTAGCCCACGGACCCTTGTGTATATATTTAGATGAAAGCAGTTTCCAGGTAAGATTTTTACTCATAGTTGTTTTTTATAAATTGATAGATGGCGTTTTGTTTGTTAATATTTTCAAATGATGAGCTATGGTGCTTTTTCTCCAGCAATTCAAAAAGCATCAGTATTTTTTGTAGGGTGGCTAAAGTTTCTGGCGAGGGGGTAAATGGCTCGGTATGCATGTATAGTAATTGTGCCAAAGCTTCCAGTTTATCGGCTTTATAATTTCCTTTTGCCAGTAACAGTTCAAAATCTTCGGCAGTTAATGCTAATAATTCATCCAGCTTTATATTAAACTCATTTTGCAGCATGGTATCTGCAAGCTTGATAAATTCATCCGGTTTTGCCTGTTCTTTAAAACCCGCAATACGAGCCATCATGAGTGAGATTTTCTCCAACTCATTTAAAATATAATCTTTATGCATTCAAAGGTAAATTTGGACTGGCTATCAATAATTCAAAACTCGGTAATTCTCTTATTAATTCTACCAGCTGCCGCTTGAACCGCCACCGCCGCCACTACCGCCGCCGAAACCTCCAAAACCGCCGCCACCGCTACCGCCACCTCCTCCAGAGAAACCTCCCCAGTCAGATCCGCTGCTGCGGCCACTACCACCAAGTAAACTGCCGGCCAAAAACCACCAGAAGGGGCTTGCGCCACCTCTGCGGCCAATGATTTGGCGGCCACCACCGCCACCACGGTTACGGAATACCAGTATCAGGATAACTACTATTATAATGATCACAATAAACCCGCTGCCGCCACCTTTGCTCCCCTGTTCTTTTGGTTCGGCTTTATATTCGCCTTTCATGTACTTCATGAGGCTGTTGGTTGCAGCCTCCAGTCCGCCGTAATAGTCACCCTGCTTAAAGTGAGGTTTCATATCCTTTTGGATGATCTCCTGCGTAATCACATCCGGTACAGCACCTTCGGCGCCGTACCCGGTTTGGATACTCATTTTGCGGTCGCTGATGGCAACCAACACCAAAATGCCATTATTCTTCTTTTTCTCGCCGATACCCCATTTACGCAGCAATTGCACACCGTAGGCATTAATATCATAGTTGCCGGTTGATCTCATGATCACAACCGCTATTTGCGTAGATGTAGAATCGTTAAAGGCAACCAGTTTGTCTTCCAGCTTTTGCTTATCAGCCGCTGATAAGGTATTGGTATAGTCGGTAACCAATGTAGTTGAGCGCTCAGGGAGCTCCTGGGCAAATCCTATAGCGGTACAAAGTGCCAGGCTACAAAATATGATGAATTTTTTGAACATGTATTTCATTGGTTATTCGCCATCCATAAAAGCAATATCATCAGGTAATTCGTTAACATCGCCGGTATTATGCGGAAAATATTTTTGAAGCTGTTCGCCGGCTATTTTTAAACCCGTAACAATTCCTTCAACAATATCGCCATACTTAAAATGCTTAAGCATTTCTTCTTTTGTATCGTCCCAGAAATTGGTCGGTACCACCTGGTTTATACCTGCATCACCAATAATGGCAAACTTACGGTCTACGGTGGCTACATAAACAAGCACCCCATGACGCATGGCGGTTTTATGCATATTAAGCTGGTAAAAATATTTTGCGGCGCGATCAAGTACATCCTCACTGCACTTTTTTTCTATACAAACCCGTATTTCACCAGTACTGCGGTTCTCGGCATCCTCAATAACCTTGCGGATCCGCTGCTGTTCTTCTTCGTTAAATACTGCCATTTGTTTTTGTGGTTACACTGATTTTATTTGTGAAACTAAAAACTAAAACTGAACCTTCGGCGCTTTGTCTGACCCAGGCTCGGCAGTAAAATATCCTTTTTCGGAAAAGCCAAACATTTTAGCGGTGATATTAGCCGGGAATGATCTGATCTTGGTATTGAATTCCTGTACGGCAGTATTAAAATCCTGGCGGGAAACCTGTATGCGGTTTTCTGTACCTTCTATCTGTGCCTGTAGTCCCAAAAAATTCTGGTTAGTTTTCAGATCAGGGTAGTTTTCTGTAACTGCCAGCAACCTGCCTAAGGCCGAGCTTAATTCTCCCTGGGCAGCCTGGAATGCTTTGATAGATTCCGGGGTTAGTTTAGTAGGATCAACCTGAACTGATGTTGCTTTGGCACGGGCCTCAACAACGGCGGTAAGCGTGCTTTTTTCAAAGTTGGCTGCACCTTTAACAGTGTTTACCAAATTTGGTATCAGGTCGCTGCGGCGTTGGTATTGGCTTTGTACAGCGGCCCATTGAGTTTTTACATTTTCGTCGAGCTTAACCATGCTGTTGTAGCTGCACGAACTTAGGGACATAGCAACCGTGACAACTAATATTACTGATAATAGCTTTTTCATTGATGGTTTGTTTTTTTAGATATGTTTTCGATTTAGATTACAAAACGCATACCGTTGTTACAAAAGGTACGGTTTAATGACATTATGTCAAGGTACAGTTTTTATTACCGTTATAGAAACATTTAAGTGTTATGCTTTATATTTGGGGACTTAAAACGTTTTACCAACTGACCCCGTTCATTAAAATGAAGAAGATATTTTATGTTTTTTTAGCTCTTGTCTCTTTTGGAGCACATGGACAAACGGCCTCACCGGAGCAATTAGTACAATATGTACGCCCGATCATTGGCACACAGCGGATGGGGCACGTATATCCTGGAGCCACAGTGCCTTTCGGGATGGTGCAGTTGAGCCCCGAAACGGATACTGCAGGCTACGAGCTGAATGGCAAATACAATCCCGATGTATACAAATACTGCGCGGGCTACCAGTATGATGATAAAACGATAGTAGGCTTCAGCCATACCCACTTTAGTGGTACGGGTCACTCGGACCTGGGCGACTTTTTAATCATGCCAACCGTAGGCACTTTAAAACTAAACCCCGGCACTGCCGATAAACCGGGCAGCGGCTATCGCTCCGGATTCTCGCACCAGAACGAGGTGAGCCAGGCCAATTACTATAAAGTAAAGCTGGACGAAAGCAATATTACAGCCGAGATGACCACCACAGCCAGGGTAGGCTTCCACCAATACACATTTCCAAAATCAGATAACGCGCATATAGTGCTCGATCTGATGGCAGGTATCTATAACTATCCCGATAAAAACGTATGGACGTATTTGCGGGTAGTAAACGACAGTACCGTAATTGGTTACCGGCAAACCAACGGCTGGGCAAGGACAAGAACCTTGTACTTTGCAATGAGCTTTAACAAAGCTTTTTACCAGCACGGCTATAAAAAATATGATAAACGGGAAGTATACGGCGGTTTCTGGGGCAAGTTCAATCAAATCAAAAACTTCCCTGAGATAGCAGGCAGGCAGATCAGGAGCTACTTCGACTTCAAGACCGAAGCGGGAGAAAAGATCAAGATCAAATTCTCCATATCGCCGGTAAGCATGGCAGGGGCGCTGAATAATATGCAAACCGAGATCCCCGGCTGGGACTTTGACAAGGTAAAAGCGGATGGACAACAGCTTTGGGAAACCGAGCTGCATAAAATAGTGATACAGGGTAACCAGGAGATCAAGGAGAACTTTTATACCTCTATGTACCATACGATGATCAACCCTACCATGTATATGGATGCTGACGGCCAGTATAAAGGAATTGACCAAAACGTACACAAAGCCGAAGGGTTTACAAACTATACCACATTCTCTCTTTGGGATACCTATCGGGCGTTGCACCCGCTGTTCAATATCATCGAACCCGCAAGGAATACAGATATGGTAAAATCGATGCTGGCTCATTATGACCAGAGCCCGGAACATATGCTGCCTGTATGGTCCAACTCGGGTAACGAGAACTGGTGTATGAGCGGTTATCACAGCGTAGCCGTAATAGCCGACGCCGTGGTCAAGGGAAACATAAACTTTGATGCTAACAAGGCGCTGGACGCCTGTGTAGCCACCGCCAGGCATAAAGATTATGAAGGCATAGGCGAGTATATGGATAAAGGCTATATTCCCGATGAAAAAAGCGGTGTATCGGTATCCTCTACCCTGGAATATGCCTTTGACGACTGGGCCATCGCCCAATTGGCCAAAAAGCTGAACCGGATGGACATCTATAACGAATTCATCAAAAGGTCAGAAAACTATAAGAACGTGTACGATCCAACGATCGGCTTCATGCGCCCCAAACTAACTGACGGCACTTTCCGCAAAAAGTTCGATCCACTGAGCACCATTAACGAAGGGTTTATAGAAGGCAACAGCTGGAACTATACGCTTTTTGCCCCGCAGGACCCCAAAAGCCTGATTGCTTTAATGGGCGGTAACAAAAGGTTTACTACCTACCTCGACTCGCTGTTCACGATGAACCTGCCCGACAAATACTTTGCCGAGACAGAAGACATCACCAGGGATGGTATCATCGGCAACTACGTGCATGGCAACGAACCATCGCACCATGTAGCGTATTTATATAATTGGACAAACCAGCCCTGGAAAACACAGGAAAGGATCAGAATGATATTACCAAGGATGTACAAACCAACGCCCGACGGACTTGGCGGTAACGATGACACCGGGCAAATGAGCGCCTGGTATATCTTCAGCACACTGGGCTTTTACCCTGTAGCGCCTGGATCAGACCAATACTCGACAGGCAGCCCGGCGGTGAACGGGGCCATCATTAACCTGGACAACGGCAAAAAGTTCATCATCAATTTAAAAAACCAAAGCCCTAAGAATGTTTATGTGCAAAAGATGGTATTAAACGGAAAATCGTTGGATAGCCTATTTATCAGCCATGCCGACATCATGAATGGCGGCGAGATTACTTTTTACATGGGAGCGAAACATAAATAACAGATGCAAGGATTTCAAATTTCAGATGTGCAGATGGAAGAAATTTGATGATTTGGTAATTTGAAGATTTGAAAATGAAACCGAACTTTCATTACTATCCCGCAAAAGGCTGATTTCTATCGCAGAATTGTGTACAGCGTAGTTCCTGGGGAAGAGAATCATTCTTGGCCAAAGCTTTTTGATCTTTGCTATCAACAAAGCTTTGGCCTTTATCTTTCTCCTAAAATACCCGGCACAACAGCCCCTTCAAATACTCACCTTCGGGGAACGAGGCTCTTACTGGGTGGTCCTCGGGTTGGTGAAATTGATAAATGAACTGTACCTGTTTACCGGCGTCAAGGGCGGCCCAGGCAATTACCTGTTTAAAGGTTTCCATATCCATAGCGCCCGAGCAGGAATAGGTGGCTAACAGACCGCCTTCATTCAGTAAAAGCATGCCCAGGCGGTTAAGGTCTTTATACGCGCGCGAAGCTCGTGTAAGCGCCGAACGGGATGGCGCGTATTTAGGCGGATCGAGTACGATAATATCAAACTTTTCGCCATCATCTCTGAATTTGCGCAGTTGAGCGTTTACATCGGATTTAATGGCTGTATGTTTAATGGCATCAAGTTTATTAAGCAGGATGTTTTCCTTTAACGTTTCAATGGCTAATGCCGAGCTATCTACACTGGTTACAGAGGCAGCCCCATTTTTCAGGCTGTTTAGCGTAAAACCGCCGGTGTAACAAAAGCAATCCAACACTTTTTTATTTTTGGCGTAGGAGGCCAATATATGGCGATTATCGCGCTGGTCACAATAAAAACCCGATTTCTGACCCTCAGTGATATTAATGCCGTATACTATATTGTTTTCCAACACTTCTACAATTTCGGGTGGTGGGTTACCGGATAATACTTTATTCTCCGTTTCGCCCATACCTTCGTGGGCGCGGGATGCAGCATCGCTTTTATCAGAGATACTTTCGGGGTTCAGCAGTTTTTTCAGCTCATCAATAATTACCGGCATTATGCGTTCCATCCCCGATGTAAGTACCTGCACAGCCAGGTGGCCTGCATATTTGTCAACAATTAACCCAGGTAAATAATCAGATTCGCTGAAAACTAACCGGCAGGTATTGGTGCCATTTTCCAGCACGTTGGCCCGGCTTTTAACCGCTGTGGCCAGTTTACGACGGAACCAGTCGTCATTAATTTCAACCGATTCGTCCCACTCCAAAAGGCGTAGGGCAACGCGCGATTGATCGTTGTAAAAGCCATAGGCCATAAAGTCGCCTTTTGCATTGAGCAGGCGTACCACATCGCCATTGGCTGGCTTGCCCTGTACCTTATCAATAGCGCCGGAAAATACCCAGGGGTGCCTTTGTACAACAGCTTTTTCTTTACCTTTACTTAATACAACATCAATCATGGTTGCAAAGGTAATAAAAAGCTGAAAGCCTAAAGCGGAGGGCTCAAAGCTCCAAATATGATCAACATCGGTGATGTTTTAGCTTTTGACTTTTAGCCTTTAGCTTTATGCTTACAACCCATTAAACTATTACTAATTTTATTACTCCAACACAATATTTCCCGATTAAAAACATTTGGTATCTTAGTATCGAAAACATAACATGAGAAAAACTTACTTACTGGTAGCCACCATGCTGTTAGCGTGTTTGAGCTATAAAAGCTATGCCCAGGTTCCGCGCATTCCTGAGGCCAGTTCTACGCAAACCATTATCCAGGATTTTGGATTAGGGAAGATCACCATCACCTATTCGCGCCCGAATGTGAAGGACCGTAAAATATTTGGCGGTATTATTCCCTGGGGTGAGGTTTGGCGCACAGGCGCCAATGCGGCTACAACCATCACCTTTACCGAAAAAGTACTTATTGAAGGTAACAGCGTACCAGCTGGTACTTACTCGCTTTTCAGTATTCCCGAAAAAAATGAGTGGACCATTATATTAAATAAGGTGGTTAAACAGTGGGGGGCCTATAGCTACAAACAAAGTGAGGATTTTGTAAGGTTTAAAATAAAACCTTTGCGCGTAAGCGAAAAGAGGGAAACCTTTACCATGGCTTTTGCCAATTCAACCACCAAGGCGACAGATCTTTACCTGGTTTGGGACCATACTGCCGCCTCGATACATTTGGAAACAGATGATGATGCCAAGATTACTGCCAATATTGACGAGCTGATGAAAGGCGATAGGAAGCCTTATTACTTTAACGCCATTCAATACTATTATGAAAACAATAAAGATGTTGATAAAGCATTAGGCTGGGTTTATGAAGCAGAAAAGATTGATCCTAAAGGCCCCTGGTACAAGCTTTGGGAATCGCGCCTGTTATTACGTAAAGGCGATAAAGCCGGCGCCATTGCCGCTGCCGAAGCTGGTGTTGCCCTTGCAAAAGCCAGTAAAGATGATGAGTACGAGCGTTTGAATAAGGAAGCATTGGATCACGCTAAGGATTAAAAGCCTCACCCAAAACCTCCCCGGAGTAAAGACTTTAAAAAGGCCTTTTGCAATAAGCAAAAAGGCCTTTTTTTGAGTTATTGAAGGCTTGGCCGTTTAGAAGGGACTGCTTTATTCATAATGTAAGCAACAATCATCACCAAAAAGCATCCGATAGGGTTAAGCCATAGGTAAGCAACTGTTTTGCTTAATCCTAAGTACAATATTGCCGCTTCACTGACAAGGGCGCCAATAAAAACAGAGGTTCCGTTTATCCGCTTCATATAAAAAGCTACCACAAATACACCTAATACGGTTCCATATATGTAGGAGCCCAACTGGTTTACTGCCTCCAGTAAGTTGCCCAGTTTACTGGCGTATAAAGCCATAATTACACATACAATTCCCCAAAATATGGTCGCTAAACGCGAGGCAAGCAGGTAGTTTTTATCTGATGCATCTTTATTTATGGTTCGTTTATAAATATCGATTACCGTTGTTGAAGCCAGCGAGTTTAATGCACTTGCTGTTGAACCCATGGAGGCCAGGAATATAATAGCAATGAGTAAGCCTACAAGCCCACGGGGCAGGTATTGTTTAACAAAGGTTAGGAACACGTAATTGGTATCATTATCATCGGCACCGGCGTTGTTCTTTTTCATCACCTCAACGGCTTGCTTTCTGATGTCTTTAGCTTGCTTATCTGCCACTTTCAAGGCAGTTTGAGCCTTGCTTACCTCATCCTGGTTTTTGCTGTCAAAGGCTTTTATGAGGTCATCTGTTTTTTCTTTTCGTTGGTCAAAAGCCAGGGTATATTGCTGATCGAGCTGGTTATATTCCTTTGCATAGCTGCTTTTTTTTACATTGTCCACCTCGTAATTATTAAAAAACATAGGGGGCCTGTTAAACTGGTAAAAGGCAAAAACCAGCACACCAATTAACAAGATCAGGAACTGCATCGGGATTTTGATCAATCCATTCATGATCAACCCCAGGCGGCTTTGCCCTATGGAGCTGCCGGTTAAATAACGGCCAACCTGGCTTTGATCGGTACCAAAGTAGGATAGCTGCAAAAAGAAACCACCTATTAATCCGCTCCAAACATTATAGCGGTTATCCCAATCAAATTTCCAGTCAATCACGTTCATGCGGCCCAGCTTGCCTGCCATTTTTATAGCATGGGTAAAACCAACTCCGTGTGGCAGGAAGCTTACCACTAACATCCCGGCCAAAAACATCCCGGCAAATATGATGCTCATCTGCAGTAGCTGGGTGTATGATACCGCTTTGCTGCCACCATATACGGTATAAGATATCGTCAAACCGCCAATAAACACCGTTGTATAAACAGTATCGATGTTTAGAATGGTTGATAAAATAATAGCTGGAGCATAAATGGATACCCCGGTAGATAAGCTGCGTAATACCAGGAAAAGGAAGGCGGTGAATGCCCGTGTCTTAAGATCAAAGCGCTGTTCAAGAAACTCGTAAGCGGTGTAAACTTTAAGGCGGTGAAAGATAGGGACGAAAGTAATGCAAAGCACGATCATAGCCAGCGGCAAACCAAAGTAGAACTGCACAAAGCGCATTCCATCGGAGTAGGCCTGGCCGGGGGCCGAAAGGAAAGTGATAGCACTGGCCTGCGTAGCCATAACCGAAAATCCTACATGGTACCAGGGCAGGGAGCGGTTGCCCATTAAAAACTGGTCGATGTTTTTATTATTGCCGCTTTTCCATATGCCATACAGCACTATACAGAGAAGGGTTAAGCCTAAAACTATCCAGTCGGGTAAGCTCATTCAAAATACTTTGTAATGAGCCAAAATACAAAAATCAAAAGAACCAGCCATGCGACTACGATGCCGTAAAACTGGTTCCAATTACTTATAAACGATGGCAGATCAGGATCACGCCCTTTCACCACGGCCTTTAACCAAAACATTGATGAAGAATGCGGCAGTTAATAAGCCTAATACACCGCCAACAAAAATCCAGGTATAACCTTTATCAATTATTGCACCTACAAACATACCCGATACTAATGCTACTAAGTAGTATATATAATCTAAGTTTTCTTTTTCTTCTTCGTGATGTTTCATATTTGTTGTATTATAACGGGGACAAAAATAGGTGATTAATTGAATTATAGCAACAGTTTATTTGATGTATATAAAACTTGTGGGGTTTAACCCTGTAATATTGTTTTTGACCTCGTTGAGGGGCTTCGCCGTTTTAAAACTTCGGAAATTTCAATGGCGTATTATACTAATCTTTCGGCTTGCTTAATAAGTTCACAAACAGGCGGTAAGCACCCGGCACACCTGCAGGTAATTCCCTGAAAAAAGCCAGCGAAGTGTACACAAACCGGCCTTTGCCGTAATCGCCCACTATTAAGGAGCCATTAAGGGGCTGTTCACCTTTATCATTCATTTGGAAGATGGATTTGTATTGAGGATCAATGTCGTTTACAAAATATAAGCCACGCTCCTGGATCCAGCCTTTAAAATCGTCCTGGGTTATTTTGTTAGGGTAGTTGAGCACAGGATTTTGCTGATCTAACACAGTGATTACAGCTTCTTCATCCGTAACGCGGCGGTTTACAACCGTAAAAGGGTAGGGGCCGATTTGTTTGGTTACCAGGCCCGAGTTATTGTTGTACTGTACTACCAGGTTGCCGCCGTTTTTTACATATTCCATCAGTTTGGATTGTTCAAAAGCCAGGCGCTCGTTCACGTTGTAGGCACGTACCCCGGTGATGATGGCATCATAAACCGATAGGTCGGCGTTCATGATCTCATTTTCTGATAATATATGTACATCATAACCTACCTGGTGCAGGGCCTCCGGCATCTGGTCGCCGGCACCGGCTATGTAACCTAATTTTTTGCCGGTTGTTTTCAAATCGAGGCTCACCAGCTTGGCTTCAGCTGGTGGGAATAGGGTGATAGCAGGCACGTGGTCGTACTTTATCTCCCTTATTTCATACTCATATAAACGCGAGTCGACGTCAACCGCAACGCCGGTTACTGCAAGGCCATCCTGGGCGTTGGAAGTTGGTATTATGGCAAATCGTGCCGTCCATTCATCGCCCCTGTTTTTATTCGTAAAATTGATCATTTCAGGATTGGCCTTCCACCCTTTGGGTAATTTCAACCGGATACTTCCGGTATGTACATTTTTAAAGCTTTTTAGCTTTACCTGCAGGCTTTGAGATGTTGGTCCGTAGAAAATAAATACATGGTCGGTAATATTAATTGTAACAGGTGGGGCTATAACAAGTGGCTGATAAATCTCACCCCTAACAGGATCAACATATTTGTATAACAAGCGGCGCTCAAAATTTACCGGTTTACCCTCAATAATGAACTGAAAGCCCACTTTGGTAAGGTCGGGGTTTTCGGGGTTGCCGGCCAGTGTATCAGGAATGCTGTAGGTGCCAATTTTGTGTGGTGTTTCCAACCAATATGGCTGTGTAATTTTATTGGCTATGGTTGATCCGTTAAAGGTTTGCAGTTGATTGGCCGGTATTGTTTTTGAATTTAAACTTAAAGTATTACGCCCTGCATCTATTGTGTTAATTTTTACTTTATCGTTATACCTGTTCACCACTTGCGCGGTAAATCTGATAGTATCACCAATAGCATAGGTAGGCGTACTGGCATAAGCCTCAAACCATAAACCCGCGCAGGCAGCTATCAAATTGCTCAGCTCCTTTGTTTTTTGTTCGCGCCAGTAAATATCAGATACCTTTTCAACTTTACTCAAAAGGGCTACTAAGGCCGGTACCGATTTTTCGGGTTCTTCAGCGTTGAAATTCTTGTTGATGATCCTGATAGACTCGCCTATGCCCTCGCCATTTTTAACGCGTTTCCAGGAGGTTTCAACGCCATCCATCAGGTCGGTTTGTGGGGCATCACCTAAAATCGTCTTGAAAAATTCAAACGACTCGCCACGTTGTTTGGCCGAGCCAAATCCCTGGGTTTTATGGTTGCTTCTGCTTTCGGCAGCTATTTCACCATAGCTTTTGCCCAGGGTGGTATTATAAACACCTACATCTATCTTAAACTGATCGGCAGCTGTGGTGTTTGTGCTGCCAAAGTTAAAGGTGTTCCACATCAGGCGTTTGGCCTGCCATGGTTTTACATATTTTAATTGTTCGGGGTAACGGCCTGGGTCTGCGGCGGCAGTAAAAGCCTCCTGGGCTAATATTGCAGATGAAGTATGGTGGCCATGACCGCCCTCGCCTGTTGTAGGGAAACGGCAAATAATCACATCCGGACGGAATTTGCGGATCACCCAAACCACATCGCCCAATACCTTTTCCTTATCCCATATCTTCAGCGTTTCATCCGGCCCTTTTGAAAAACCAAAGTCATTTGCACGGGTAAAGAATTGTTCGGCGCCGTCAACCTTGCGGGCAGCCAGCAGTTCCTGCGTGCGGATCAACCCTAACAGCTCGCTTTGCTCGTTGCCTATCAAATTTTGCCCGCCATCGCCGCGGGTAATGGATAGGTAACCCGTTCGGTAATGTTTTTCCTGCGCCAGGTAGGCCAGCAGGCGGGTATTTTCATCATCGGGATGTGCAGCCAGGTATAAAACACTGCCCAGGGTGTTCAGCTTTTTTAAATTCTGCTGAATAGTGCCCATGTCCGTAGGTGGCGAGGTTTGGGCAATTACACAACTATATATTATCAATAAGGCAATAACCAGGTTGAAACGCTTCATGGAAACAAATATATTGAAAGATACCAATTTACAATTTGATGTATCAAGAATATAACAGAGGCATGATAGAGCGTGGGCGTTAGCATATTTTGAGCTTTAACCCGGATATGGTATGTGAATTAACCACAGGATTAAGCATCAATAGTGTAAACTTTTTTCAGGACGATACAATGCATAAAGTGTTCCATCGGAACGCTGGAACGCACCGGAACGGGTGGAACACCTTTGTGTCTGATAGTCAACAAATTAAGTTTTGAAAAAACAGGGTTGGAACACTTCTGTGTTTGATATACAACGAGTTAGGTTTTTGAATTTTTGCTGATTTACAACATGCCATCATTTAACACAACACAAGTAAGCTCTTGTATAATATGTTTCGCTTAACCTGAATTGTAAAGAATTATAATAGTTTATGCAATAATTATCAAACTAAATCCAGAAAAATAAAACCACTCAAAACAATTTTGTCATTCAACAGTAATGATTAATCAAACGATTAGTTTTTAGTGTCGATCATCCTTGATTAATCAATCGTTTGATTAATTTTGTGCCGTTAAAACAATGGACAAAGATAAAATAGACAAAAAAGACCACATCCTTGACGTCGCCGAACGCGTGTTTGCCGACTATGGGTTTGATGGCGCCTCCACCAGGGTGATCTCGGGTGAGGCCGGCGTAAATATGGCCATGCTCAATTATTACTTCGGATCGAAAGAAGGGCTCTTCCTGGCAATTTTTGAGCGGAAAATTTCTTCATTCCGTACGCTGCTGCAAAATATCGGTAATGATGATAGCATGTCGGCCTGGTGCAAGCTTGATAAATGTATTGACAATTATGTAGAGCGCATTATTGTGAATAACTGTTTTCAAAAGCTCATCAGCCGCGAAATATCGATGAACAAACGCTGGGAGCTCACCGATAAGATCATCGATATATTGATGGTAAATGTTGTTGAGATCAGGAAGATAATTGAAGAGGGCGTTAATAATGGCAGCTTTTATAAGGATATTGATGTTCCGATGGTGATAGCAACCATATTCGGTACTAAAAATTATGTAATCAATATGCCGCAATTATCTTCCCTGATATTAGGCCATGATGTTCGCGATGAAAAATTTATGGAAGAAGATCTGAAACCCAGGATCAAAACATACATGAAAAGACTTTTAAAAGCTTATTTAGTTAATGAAAATGACAACTCGAAATAATAAAACCGACCACCTTAAGCTGTTAATAAATACAGTCCGCGTGTTTTGGAGGTATGGTACTGCCCTTGCAGTGTCTGGTTTGCTGTTTGCAGGAACAGCAACTGCCCAGGACCGCACAATTACCTTGGATGAGGCCGTTAAACTTGGCCTTGATAACAGTAAAGTTTTAAAGCTATCGCAATCAAAAATTGACCAGGCTGTATCTGAATACAACCAGGCCAAAGACCAGGCGCTGCCAACCGGTAAAGTAAGCTATGGTTATAACCACGCCGAAATTCCTGCAAACAGGCTTGCCCTTGGCGAAAGCAGCTTTAATTTACCCAACAGGGCCGATGCTTATTTAGGTACGCTATCATTAAGCCAGACCATTTTTGCAGGCGGTAAACTTAAATATGCCCGCCAATCAACCGAACTGCTTACCCAGGTTGCCCGTTTGGATGTAAATAATGATAAGGACCAGATAACTTACGATATTATTAACTCCTACTATAACCTATATAAGGTACTGCAAAGCAAAAAGGTAGTAACGCAAAATTTATCAACCATTGATGCACAGATCAAGCAATCGCAAAGGTTTTTTGAACAGGGCCTGGTTACCAAAAATGATGTGTTGCGCTTTCAACTGCAACGCTCAAACGTTGAATTGAATGGTATCGACCTGGAAACTAACCGCAGGATCATCAATTACAACCTGGATGTTTTGTTGGGATTACCAGAAGGTACACAGCTAAACATTGATCAGATAACCGAAGCCGACAGGCAGGTGGCGCCTTTGAGTAACTACCTGGATTCGGCATATGCAAGCCGGGCCGAGCTGCAACAGGCCGATTTGCGTACCAAGGTTGCAGAAACCGAGATCAAAAACATAAAGGCCAATACCTTGCCAACCCTGGCAGCATCGGGCAGTGCTTATTATGTTGATGTAAGTGCCAACCCAATCCCAAAGAGCGGTAAGTTTATTACCCCGCTATCTGTAGGCTTAACACTTTCATGGAACTTTGGTAATTTATGGACAAACAAAAACAAGATTACCGGAGCTCATATCCAGCGTGAGCAGGTAGTTATCAATAAAAGCATCACTGTTGACCGCATTAAGGACGAAGTGAACCAAAACTACCAGAACTGGACCATGGCCCTGGATAAGATAAAGCTTTTACAAACATCCATTGAGCAGGCAGGCGAGAACAACAAGATCCTCGATTCGAAATATAAAAGCAATATAGCATCAGCTACAGACAGAGCCGATGCAGAAACATTGCTTTACCAGGCACAAATCAACCTGGAGTTAGCCAAAGCCGATGCAGGCCTTGCTTACTATACTTTATTAAAATCAACCGGAAAAATCAACAACAAATAATACTAAACCACATAATACAATGGCACAGGCACAAGAAACACAGGAACAGGAACCAAAAAAGAAACCCAATAAAGTTATCCCTATCATTTTAGGTTTGATATTGGTTATCGGTATCATTTTCGGTATCAAAGAATATATATACTACGGCAAACACATCGATACTGATGATGCGCAGATTGATGGCGACATCAGCCCAGTGGTGGCCCGCGTAGGCGGCTACGTTGATTCGATATTTTTTGAAGACAACATACACGTTACCGCAGGTCAAACATTGGTTAAAATAGACGACCATGATTATCGGGTTAAATTAGAGCAGGCACAGGCTGCCCAGGTTGGCGCAAGCGCAGGCATTAATGTTAACCAATCGCAGATCTACGCTACACAGGCAAATTCGGCAAGTGCAAGGGCAACAGTTGAATCAAATGCTGCCCGTTTAGATAAAGTGCAAAAGGATTACGCGCGTTATGCTAACCTTATAAAAGACGGCTCTGTAACTCAACAACAGTTTGACCAGGCTAAAGCCGATCTTGACGTAGCTAAGGCAAACCTTAGGGCTTCACAGGATCAGTACAAAGCAGCGGTTGAACAAATTGGTACTACACGCAGCCAGTTAAAAGTTACCAATACAGGTGTTAGCCAAAAGCAGGTTGATATTGATTACGCTAAACTGCAGTTAAGCTATACAACTGTTAAAGCGCCATCAAGCGGCCTTGCCGCTAAAAAAAGCGTTCAGTTAGGTCAGCTGGTGCAAGCCGGGCAAACATTGTTCAGCATAGTAAACGATAACAGTTTGTATATAACTGCCAACTTTAAAGAAACCCAGCTTACCAACATGAAAAACGGTCAAAAAGTTGAAGTTGAAGTGGATGCTTACCCCGATTTGAAGGTAGAGGGCGAAGTTTATAACTTCTCTCCGGCCACAGGCGCTAAATTTTCATTATTGCCGCCAGATAATGCCACCGGTAACTTTGTAAAAGTTGTACAGCGCGTACCCGTTAAAATTAAAATAACCGCCGAAAAGGCAACTATGGATAAATTACGCCCAGGTATGAGTGTAAGTGTTTCTGTAATTAAAGGATAATAAAATGGCTGAAACAGGCTTTAAAAAATGGATCATCACAATTACAGTGATCACGGCTTCGTTACTGGAGCTGATTGATACTACTATTGTGAACGTGTCCTTGCCCAAAATACAGGGTAACCTGGGTGCAACCCTCGAGGATGTGGCCTGGGTGGTTACCGGGTATGCAGTAGCAAACGTAATTATACTCCCCATGTCGGGTTGGCTGGGCAGTAAATTCGGACGGAAAAATTACTTCATTACATCAATAATTGTATTTACCATAGCATCGTTTTTATGCGGTAATGCAACCAGCCTTAACGAGCTTGTTTTATTCAGGATTTTACAGGGTATTGCAGGTGGTGGTTTAATATCCACATCGCAGGCTATTTTGATAGAAACCTGGCCCCGTGAACAAATTGGTACCGCAACAGCTTTGTTTGGCTTAGGAGCCGTAGTAGGCCCAACTGTAGGCCCTACCATTGGCGGATATATTACCGACCACCTAAACTGGACCTGGATATTTTATGTGAATATCCCGGTAGGTGCTTTAGCTGCGTTTTTTGCTTATACCTATGTAAGGGAAACGCCTAAGGAGGCTAAAGGACGACCGGTAGACTGGTGGGGTATTGCCCTGTTGGCGATAGCTGTAGGCAGTCTGCAAACTATATTAGAAAAAGGTGAATCGGAAGATTGGTTTGCCACACCTTATATAACCGTATTAACCATAACCGCTATATTGGGGCTGATACTTTTTATATGGCGCGAAATGAGCATCGATTACCCTATTGTAAACTTTGCCATATTGCGGCACCGAAGTTTTGCGGTAGGTATGTTTACCTCATTTGTGCTCGGTTTTGGTTTATATGGATCGGTGTTCGTATTCCCGGTATTTTGCCAGAATTTGCTTGGCTTTACGGCACAGCAAACGGGCGAGATCCTGTTCCCGGGCGGACTTTGTACTATTGTAATGATGCCATTTATTGGTAAAATGCTTAATAAAGGTATTCCGGCGCAGTTTATGGCAACTGCGGGTATGTTCCTGTTTTTTGTATTTACCACCATGCTCAGTAATTCAACACTGGCTATGGGGACCGGAAATTTCTTTTTGCCGCTGATGATACGCGGTGTAGGTATGGCATTGCTGTTTGTACCGTTAACTACGCTTGCTATTGCCGACCTGAAGGGGGCGGAAGTTGGACAGGGAACCGGCTTAAACAATATGATGCGTCAATTAGGCGGTTCATTTGGTATTGCAACTTTAACTACCATTATTCACTTACGCCAGGGGGTACACCGCCAAAACCTGTTAACAAATATTACAGCCACAAATCCGGCTTTTGTTGATCGCTTTAATGCTTCAATGCATGGGTTTATGGCAAAAGGTCATTCCTTGTTAGATGCTACCCGTATGGCCTATGGCGCTATTGAAGGCGCCCTAACCAAACAGGTATTGTTATTAACCTACGATGATGCTTACTGGATCTCGGGTTTGGTGATGTTGTTTTCTATCCCGCTGCTTTACCTGCAGCCCTTCAAAAAATCTAATGTTAAAATGCCGGTCGATGCGCATTAAAACGATAAAAGCCGTTCCACTATTACCTGGAACGGCTTTCCCCAAAAAAAATTAACAATTAAAATTTAAATAACTCCCCTCAGAGTTACATTTGATTTAAATAAAAATTTAGTGTAGTTGAGGTTTGTTTAATCTTAGGCATAAATTTAGAAGTTTTTAATTAACAAACGCAAATTTAATTGATTAATAAACTGTTATTTATGAAAAAGACATGAAATTTCTGTATCTCACGTCTTTTTTGTTGTTAATATTTGTTAAACTGCTTAAAAAATAACTTTACCGGTAGCTGTTACCAGTGATGCAATACGTACAGCATCAAAAATACGTTCCTCGGTTGTAGCCATTTTTATAAGTGAATCTTCATGGGCATTCACGCACATTTCGCAGCCGTTTACGGCTGACACAGCAAGGCTCATGAGCTCAAAAAATTCTTTGCCGGTTACGGGTTTCATCATCAGCTGCATGCGGATACGGGCCGGGATCTGCGTGTATTTTTCCTTCTGGGTAAAATGCCTGAACCTGTAGAATATATTGTTTGATGCCAGCAATGATGCGCAACCTGCGGCTTCACCAATTTCGGCAGCTGTAGCTTCCTGCTCTTCGGCGTATTTGGTAAAATAAGTGGTAAGTGGTGTATTATTGTTATTCACAGCAATACTTAAACCTAATAATGCACATTCCTTAGCGGTTAAATGGGCTGATGTAAGCGTACTGGTAAAGTTAAGCTTCAAATCGCGCAGGTAGCGCGATTCGCCTTTTTCTAAAAGCGTAAGGCTTGTGGTACGGTAATCTTTATCTAATCCAACACTTTGCAGTATTTCCTGGATCACTTCGGTACTTTCGTTCATAAATTTATTGTTTGGGCTTAAAGCAGAAAGCTGAAGGCTTAAAGCTTAAAAGCGGTTATCATTGTATTTCTATTTGGGTTAACCCTCACCGTCATTGCTTTGCGCCTTATAATGACATGATTGTAAGTTTTTGATTATCAATATGCATTTTTACAAGCAAACCTCTCACCCGTCATTGCGAGGTACGAAGCAATCCCCAACTTACAGAGTAACTGTGCAAATCTGATCTGTATTTCGGGGATTGCTTCGTCGTACCTCCTCGCAATGACGATCACGAGGAGGCAATGGCAGTCTATTTTTGACGGTCTATTTCAAGCTTTCGGCTTTATGCCTTAAGCTTTTAGCTTATTAGCTGCTTATAAAAAATCCCCGCACAATAATTAACTGTACGGGGACATATGTTATAGGGGGAATTAAACGGTAAGTGTTTCCTGTCCTTTTTCCCAGTTACATGGGCAAAGCTCGTCGGTTTGTAAGCCATCAAGTACACGTAAAACTTCCTTAACGTTACGGCCTACACTCAGGTCGTTAACAGATACCCAACGGATGATTCCGGTAGGATCGATGATGAAAGTTGCACGGTAAGCGATCTTTTCGTTTGGCTCCAATATACCAAGGTCTTCGGCTAATGATTTTGAAGTATCGGCCAACATTGGGAATTTAAGGTCGCGCAGATCATCATGATCGCGTCTCCAGGCAGCATGAACAAATTCAGAATCTGTAGAAGCACCAATTAAACGGGTTTCGCGGTCGCGGAACTCACCATAGTTTTTGTTGAACTCGGCAATTTCAGTAGGGCAAACAAAAGTAAAATCCTTTGGCCACCAGAACATTACTGTCCAAACGTTATCGTCATTCACAAGATACTCAGAAGTAAGTGTTTCAAACTCTTTTCCTTTTTCAATACTTATTACGGCTGTTTTAGAAAATTGAGGGAATTTTTGTCCTATCGTTAACATAAGTGTTCTTTTTTTATTGTTTATGCAAATATACTGATTTAAAAGGCAGCGTTTCATACTAAAAATCTATACGATATAGATTTTATTGATATAGATAAAAAGTATTATTTAAATTAGCTATTTGGTCAGTTTGCACAAAAAAGGTGGCGCATTTTCATATGCCACCTTATAGTATGTAACAAAGCCGGTTAGAGTATAAACTTAGTACTCAGGAAATTTGATTCGTTGCCGTTTACAATTTCGTTGATGATTTGCTTATTAGTCTCCGTCATTTTTGTGGTAACAAGTGAGCGGATAGAGAATGATCTTAAGGCGTCATGTACCGAAAGTGTTCCCTCGGCGCTATCCTTACGCCCGGTGAAGGGAAATACATCGGGCCCGCGCTGGCATTGGCTGTTGATGTTTACCCGGCTTACCAGGTTCACAAACGGATCTATCAGCGAAGCAATCTCTTTAGCATCGTTACTAAAAATACTCACCTGCATGCCATGCGGCGAATCTATTTGGTAATCAATTGGCTCCTCAATAGAATCAAACGGAACTACGGGAATAACCGGGCCAAACTGTTCTTCGCGGTACAGCTTCATTTTCTCGTTAACCGGGTACACAATGGCCGGGTAAAAAAATGAAGCTACGGTTTCACCACCGTTTGGGTTGATGATACTGGCGCCGTTGGCAATGGCATCTTCAACAATATCGGTAAGATAAGCAGGTTTATGAGGCTCGGGCAGGGGCGTAAGCTTTACATCTTTATCCCATGGCAATCCAAATTTTAGTTTGGCTATTGCCTCGCTCAATAATTTTAAAAACTCATCGGCAACTTCCTTTTGCACAAATATCATTTTAATGGCCGTGCAACGTTGCCCGTTGAATGATAACGCGCCTAAAATACATTCACTTACAGCAAGCTGCAGATCGGCATTTTTGGTAACGATGGCGGCGTTTTTGGCATCCAGGCT
The DNA here is from genome assembly GCF_056400585.1 of Mucilaginibacter sp. P5_A6. Lineage (NCBI taxonomy): Bacteria > Pseudomonadati > Bacteroidota > Sphingobacteriia > Sphingobacteriales > Sphingobacteriaceae > Mucilaginibacter > Mucilaginibacter sp. P5_A6. The sequence continues at coordinate 201,529 of NZ_JBFUKZ010000008.1, read as the reverse complement.
CAAAACCGCGCGTAAACGGTTTATTTTAGGATGACGTTTTTTAAGATCATTAGCCACTTTGCTCGATCCGATAAAAGCCAGCACGTTTACCTTGCCTGATGCCATCAAGCCCGGTGTAACAACCGCTCCACGGCCATAAATGGTATTCACTACTCCTTTTGGAAAAGATTCCTGGAAGGCCTTTAGCAATGGGTAATGCAATAATGTACCATGCTTAGGTGGTTTAAATAATATAGTATTGCCCATGATCAAAGCGGGGATCAGGGTGGTAAAAGTTTCGTTGAGCGGGTAGTTGAACGGCCCCATACAAAGCACTACACCTAATGGCGAACGGCGAATCTGGGCTACCAGTCCCTCGGCCATTTCAAAACGGGACGACTGGCGGTCGATATCTTTTAATGCATCTATGGTAGCGTTAATGTACTCGATAGTACGGTCGAACTCCTTTGCCGAATCGCCGTATGATTTGCCTATCTCCCACATCAGTAGTTTCACAACCAGGCTGCGTTGCTCGCTCATTTTATAAATAAAGCTCTCCATGCATTTAATGCGGTCGGCAATGCTCATGGTTGGCCATTCGCCGCGACCGCTATCATAAGCGGCCAAAGCGGCATCTAATGATTCAAAAGCTTCCTTTTCGGTACAAACCGGGTAGGTTCCTATCAACTTTCGGGTAAAGCCATCCGCAGAAAGAAAGCCAACGGGCGAGTAAACTTCGCTTACTTCACCGTGCCACGGCTTCATTTTACCATTGCTTAAATATTCGCGCTGGTGTACTTCTGTTATCCGAAATTCGGGAGGAATTTGGTCTTCTGCTACAAATATTGAACTGAGCTGGTCGTTAAAACTCATATTTTTCAGGGATTAGATTTTCTTAAAGATAAAAAAAGCCTGCTTTAATAAGCAAGCTTTTTTATAAAGAATATGAATTATTGCCATTTTTGCAATTCAGGCACTCTCTTTATACAGTACCATACCGGCATGGTAAAAGGCTCCATCTTTAAAATCCCCATCGGCAGTAAAACCGGTATCATCCAGGTATTCAACGTGTTTACCCAAAATGTTATAATAGCCGGTGTAGGCACTTTTTTTATTTCCGCGGGCCTCGTTATAGCGGCCGTTTGGTAAAAACTCATGGCGTATATAACCGTCTTTGGTTACCCAAACGCCTATATGCTCATTGTTTTTCATTGTTAAAAGCCAGTTGATGTTGTTAATTCTTTCCATGTTTCAAGGTCGTTTTGTAACGACGTTATTTTTTGGTTAGCCAGCTGGTATGCATCGGCCCCTAAAAATAAATTCAGCGGCGGATTCGGGTCTGATACTATTTTTATCATTGCCGCCGCGGCTTTTTCGGGGTCGCCTGCCTGTTGCTGGTCCATTTGGTTTTGGTGCAGGTTTTGCGAATCGCGGATACTTTGGTATTCAGCTATTGGATTTTTTGGGGTAACTAATGATCCTTGTGAAAGGAAGTTGGTGCGGAAATAGCCCGGCTCAACTATGGTCACCTTAATGCCGAATGGTTTTACTTCTGCATCCAAAGCTTCAGAAAAACCATTGACCGCGAATTTGGTAGCACAATATATTCCGAAACCTGGAAAACCCCCAACCAAGCCTCCTATTGAAGAAATATTGATAATATGCCCGGATTGCTGACCGCGCAGGTAAGGTAATGCCTTACGGATAACGTTTAAAGCCCCAAATACATTTACTTCGAAATTATCGCGTGCTTCCTGGTCGGTTGCTTCTTCCAGGCCCCCCAGCATACCGTAGCCCGCGTTATTAACTACCACATCAATTTTACCAAAGGTGCTGATGGTTTTTTCGATAGCTTCCTGTATGCTGTCTTCGCTTTTGATGTTTACGGCAAGCGGTAAAAAATGATCGTTGTTGGTACCAACAGCATTTTCAAGGTCGCTTATATTTCTTGATGTTGCAGCTACTTTATAACCTTCCTTTAATAGTCTTTTTGTTAGGGTAAGGCCCAATCCTTTTGAGGCGCCGGTTACGAACCATATTTTTTGGTTTTCCATTTCTATATAAATTTTATGATTTCACCGATTTCAAGGGTGATTTCACTGATTACTAAAGTTGTGATTGATTTTTAATGTTTTTGATTATCGTGTTTAGCCTTATCTTTAATGTTTCCCATCTGAGTTTGTTTTTGGTAGATGTTTTATCATTAAAAATCAGTTGCACAGGTAATATCTTCCCACTGGTGAATCTCTTTATACAAACCATCAAGCTTTGTTAATGCCCTGTTGAAGGCATCGCCACCTAATAACAGGTAAAGCGGTGGATTTTCTTCATATGCTACGTTAATAATAGAGGTAGCGGCCTTTTCGGGATCCCCGGCCTGTTCGCCGTTCATGCTTCGGTATTTGCAGTGCGATAATCTTACATCTTCATAATCGGCAATGGGGTTATCAGTAATAGCCAACGAGCCGGGATCAAGGAAATTGGTACGGAACGCGCCGGGAGCAACCACCGTAACTTTAACACCCAATGCCTTAACATCGCCGGCCAAAACTTCTGACAGGCCGATTACCGCATGCTTGGCCGCCGCGTAAACGGCCCAGCCAATGCCGCCGGTAATACCAGCGATGGATGCTATATTAATGATATGCCCCGAACGTTGTTTGCGCAGATAAGGCATCACAAACCTGATTACATTGAGCGTAGCAAATACATTTACATCAAAGGCCTGGCGGGCTTCTTTATCCGTAACCTCTTCAATAGCGCCACCAATACCATAGCCGGCATTGTTGATAACCACATCTATCCGGCCAAATGTTTCATTGGTATGCTGCAGGGCCAGTGATACACTGCTTTCGTTAACAAGATCGACCTGCAGGGGTAAAAAGTTATTGCTGTTTGAGCCAACTGCTTTGGTTAGCTCCTGTTGATTTCTGGAGGTGGCGGCAACAAGCTGACCAGCTTCCAGTAATTGTTTTACTAAACTGAGCCCAAATCCCTTTGAAGCGCCAGTGATAAACCATACTTTGTTGTTGTCCATATTATTGTTTGTTTTGATATAACAAAGATAATATGGCGGCCGGGGCGAAGCATTACGCTAATCAAACCAATGGTTACAAAATTCAAACATTTCTGAATGAAGAGGGGGTAAGCCGGGTGTTTTTTTTGAAAAAGTTGTTGAAATGGGTAGGCTCCTCAAAGCCCAGGCAGTAGCCAATCTCGGATATATTCCAGTCGGTGTGCCTTAGCAGGGATTTGGCTTCGCTTAGCAGGCGGTCGGCAATGTGGTCGGTGGTGGTTTTGCCGGTGGTTTCGCGGATGGCGCGGTTGAGGTGGTTTACATGAACCGACAGCCGCTGCGCAAAATCATTGGCAGACCGCAGTGCAAATCGCTGGGAAGGTGTTTCTATCGGGAATTGCCGCTCCAGTAATTCGGTAAAAACTGATGTGATCCTTGATTTGGCATCGGCGTGTTTGTACACGTTTTCTGATGGCTGGGTTTTAAGGGCGTAGTAGCAAAGTTCGGTAACGTAATTGCGGATCAGGTCGTATTTAAAGGGATAATCGGAGTTGATCTCTTCGGTCATCTTTAAAAACAAACCGGTTACATATTCGCTTTGGGTGGCATCTAAAGCGTAAACCGGTTTGGCGCCCAGGCCAAACATGGGGAGCTCGCTTAAGCCGCCCCTGAACCGATCGGCAAAAAACGACTCGGTAAATATGCAAAAGAAACCCGTGCGATCATCACTCATGTGCTCAAACGTATATGGCACATGCGGACTAAAAAACATCAGCGAAGTGCCCGAAAGGTTGAGGCTTTTATCGGCGTAGTGAATAATATTTTCACCATGCATCAGGCTGATCTTGTAAAAACTTCTGCGGCTATAGGTAACCGGTTTGGCATTGGGGCCAATACAATCCTCAATCCTGAAAACATTAAAATGACCCATGTTTTGCTGCAGGTTATCGGGCAGCCAATCAAACTTATGCCTGTAAAAATCTTCAAGTGTTTCGGTGGTCATACTCAAAATTACAAAATTCAAACCGCATGTCAAGTAGTAGCACCATTTTTACATTAAAATTGCAGTACTTTTATTTTAGTTTAATGCACTTTTATCAACTTTTAGGTAACTTTTATTCAAATTTATGCAGGCTGGTAGCCAATGGCAATAAAACGGGGTATTTAATTGTAAAACTTAAAATTCTACCTCGCGGACCGAATCCGGGTGGGGTTTCCTGAATTTCACCAGGCACTTTTTTATATAAGTGAAAATATCGTAATCGCTCATCTTTTTCACCTGGCCTATACCGGGGCGGTACATGTTAATAAAGCTGTACAATGAATCGGTCTGCAGGCCGGTAAGCTGGGCTACCCTTTCATCGCTAAAGCGGCTGTCAATATACTTTGCCTGCTCGTCCCTTATCAATACCTGCTTAAATTTATAGGCCCTGCTGTGTTTGTAGGTGAGGGCTGTTATCAGCGGGCTTAAACTGATGGTAACACCCGCGATAGGTATTGGCCCCGAACCTACAGAGGGCCTTATAATATCCTTAAGTTTAGGCGGCGCACTATTAAAATCCTTAGCAAACTCCTTCCGGTTATTGATAGAGTCCTTCACCCTGTTGCGCCGGGCGCTTATGTTTACCTGGTTAAGCTGGATAGTAGCTTGTTCCAGCGGTAAAACCACATCTTTGATTTTTGTTGCATCAACGGGCAGGGTGTACAACTTATAGCCCTGCATCTTTACCTTAATGGTATCCGTCGGTTTTGATATATTGATGCTAAACGCGCCGGCCATATCGCTGATGGCGCTTGAGTTTGTTGATGTTACCCATGCCCCGCTGATGCGTTGCCCGGTAGCTTTATCGGTTACGATGCCGCTTATTTTTTGCCCGTATGAGCAAAGGCAGATACATATACAAGGCATAATAAGCAGGTACCGCATATTTGTAACGATTGGTTTAGTGATCAGTGCATTACAAATGTAACCGGCAGGCAGGTTTGGTAGGTAGGGTTTAACATCTTTTAACTAAGACTTACAAATGGTTATGGCGTATATAATTTACTGGCAGTTTTTATTTCAATGATCGTCTGTATAAACTACACCCTTAATCTTCAGTTTTTGTTTTACTTAATCATTAGTCGTAACTTTATAATCATGGAAGCATATGTTGTATATCCCTCAAAAGCACAGGAAAAAGTTATCAAAGCTTTTTTTGAAGCCTTAAACATTCCTTTCGAAAAAAAAGAAGATGAGGTTTTGCCGCCGCATGTTATAGAAGGTATTGCTAAAGGGCAAGCAGATATTCAGGCTGGCCTTACCGTGAGTTTTGAGGACTTTAAAAAAAGGCTCACCATTTCTAAATGAGCTACAGCATAGTTTTTTCCTTAACTGCTGTAGATACATTTGACTCCATTAAATCTCAGCTATTGGAAAAATGGGGAAGCAGATTTGTTATAAAGCTTGAAAAAAGGACACTTGAAGTACTTGAAATAATTAGTAAATCTCCTTTTATTTTTCAAGGAATTAAACAAGCTCCAAATATTCGTAAAGGTTTCATTCATAAAAACTGCTCTATGTTTTATGAAGTTAAGGAAGATCGAATCGAAATTCTTTTCTTTTGGGATAACAGGCAAGATCCGTTAGTGTAAAAGTAATGGATGAATTAGCTAAAATAGCAGCTCATACTCCGGAATCTATCTCGCTGCCATCACCGCATTGGTAAGCTTCACAAAATCATCCACGCTCAAACGCTCTGCCCTTAAGTCGAGGGTGGCATTATCGGTCATTTTTTCTTTGTTGATGAGGGACGATATAGCGTTGCGCAGGGTTTTGCGGCGCTGGTTAAAACCGGCTTTTACTATCTGCCAAAATAATTTCTCGTCGCAGTCCAGGTTTTCGGCGTCGTTACGGGTAAGGCGGATAACTGCCGAGAGCACTTTGGGCGGTGGGTTAAATACGCCCGCCTTTACGGTGAACAGATACTCAACCTTATAATAGGCCTGCAAAAACACGCTTAGGATGCCGTACTCCTTGCTGCCCGGTTTGGCAGCGCAGCGCTCGGCAACTTCTTTCTGAAACATGCCAACTACTTCAATTACCTGCCGGCGGTTATCAAGCACTTTAAATAGTATCTGCGACGATATGTTGTAAGGGAAGTTACCAATGATAGCTAACGGACCATCAACCACGGTTTTAAAATCCATCTCCAAAAAATCGGCATTGATAAGGCGCGTGCCCAGCTGCGGGTATTTTTTTTTAAGGTAGTGAAACGATTCTTCATCAATATCAATCAGCGATACCTCATACTCCGGTTTCTGCAGTAAAAAATCCGACAGGATCCCCATACCCGGGCCAACTTCGAGCACATGGTTGTACCGGCCTTCGGGTTTAAGGCTGTCGACAATTTTGGCTGCTATATTTTTATCAGTAAGAAAGTGTTGCCCTAAATGTTTTTTTGCCCTTACCAATGTCATTATTAATCAAATATTTGAGCAAATAACGTCATATTTGTGCTTTAATCAGGAACAAATCTTTTATTTGCAAGGAGAAATGGCAGATTTGAGATATGAGATGTGAGATTTGAGACCTGGAATTTGATGTTTAACAGGGTAAAAATCATGGTTTAGCCAGATTGCGTTAGGGATTGAAGTGGATACCTGCCCGGTAGCTAAGGCCATGAGCAGTATGAACGTAAAGCCCGCCCGCAGGGAACGCCCCTGAAAGCATCGGGAAGATATTTGGATTATACAATAAGTACAAAAGAATAAAATAAGCCTGGACGTAATTTCAGGTAACCAATATAAATTCAATCACTGATTTTGATCAGCGAAATCACCACAAAAATCGGTGAAATCATAAAAAATCGGTGAAATCATAAATAAAGAAATGAGCGATAAAATAAAAGTAGGTATCAGCATAGGCGATGTGAATGGCATAGGTTTAGAGATTATTATAAAAACCCTGGCCGATAGTAAAATTTATGATTATTGTACCCCCATTGTTTATGGCCATACCAAAGTAGCATCATTCCACCGTCGTGCTACCAATGTTAGCGAGCTTAATTTTCATGTTATAAATGATCCTTCGCAGGCACAGCCTAAAAAACCCAACATGATTAATTGCTGGGAAGAGGATGTAAAGATTGAGCCGGGTGTAGTATCAGAAGCGGGTGGCAAGTACGCTTTTAAATCACTTGAGCGTGCCGCCTATGATTTAAAGGAGGGCTATATTGATGCCCTGGTTACAGCGCCTATCAATAAGGATAATATCCAGAGCGATCAGTTTAATTTTCCCGGCCATACAGAATACTTGCAGCAAAAGGATGGCGCGGCCGAATCATTAATGTTTTTGGTGAGCGATACCCTGCGCGTTGGTGTGGTTACGGGACATATCCCGATTTCAAAAGTATCTGAAAGCATTACAGCCGATAAAATTGTGGCCAAGCTAAAGCTGATGAACCACAGTTTGCAAAATGATTTCTGGATTCGTAAACCCAAAATAGCGGTGCTGGGCTTAAACCCGCATGCCAGCGATAACGGCCTTATTGGTAACGAAGAGAAAGATACCATTATCCCGGCTATTGAAGAAGCACGTAATAATGATATACTGGCTTTTGGCCCGTACTCGGCCGATGGCTTTTTTGCCAACGGAACTTATTTGCAGTTTGATGCTGTATTGGCTATGTATCACGACCAGGGTTTGATCCCTTTTAAACAGATAGCATTTGAAACCGGCGTTAACTTTACCGCGGGATTAAACTTTGTACGCACCTCGCCAGATCATGGCACCGCGTATGATATTGCCGGCAAAAACCAGGCATCAGAGATCTCTTTCCGCGAGGCGCTATTTACAGCTATCCACATTGTAAAACACCGGAAGGAAACACTGGAACTGAACGAAAACCCACTTGTATTTGCCAAGCTAAGCCGCGATAGGGACTAAAAAAACGGGCGGGTAACTATAATGTTTCAATTTAATTGCCGTTAAGTTAAAACATTTGCTTTGATAATGCATTTACTCCCATAATGAATAATTTCACGGACCGGATACGCTCTATAGATGCCCTTCGTGCTGTTACTATGTTGCTCATGATATTTGTGAATGACCTTGATGGCATCCCGGGTACACCACAATGGCTTAAACATGTTGCAGAAAATGCCGACGGGCTGGGTCTTGCCGATACTATTTTTCCTGCATTTTTATTTATTGTAGGGCTATCTATTCCTTTTGCATTTCAAAACAGGTTAAAAAGTGGTAATTATAAAATACTATCGCGCATAGCAAGCCGGTCGTTCGCGCTGGTATTTATAGGATTTTTCCATGCCAATATGGAAACTTATAATGAGCATACCGCCGTTTTGCCCAAACCGGTATGGGAAAGCCTGGTAACTTTCAGCTTCTTTTTTATATTTTTAGATTACGGTAAAGAAACCAGCAACCTTAAGCGCTACCTGCTGCAGGGCGTAGGGGTTGTGTTATTGATAGTCATGTCTATCCTGTACAAAACCAACGATCCGGGGCATACCTGGCTGCACTTTACCTGGTGGGGAATATTAGGGCTTATAGGCTGGGCTTACCTCCTGTGCGCGCTCATTTATTACTACTCGGGCGGGCATTTATGGATCCAGGCTGCCGCATGGATCTTCTTCATGTTTTTTAATATGGATGTGCACTTTGGGTTCCTTAACTTTTTGGCTCCTGTGCAAAAATATGTATGGATAGCCGGTAATGGCGCTATGCAGGCCTTTACTATGGCAGGGGTATTTGTCTCGGTGTTGTATATGCGCCTAAAGGTCAATAACGAACTTAAAATGCTGTGGGCGGCTCTTGTGCTTATTGCCATTATCCTGTTTAATATGGGCTTTATTGTGCGCTATTTTAGCGGGGGAATCTCCAAAGCGCGCGATACCCCTTCCTGGGTACTGATATGTACAGGGATAAGCCTTATTGTATATGCAATATTTATTTACATAGTCGATTTTAAGCATAAGTACAAGTGGTTTAAGATTATTGAACCCGCGGGCACCAATACTTTTACCTGCTACATAGTGCCGTTTTTGTTTTACCCCATGTATGAAATGAGCAATATTGGCTATCCCGAATACCTGAGCCAGGGCACCGGGGGGCTTATTAAATGTATTGTGTTTGCTTTTGTGATGGTGTGGCTAACGGGGCTGCTGGATAAGATCAATATCAGGCTGAAAATTTAGGTTTTTGGAGGGCGAAAGGGAAAAGGTTAAAGGCGAAAGGTCAAAGACAAAAGGTTTGGCTTCTTTCTCTTAATCAGCCTTGCAATTATAACATATGATATTCGATTTGCAAGGTCACGTCCCCGCAGGGTCTCTCAAAGAGGACCCTGCGGTTGTACTAAGCCCGTATTGTTCACGAAAGCGGCGTTTATGCGAGGTGATCGTGGTACCTCAGGGTCCTCTGTGAGAGACCCCGAGGGGACGGAATACCAGTTTCATTGTCTTGCCCCGCTTTTGCCAAACCTTTTGGTATGTGCTGTACTTTCCTGGTAACGAAATGAATATAATTTATTGAGCAAAATACTATTGTTAGTTTTTACCAGGAGCCCGGTAACTGACAGATTTTTTAGATGCTGCGTCAATATCGGCTGCAGTAAGTAATACAGTCGTTGAAATCTTGACAAGACCTGAACCATTAACTGCTAACCCAACAGCCACCGCAGAAATATCATCAGGGAGTTCTACAATAACATACACATCGTCCGCGCCAAAGGCATAATAAAATGACTCCATTTTACCTCCCATTCCTTCCAGCATTTTTTCAATGGCAGTTCTGCGTCCAGACCCGCCCTCTTGAATTAACCCCTTTGTTCCTTCGGAGTTATAGGTTCCTTTAATCAAATACTTTTTCATGTCTGTTATTTTTGAATTTCCCTACTCTTATGGCTTTTCGGATGCGCCCCGTTTTTAGGATGGTCTCTGGTCTCCATTCGTATTTAGAAACAATATTAGTTTAGAGAATGCTTGTAGTATAGCACATGAGGTTTAGGGCTTGCCGAAGCGGGAAAATAGAAATCCGCTAGCCCGGTTAATAAAGCTAAATTTATAAATAAAAGTTGATGATATGCAGCTAAATTATTAACATCCAGCCCGATATGTAGCCAAATTGGAAAACAAAAAATCCCGTCCCCGCAGGGTCTCTCCAATGCTATTAAGTTAAGCAGTTTTTCACGCAAAGACGCAGAGACGCAAATTGATTTGCTTATTTTTGATTTGCGCCTTAGCCTCTTTGCGTGAAATTATCTCAGGCTGTTTTTTTTAACTTAATAGCATTGGAGAGATCCCGGGGGGACGGAATATTAATGTTTTAGTTATCGTGTTCGACGACCATTTTTAAACCTCGCTGTCAAATCAAACATTCTTATTTTAACGTGCTCAGATTTGTTTGAACAATGAAAGCCTTTAATTTTTCAACCAAAGGCTTTCATTGTTTTGCGGTCCCGGCCGTAGGCTATTAAGCCGTACCAGGGTTAGTTAGATGTCGGAAACCGAAAAGTTTGCTTTTACCGAAAGCGGAAATTGAGTACTCATACTAACATCTTCGTCGCATACCAGCGGATTTGTAAAGTCGGCTGCTTCTTTGATGATTTCTGGCCGTGTTTTTCCATCATCTACTATTACAACCAATTGACGATGTCCGGTAACCGTGTAGGTACTTTTGAGCTGCCACCACATATAAGATGCCCGTGGGTCCTCTGTTTTGGCATTAAAGGTTTTCTTTTTAGTAACCACCTCAGCAAGCGACACTTCTGCCGAAAGCGACAGTGATAGTTTTGCGCCTATATCAATCAGCGATTCCACCTTTAAACCAAGCGAGGCAGAAAATTCCGCACGCGCTCCAACACTTAACGCCACGCCGATGCTCACCGACTCTTCCTGTGAAAAAGGGGTATCAGGCGTAATGGTGCAGCTGGTTACACGTACCCATTGCTGTTTGAATTCTAATTGCTGTTTGGTAAGCCGCTTTTCTCCGATAAACGTCATGCCATAAACAGTCTTTTGCCCTAAAGCTATGGTTTGATCAGGCAAGGGTATTTTCATGATTACCTTTGCAGGCGGTGGAAGCGGAAAGTCATTAATTCCGTTAGGGGCTGGTGGATCCGGCAATAATTTAATTGTTGGCATCGTCATAATAAAGAGTTTTAAGTTGCTGCAAGGTAGCGTGTGGCCATTTTACATAATAGGGTAAAAAACACCTTTTTAGAAGAGAAGAAAAGGGTGTAAGAAAGGTGCTGTTACGCCTGTGGTGGGTGTTATCAGGCATATAATCTATGTCATTGCCGAGTACCGAGCAGCCCCGCTGGAAAAAACAGTAATGACATGTATGGGTACCACAACCTCCTCGTGATCGTCATTGCGAGGAGGTACGACGAAGCAATCCCCAAAATACAGATCGGATTTGCACAGTTACTCTGTAAGTTGGGGATTGCTTCGTGCCTCGCAATGACGGTAGTTTAGGCCATTGATTTAATTTATATTCCGTTGTACGTCATAACGATTTTTTTCAGGTTTTACCTGATGGTTACTCGTATGACGTGGTTGTTGGGTTCTAAAATTAGCGCGTCATTGTTGTTTTTTGCGGTATTTTTCTGGTGGATACTTCCAGTAGTGACATGGTTGTTTGTTGCTTTTTTTCCTATGATTACATTGATCATTTTACTCCCCCTTCGGGGGGGCGGGGGCTTAACCTACCAAATCTTCACTCTTTTTTCCGGATCCAGCCACATTTTATCGCCTTTTTTAATGTGGAAAGCCAGGTAAAACTCGGGTACATCTGTAAATGGCCCGTTTACGCGCATAAAGCCGGGGGAGTGTTCGTTGGTAAGGATCTGGCTGGATAGTGATTCCTGCCTGTCTTGCCCCAGCCAGCCTAAAGCATAACCCAGGAAATAGCGTTGCAATGGTGTAAAGCCATTGATAAGTTTGCCTTCTTTATACTGATCGGTTTTCTTGAACGCATCCAGGCCGATCACTATACCGCCCAAATCGGCAATGTTTTCGCCCTGGGTTGCTTTGCCATTCACGTGCAGCCCGTAAATACTATAGCCGTTAAACTGGTTGATGAGCATTTGCGCACGCTGCGTAAACTTTACCGAATCCTGCGGTAACCACCAGGCTTTTAAATTTCCTTTGGCATCAAACTGCCGGCCCTGGTCGTCAAACCCATGGGTCATTTCGTGGCCGATGGTGGATGCGGCGGCATAGCCGTAAATGATGGCGTCATCAATATTTTCGTCCTTAAAACCCGGAATAGTGAAAATACCGGCAGGCAGCACTATCTCGTTATTTGATGGATTGTAGTAAGCGTTGTAGGTTTGTGGTGTCATTCCCCACTCGGTACGGTCAACAGGTTTGCCTAATTTGGCAGCGTTAAACTTGTGCCACCAGTTATTAGCGCGCATTACATTTAAAGCATAGGGCCCGCGGTTGATCTCCAGGTTCGAGAAATCTTTCCAGTTATCGGGGTAACCAACCTTCGGCATTACCTTGTTAAGCTTGTAATACGCCTTTTCTTTGGTTTGTGGACTCATCCAATCCAGTTTTTCGATGTGTTCCCTGAAGGTTTCACGCATGGCTTCCACCAGTTTTACGTAACGTCCCTTTGTTTTTTCGGGAAAGTATTCCTTTACAAATATTTGCCCTAATACCTCGCCCATTAAACCGTTCTCGGTATCAAGCACGCGTTTCCAGCGGGGCAGTTGTTCTTTGCTGCCATAAATCACCATATCATAAAAGCGAAAAAGCTCCTGGTCGAAAGGTTTGCTTAAATAGGAGCCAAAGGTTGTTACCAGGTTTTTACGCAGGTAATTTTTCCAATCGTTAATACTATAATTGTGCAGTGCTTTGTTGAAAGCGCGGTAATACTCCGGTTGGCCAACTATAACAGTATCCACATTTTTATAATTCATCTTTTCAAATGTTGATTTCCAGTCAACATCCGGCGCCAGCTTGTTTAAACCGGCCAGGGTCATTTTGTTATAGTTGTGGTAAGGGTCGCGCAGGTCTTCCAGTTTGCGGCTGCTATCGGCCAAAGCTGTTTCTAAAGCATAGGTTTTTTTAGCAGCGGCATTTGCAGCATCGGCAGGTAGTCCGCTCAATTTAAAAATGGTTGGTAAGTGTTTCTGCTGATAATCTGTACGGATGGCAACGCTGTGTGCATCTTTGTTGAAATAATAATCGCGGTTTGGCAACCCTATCCCCGATTGGCCTAACTGCAGCATAATCTTATCGCTGTTTTTGCTATCCTGGCCGGCATAAGTACCTAAAGGCGTAGTTACGCCAATTCCGTCAAGGTGGGCAAACTCCTCAACCAGGCTCTTAATATCTTTTATATCATCTATCTTTTTCAGCTCATCCTTAAGCGGAGAAAGGCCTTGCTTTTCAATAGCAGCGGTATCCATCCCGCTGTAATAAAAATCGCCTATTTTTTGCGTGTTGCTGCCTTTGGGGGCATTGGCTTTAACTGCGTCTTCGTTGATCTTTTTCATACGGTCGCGCAGTTCTTCCTGTACTACGTTACCTATACCCCATGCCGCGTAGGCGCCGGGGATGGGGTTTTTCCTGAGCCATGTTCCGTTGGCATATTTAAAAAAATCGTCGCCCGGCCTTATGGTGGTATCCATGTTTTTAATCACCGGATCGTTATCAGCATAAATTTTTGTTTTGTTCTCGCAGGCGGCAAACAGGGTGAGCATTAATGCTCCGGCTAACAACGCAGGAGGCGAAATTTTTTTGATCATAAAATTATTTAAGTGTATAAAAAAAAATACAACGGTTGTATGGAATAATAGAATGCAGGACAACAAATTTATTAAAAAAGACAGTCTTAATAAATACCCTGAAAAAAACCTGCTAAAGAAACATCAAAATAATAACACACTTTTCTGAGCGTATCCAGCCTGATATCAATTTTTCCCGACTCGAGCCTGGCGATATTAATATTGGTTTCGGCCAGAAACTTTTCCTGTGTAACCTGGTTTTGCCTGCGCAGATTTTTGATCTGGAGCGCAATTTTCTTCTTAAATGCCTCGTCGGAGTTAGTAAGGTATTCAAAGTCAGTAAGTAACATGATTTAATAAAATTAATAAAAAAACTGATTTTTGACAGGGGATTCAAAAATAATTAGCGTTAGTATTTAAAGTTCGTGAAAAATATTTGCAATAATAAGGTGTAATTAACTATTTATTTAGGTAAAAATTTGTACCGCGTAACAATTACTGGCAGCGAATTTGTTTATTAAGTTTTGCCCTGCATATGTTCTGTGAAAAAAAATTAAATCACCTACCTGTGAAAAACTTTTTTTGAATTCTCAGACGCCCAAGTTGAGATTTTTTGTTCTTTGTTTTGGGTTTAATCAATAGTTTAAATTAATTAGGGGAAAGGGAGCTTCCAAAAAGGCTCTCTTTTTTTGTTTAATATTTTTTACTATGCATGCATAGTAATTACTATATTTAGATTTTTATAATACTATGCAATTTAAATTTACAGATGAGCAGCTGATGATTAAGCAGGCTGCCCGTGATTTTGCCCAAACCGAATTAAAACCCGGTGTAATTGAGCGCGATGATCACCAGAAATTCCCGGCCGCACAAATAAAAAAGTTAGGAGAGCTTGGCTTTTTAGGGATGATGGTTTCGCCGCAATATGGCGGCAGTGGTATGGATGCCATATCATACGTGCTGGCCATGGAAGAGATCTCGAAGATAGATGCCTCCGCTGCTGTGGTGCTTTCTGTAAATAACTCGTTGATTTGTAGCGGGCTGGAGAAATTTGGAAATGAATTTCAGAAAGAAAAATATTTGGTACCCCTGGCCAGGGGCGAAAAAATAGGCGCTTTCTGCCTTTCGGAACCGGAAGCGGGCTCTGATGCCACATCGCAAAAAACCACCGCTGTTGATATGGGCGATTATTACCTGCTTAATGGCGTAAAAAACTGGATCACCAATGGCGGCACCGCTTCTACCTATATTGTAATGGCCCAAACTGATGTTTCAAAAAAGCATAATGGTATTAATGCCCTTATTGTTGAAAAGGGCATGGAGGGCTTTACAATAGGCCCTAAAGAAAATAAGATGGGCATCCGTGGGTCTGATACGCATTCAATCATGTTTGCTGATGTTAAAGTGCCTAAGGAAAACCGGATCGGGGCAGAAGGATTCGGTTTTAAATTCGCGATGGCTGTGCTGGACGGCGGGCGGATAGGTATTGCCGCGCAGGCTTTAGGGATAGCGGCGGGAGCGCATGAGCTGGCTTTACAATATGCAAAAGAGCGGAAGGCTTTTGGTAAAACCATAGCCGATTTACAGGCCATTCAATTTAAACTGGCAGATATGGCTACCGAAATTGAAGCTGCACGTTTACTTTGCATTAAAGCCGCCTGGTTAAAAGATAATGGATTGCCATATGCCCAGGCCAGCTCAATGGCCAAGCTTTTTGCATCGGATGTAGCTATGCGGGTTACTGTTGAAGCCGTGCAGATTCATGGGGGATATGGCTACGTAAAGGAATACCATGTAGAACGTTTAATGCGGGATGCTAAAATTACCCAGATTTATGAGGGTACATCAGAAATTCAGCGGATTGTCATTTCGCGCGAGGTGTTGAAATAATGGGCCGATTTTTATACTTTTGAAAAAGTATATTAAATTAGTAGACTATTTTTAAATCAACATGAATTTAAAAACCATTATAGCAACCCTATCATGCGCTGTGCTTTTGCAGGCTGCATCGGCTCAAACAAAACTTAAAACAGGTGTTTGGCGCGGTGCGCTTACAACAAAATCGGCTAACGAGATCCCTTTTAATTTTGAGGTTAAAGATACCGCCGGTAAACAACAGCTTGCTATAATTAATGGTGCCGAAAGGTTTAAGGTAACGGATGTTACCTCCAGGGGCGATTCTGTTTTTATACAAATGCCCCTTTTTAATTCGGAATTTAAACTGAAGCTGGATGGTGATAAGCTGAAAGGTAACTGGGTAAGGCACCTGGCCAGCCAGGATTTGCTGGTGCCATTTGCTGCCGAACCCAATACTGCCTGGCGGTTTTTAAAGAACCCTGCAAAACCTGCTTTTAATGCAGGCGGCCGGTGGTCGGCCCTCATTGGCGAAGGTGAGGGGCGGGATACCACCGTAGGTGAATTTAAACAGGTGGGCGATAAGCTAACCGGCACATTTTTAACCACCACCGGCGATTACCGTTACCTGGAAGGAATTGTATCGGGAGATAAGCTTTATCTTTCCTGCTTTGACGGTGGCCATGCCTATACTTTTACCGCAACAATAAAAGATGAACAAACCATTACCGATGGTAAGTTTTACGCTGGTTACTCCTCTGTACAATCATGGGTCGCGGTAAAGGATGCAAACGCCAAACTGCCGGATGCCTATTCATTAACCGCGCTTAAGCCAGGCTTTAAAAAGATAGATTTTAGCTTTAAGGACATCAACGGCAAAACAGTTTCTTTACAGGATGATAAATACAAAAACAAGGTAGTTATTGTACAGATCCTGGGCTCGTGGTGCCCCAACTGTATGGACGAAACCGCTTATATGGTTAACTACTATAAAAAATACCAGCCTAAAGGCGTAGAGGTAGTTGGTTTAGCCTATGAAAGAACTACCGATTTTGCCAAATCGCAAAAGGCCTTACAGCAGGTTAAAAACCGTTTCAACGTGCCTTATGAATTGCTGATAACCGGCTATACCAGCGATAGGGCAGAGACATCAAAAAGTTTGCCTATGCTCTCGAAAGTAGTGGGTTTCCCTACAACCATTATTATTGATAAAAGCGGAGATGTACGTAAGATCCATACCGGCTTTAACGGCCCTGGTACTGGTGAGTATTATACCGTGTTTATTAATGAGTTTGAGAAACTGACAGATGATCTGCTGGCCGAGCCTTCCGGAGCAATAAAGGGGAAGTAATAAAAGAGTGTAATTATAATCCTTCACGTACAGAACGATTAACGATCAAAGAATAATTTATTCTTTAAGAAACTCATCTACGGCCTTTACCGCGTTCTCATACCGGTCATCTCCCGTGCCCGAGATGAGCACATACCTTGCATTGAGGGCGTTCAGTTCCTTGTACCAAACATTCATAAAGTGTTCGCGCATGGTGGGGAAGTTACGCAAGGGGTCATCCTGCCAGGGCAGATCGATATTTAATAATAAATATAAGTCATAAGGATGCTTGGGCAATTCATCCAGTACCTCCTGTGGCGAGCGGCCAAACATCTCGTCGCTCCAGATTTTTACGGTGATGAAAGTAGTATCGCAGATCAGGATCTTATTGGCCTTCGGCAGCAGTTCTTCTTCTAAGGCCAGCTGACCATAAAACATATTGATCTCATCCTGCCAGGTGCAGGGATCAGTGAGTTTTTCGCAATAACCGCGTGCATACTCTGGTACTGCAATGGTATGATAATGCGCAGCCAAATAATCAGACATGGTTGATTTACCTGTTGATTCGGGACCTACTACTGCTATTTTGAGAATGTTGTTCATGAACGAGTTTACCGATGCAAAAGCGGGTAGTCATGCTGAAAACAAGTTCGGCATGACTACCCGCTTTAAATTAAAAACAGATTACCTTTCCAGCTTCGGCACCCTCGTTGGCGTATCTGTACCTGCAACTATGCTGCGCGAGCTTAAAGCAATTGCCCTTATGGTTGATGTGATATTGTTTACATCCAACGAACTGAACTCATCTTTTACGGTATGGTAAAGCTTATCAATATCTATTTGATCTGTTGAAATGGTATGCGCCGGCACACCTACTTCGGCCAGTGAGGCGTTATCGCTGCGATAAAACAGGTCTTGCTCCGGGTACGGATCTGGGTAAAACTTAAAGGTAGTTCCTTCCAGGTTTTTTTGCAGGATCTTACCGAAATCAGATCGTTCAAAGCCGGTAATGAATGCCGAGTTTGTACCAAATTTTGAGGCTTTGCCTATCATTTCGATGTTAAACATCGCCGTCACTTTATCAGGCTCAACCTGGGTTGCAAAATACTGTGAGCCGTATTCACCAATCTCTTCGGCAGTAAAGGCCACAAAAATAAGCGTACGGGCATTGTTGTTTAGTTTTTTATAGTATTTGGCTAATGATAGTACAGCTGTTGTGCCCGATGCATCATCATCGGCGCCATTGGCAATGCTATCACCTTCCATAGGTTTTATGATGCCCAGGTGATCATAGTGGCCCGAGAACACTACATATTCATCCGGCCTGGTTTTACCGGGAATCATGCCGGCAACGTTAAATAAAGGCAACTCTTCACTTTTGGCTTCAAAGCTTACATCAAATGCTGTTACGGCATCAAACCTGCCCAGCACAAATACAACGGGAGTGTTTTTTTTACCTTTGAAGGTAACGCTGCCCCTGCCGCTAACCCCCCGCACACGGTTAAACAGGTCTTTAAACTTAGGGTCAACCAGCACCAGTGTTTTTTTACCACTGCGGGCGATAGCGCCATATTCCTGCCGGAAATTTTTGTCTGCGGTTACCTGTACCACCTGCACATCCGGGCTGGTTGCCCAGCTAAATGATTCGCCGCCTGTGGCAAATGCGCTGTCGGCCACAATGCTTTTGCCATTTATGCTCACCGTGAGCTTAACAGGGGTTGTGCGTACCATGGTAAAATTCTGCCTGAAACTGCTGTTACCTTTTAAGGGCACTAAACCGGCCTGGGTATACTCGCCCTCAATAAATTTAGCTGCTTTTTCAATGCCCGGCGTAAAGGTGGCCCTGCCCTGCATATCATCGGCAGATAAGGTTTTAATGATGCGGGCAACATCATCCTGACCGATCAGTTTATTTACGTCCTGCGCAAAGCCGCAGGTTGATACAGCTAATAAAGCTGCTGCTAATAAGGTTTTTTTCATGGCTATTTGACTTTTGATTGTAACCAATTGTTACGGAAGGTTTCCTGCTCTTTTGATAGTTGTTTACCTGCTTTTTCGAAAGGTACTACTTCAAAATTAGGGTTTTCTTCTAATACAATGGTTGCTTCATGGCTCCCGGTGCGGTTTTTATAATTTACGGTAAGCTTATCTCCCGGTTTTTTCCCGCTCAGCTGATCGTCAAACCCTTTCTGATCTTTAATATCAACACCGTTAACTTTTAAAATAACATCACCTGCATCAAGCCCTGCCTTGTAAACCGGCGATCCGATTATGGTGCTTGATAATATAGGTAAACCCTCGGCATTGGCGGCACGCGCCTGCCCCGACCTTCCGCGACCGGCAGTGGTTGCCAATGAACCTGCCCATCCTTTACCGGGATCGGCCTTGCGCAATGCCAAACCGGCTTTAGCCAGCAGTTCTTCATAATTGTTTTTTTCGATGCCGGTAATATATTTCTTAAAAAAATCGGCCGCGAATTTAGGGTTGTTGGTTACTTTGGCAAGGTCGGTTTGCAAATCCGGCACGGTGTAGGGCTTCATAACCTTGCCCCGGCTTAGCCAAACCTGGCGCATGTAATCATCCAGCGTCATATTAAAATCACTGCGCAGGCGTAAATCAAGGGCGAGAGCTATGGCGCCGCCGTAAGTATAATAGCTTGTAAAATCGTTGGCATTATTGTTCGGGTCGATAGATACCCCTGCATCAGCAAATACTGAGTAGCGGCTCATTTGTGTAGCCGGATATTTAGCGGCAGCGGGAGTATTGAGTATTTGGTTGATTAAGCCAGCCAAAGTACCGGTATAATCATCAAGATCAACAAAACCCGACCGTACCAGCAGCAGTTCGCCATAATATTGCGTAAACCCTTCGGCAAACCAGAGCTCGCTGCTCATGTTGGCATGCTCAAAATTAAATGGCTCCAATGATTTTGGGCGGATGCGCTTTACATTCCAGCTGTGGAAGTATTCGTGGGCGTATACACCTAATAATCTTTTCTCCAACCCTTCAACCTTTGGCGCGGGGATAGTGATACAAGTAGAATTGCGGTGTTCCATACCGTCGCCCGATGTGGTTGGGTAAATATCGCTGATGAAAGTGTACTCGCCATAATCATAGGCAGGCAGTTCGCCAAAAACAGCTTTTTCTTCCAATACCATTTTAGCCACCATTTTACCGAAGTTATCAATCACCTGCTGATTGTCGTCGGAGTGGACGGTCAGGTTTATCTTCAGTTTTTTATTATCGGTGTTCACCACATCCCAGCTGCTGACTTTATGATCCGACAGCTCGGTAGGGCAATCCATCATGTATTGCAGGTTGGGCGCGCTGTAAACGTTGCTGCCTTCGTGCTTAAGCTGGGTGGCAACACGCCATCCGTACTTTTCCAGGTCGTTAAACTGGAAAGTTACCGGTCTTTTCTCCTGGCCTACAACCCACATAAAGGTGGCCGGCATATTGAGGTGGGCGTGGCTGGGATCAATACTGGCATAGGTTCCGTCTGTCCAGTTGCCAAATAGGGTATAGCTTACTTTTACGGTTGCCGGGTGTTCTTCTATTTCGTACAGGTCACCTTCCAGCTGCTTAAGTTCAAGTGCTTTACCCTCTACATTGGTGGCTTTTACGTTATAAATATTTTTACCAAACTCATGGGTGGCATAGCGCCCGGCTGACGAACGGCTCATGCGCAACAGCATTTTATCCGGCGCTTGCGGAATGGTTATGGTTATCTCGGCCTCGTGGTGGGCAGCGTTAGGGAACGATATGGAATAATAAATGGCTTTTGGTGCATCCTGCTGTGCGCTCACTGCGGTAGCAAACAAGGTAGCAAAGGCGAGTAGAAATGATCTTTTCATGTAATCCTGGTTATCAGGGCTGAAAATACAACTAATCGGGGAAATGTATTATATCTTATTGATTTCGGATTTATTTGTTTTGTCCTTTCAGACGACCCTAATACTGACAAACCAAGAAAGTTTTCACGCAAAGCTTGTTTAGGTTATCTGACGGATCAATTAGAAGAAGGTGTATCCTTTGTCTTTCATCTTTTTTCCTTCATCCAACTCCGTGACATGTTTATATCTTTTGTTGAAAGTTGCATCGCATCACAAATATAATAAACACATTACATAACTTTTTGTTAATCACTTATCGACCCGGGTAATTCACATAAAAACGCCTTTAACAGAATACCGGGCTAATTATGCGTACCTTTAAAGAAATTCTTTAACCTCATGATCCTTTTTTCAAGAAGAAACTTACACTATTCCGATTACAAGTGGACAAGCTATACCACAAACGATCCGCGCGTGAACGGTAAACCGGATGCAACTCCTTTTGCTAAGGATGAGGGTAACGAAATTGTGTATTTAATAAATAAACTAATGATATTATGGGACTACCGTTTTGCCAATACCGGCAATAAAATGGAAAAGCTCATTCACGATAAACTGCCGCCAGAAGTTACTACCCAGGAGGACGTGCAGCTGTGGCTAAAAGCAAATCTGAAGTTTTAGCGTTGGTTAATTAGGTGAATGGTTGTTAAGTTGGTTTATGCTTCAAATAGCCCACATTTTAACCATTCACTACTCACCATTCACTACTCACCACTCACCGGCTCACTCCTTTTTAAAATCATAAGGGTTATACTCTACAAAATCGGCTACTTTAACCCTTACCCCTGTTACCTTACCGTTTTGCACTGTAAACGGGAAAACAGCTTTACCCAAAGTAACATCCGAAAAAGTAACGTAAAAGCGATTGCCCCCTAATGGCTGCAGTTTGGCGAACATTTTTGGATGGTGTTCAAAACGCATCTCCAGGTCATTGTTTTCGCCCTGCGTAACTGTCATTGTACCATAAAGGCTGTTGGTGTATTTGCCGATATAATCGCCTGCAGATAATGATGGGCGAAGATTTAACAATACCGAATCGCGTAACTTCTTGTCTGTTGCCTGGGCATTGGCCGCCCTGGTTTTAAAATCTCTTAAGTAAGCATCACTATAATTACGGTAACCCTGCCCAAAATAGGCATCAAGAATTTCCCAGCGCAGCGCCTCAAAAAACAGGTTCTGATCGGTATTGGTTAGTATGATGATACCCAAATTATCCTTTGGCGATAGTGTTACCGACGACAGGTAACCGTTTACCCCTCCATCATGCATCACCAACCGGTGGCCCGAGTAGTCCTGGATGAACCAGCCCAAACCATATAGCTCAAAGTTATCTTCGCCATTTAAATGATGAACGCTGCTAACAATATCCTGTGGTTGCCTGGTGGCTTGTATCGCCGCCGATGGAATCACCTGCCTGTTGCCAACTTTGCCGTCATTTAGCAAAGCCATTACCCATTTGCTCATATCATTTACCGATGAACTGATGCCCCCCGCGGGTGCAAGCCCATCTATCTGGCAATAAGGTATGGCAGTAAGGCGGCCATCGGTAAGCGAATGCGGTACAGTGCGGTTTAATGATTTTGGCAAATCTGCCGTTAGGGCAAGGGTGTTGCTCATGCCCAGCGGGGCAAAAATATTTTCTTTGAGGTACACTTCCCAGGGTTTGCCGGTTACCTTCGGGATGATTTGCCCGGCGGTTAAAAATGCCGCGTTGGTATATCCCCATTTGGTACGAAAGGCATAGGGCGCCTTAATTTGCCCTAATTTTTTAATAACCTCATCGCGTGTAAGGTTGGTGTTGTAAAAAGTAAAATCGCCCTGGAAGGTTCGTAAACCCAGGCGGTGGCACAACAAATCGCGCACTATTGCCTCCTCACCGGCCGGTTTATTATCAAGTTTAAACTCGGGTATATATTTGGTTACCTTATCATCCAATGAAAGCTTGCCATTGGCCTGCAGCATGGCCAGGGCGGTAGCCGTGAAAGCCTTGGTGTTGCTGCCTATCATAAACAGCGTATTTATATCAACATTATTGGGCAGGCCAAGTTCTTTGATGCCATAGCCTTTCATGAGTACTATTTTGTTATCCTTAACAATGCAAACCGCAACACCCGGAATACGCCAGTTGGTTAGCGCCCGGCTTACATACAGATCAAGGCTATCCTTAATAAATTTGCTTCTGTTGGCATGTTGAGCCAGGGTAATGTTTATAAACGAAATGCAAAAGATGACAGGTAGAAGTATTTTTTTCATTACACAGTTTTTATACTTTGTTAATGTACTAAATTAACGCAAAATTTACGGCGGCATTGCTTATTCTCAAAATAATGCCGCACACATCATTCAAAGTATAATTATATGAGATTTTACCGTTCGGGATCGTTATTCCTGTTGATCGTTTTGTTCGTTTTTAGCAGCAGTTGGGTTAAAGCACAACGCGCGCTTACCCATTGGGCAAACAATGGCTACCAGTATTATAAAATTACAGGCGGCGAAATAGCCGTTTATGATACCCGTGATACCAGTAAAAAAACAATTTGGATAAGCAGCGCCATGCTTACTCCCAACGGAGGCAAGCCAATTGGCATAAAAAGATTTACCGTATCTGATGATGGTAAAAAAGTGCTCATCAACACCAATACAAAAAAAGTATGGCGTTATGATACCCGGGGCGATTACTGGGTTTTTGATACCGGTACACAAAAGCTTTGGCAGCTTGGTAAAAGCCTGCCCGAATCATCGCTGATGTTTGCCAAGCTTTCGCCGGATGGCAGCAAGGCGGCTTATGTAAGCGGGCATAATATTTATGCAGAGGATTTGGCGGGTGGTACTGTTAAACAATTAACAACCGATGGCAGTACCCATGTAATCAATGGTACTTTTGATTGGGCGTATGAAGAAGAATTTGGTTGCCGCGATGGGTTTCGCTGGTCGCCGGATAGCCGCAACATCGCTTACTGGAAAATAAACGCCACCAAAATTAAAAGCTATTTAATGCTGAACACCACAGATTCTATTTACCCATTTGTAGTGCCGGTTGAGTACCCGGTTGCGGGCGAAGATCCAAGTTCGGCAAAAATTGGCGTAGTTGATATTAATACAGCTGCAACCAAATGGATAGATATACCCGGCGATGCCGTACAGCATTACATCCCCCGTATGGAGTGGAGCTTAAACCCGAACGAAATTATCCTGGAGCAGTTGAACCGGGCGCAAACCGAGAGCCGTGTGTTTATTGGCAATGTATCAAACGGAAAAACCCGCATCATCCGCGAAGAAAAAAGTGATTCATGGATTGATGGTAAGGAACGCTGGAATAATGGCGACCCGATTGGCTGGGAGTGGATAAACAAAGGCAAAGACTTTTTGTGGGTGAGCGAAAAAGACGGCTGGAAACATATTTACCGTGTTAGCCGCGAAGGCAAAGAAACCCTGATCACCAAAGGCGATTATGATGTAATAACCGTGAGTTTGATTGATGAGGCCGGGGGCTATATCTATTTTATGGCTTCGCCGGATAATGCTACCCAGAAATATTTATACCGCATAAAGATAGCCGGCGGCAAAGCTGAGCGCGTTTCGCCTGCCGATGAACCGGGAACGCATGGTTATGATATTTCGCCAAACGGAAAGGTTGCCTTGCACAATTTTAGCAACAGCTATACCCAGCCTGTTAGCGAGGTGGTAAGCCTGCCCAACCATAAACATATTGGCGGCAATATGATTGTGCTGAACAAAGATGCCAAAAACAAGCCCGAATTTTTCAAAGTAAAAACGGCCGATGGCATCGAGATGGATGGCTGGATGATGAAACCAACCAATTTCGATCCTAATAAAAAATACCCGGTTGTATTTACCGTTTATGGCGAGCCTGCCGGGCAAACTGTTATCGATACCTGGGGTGCGGGCCGCAATGGCTTATACGTGGGCAGCATGGCCGATGACGGGTATATCTACATGTCAGTTGAGGGGCGTGGTGCACCAGCGCCAAAGGGCACAGCATGGCGCAAGGCGATCTATAAAAATATTGGTATCATCAACATCCGCGACCAGGCAATGGCTGCCAAAGAAATTCTGAAATGGCCTTTTGTTGATTCAACCCGTATAGCAGTACACGGCTGGAGCGGCGGCGGGTCATCAACCCTAAACCTGATGTTCCAGTTTCCGGAAATTTATAAAACAGGGATAGCCGTTGCGGCAGTGGGCGACCAGCTAACTTATGATAATATTTACCAGGAGCGCTACATGGGTGTGCCGGTTAACGACGAAGGCCGTGCCGCGTTTATTAAAGGTTCGCCGGTTACGTATGCTAAAAACCTGCGTGGCAACCTGCTGTACATTCACGGTACGGGCGATGATAACGTGCACTACAAAAATGCCGAAGAGCTGATAAACGAGCTGGTAAAATATAACCGCCAGTTTGAGCTGATGGCATACCCCAACCGTACGCATGGTATTTTTGAAGGACCGGGCACAACGTTGCACCTGCGTACTATGTTTACCAAATATTTAAAAGAGCATTGCCCTCCGGGCGGGAGATAGATCGTTGGTTTACAAAAAGGAGGCTGTCACGTAGGGTTGTGAACAGCCTCTTTTTTTTGCCATTTATTGGGGAAGGTGGGATGGTGAAGAACTTTTTTTTATAGGAAATTCTCTGAATCCCAATTTACTTTTGATACAGCTTCATTTTACAATTTATGAAATAATAAGCTTACCCTATTGTCGGGCAAATGTCAATCCATCCACCGTAACAGTACTTATTTTACCCAGTTCATCAATGCTGAAACTGGCGGTAACCTTACCATACTCCTTGCGTGCATACGGTCCCCTAAAGGTGTCGTAATTCCAGCAGGTGGCCTGGGCGGTAAGGAATTGATTTATATTAAACGATAATACTTCCCCGGCTACAGTGATCACCACCGAGCCATAAAGCGGATCGGAATAGGTACCCGCATAAGCTTTAATATCCAGCGTTGGATGTGTCCCCATCACCCGTTTTGCTTCGTAATCTTTTTCGGCCTTTTCACCCTTGGCTCTGATGCCGGTATACAGGGTTTGAAATTCCCTGCTCCAATCCCTGTTGCCGCCCAATGAAAAATAATCAAATGTTTTAAACATCAGCGCGTGGCGCAGCTCGGCATGATCCAGGTTGGCCAGTATATATACGCCTATCTTCTTATCTACTATCATCCCATTGATAGCTATCAGCCCGGTAAGGCTTCCGGTATGAAAATCTATCTTCTGCCCCTGGTAATCCTGCT
Organism: Mucilaginibacter sp. P5_A6; assembly: GCF_056400585.1. Lineage (NCBI taxonomy): Bacteria > Pseudomonadati > Bacteroidota > Sphingobacteriia > Sphingobacteriales > Sphingobacteriaceae > Mucilaginibacter > Mucilaginibacter sp. P5_A6. The sequence goes on along the minus strand of NZ_JBFUKZ010000008.1, from coordinate 175,463 downwards.
GGAACCAGCCCATGCCGTATGTTACCCAATGTGGTTTGGTAATGCGCGCGGTGGGGTAAAAGTCACTTTCGGATACAAATGCCTGTGGCTTGAGCAGCATAGCCCAGCTTTCGGGCTTCAGCAGGCGCTGATTTCCATATTTGCTGCTATCCAGCATGCAATTTACCCATTTGGCCATATCATCCACGCATGACCATACGCCCCCTGCCGGGGCAATTGCGTTGTTAGTGTCTTTTTCCACTACAATAATGGCGCTATCAACCTTAACATGCGTGGAGGTTTGGTTTGGTATGCCTTTCGATTTTGCAAAAGTAGGCACCGTACGGGTCATTTTTAGTGGCGTAAAGATCCTTTTCTGTATAAAAGTTTCCCATGGCATGCCACTGGCTTTTTCAATTACCTTGCCCGCGGCCAGGTAAAATATATTCTGATAAACAAAGCCTGCCCTAAAACCATACTGGGGCTTCACCAGCCGCATACGATGCAAAACTTCGTCAGATGATATATCCATGATTCCCCATAAATAATCGGTATTACCTACACCGCTGTCATGCAGAAACAGGTCGCGAACGGTGAGCTCACGGGTAACATAAGGATCATAAAGCCTGAAATCGGGCAGGTAATCAATAACCTTATCATCCCACTGCAGTTTGCCCTCATCAACCAGCATAGCAGCGCAGGCAGCTGTCATGGCCTTTGTTGTGGATGCAATGCCAAAGATGGTTTGTGTATCAACCTTGCCGGGCTTGTTTAGCTCGCGCACGCCATAACCTTTGGCAAATATTACATGCCCATCTTTCACCACTGCAATGGCCAGGCCGGGTACATGCCAATCGGTAACGGCCTGTTGTACATAATTGTCAAACGCTTTAATATCGGGAGTAGTTTGCGCCAGTGATATGGCTGGGAGCAGGCATGCAAAAAGAAAGCCATTTAAAAATTTCATGGTATTATGGTAAGGTTTTAAGCCATGAATATAGTCATAAAAAAATACTCCTTGCAAGCGCAAGGAGTATTCATTTATAATTGGTTAAAAAAACTATGATTAATAACTGTTGGTTGCGTCTTCCCCATTCTCCGTATAATTGAAGGATTCGCTTGCTTTTGCAGATTTAACCAGGTCGGTATCAAAATCGCTTTTGCGGCCAAGTATAGTGAAGTTTTCGGCAACTACCTCGGTGGTGTATTTCTTAACGCCATCCCTATCCTCGAACGACCGGGTTCGCAGCTTACCTTCAATATAAACCAGTTTGCCCTTTTGTAAAAATTTGGCAGCCACATCTGCAAGCCCACGCCACATTACAATATTATGCCATTCGGTTTGTTCAATTTTGCGGCCATCCTTATTGAAACTTTCAGAAGTAGCTAACGGAAAGCTGGTTACAGACACGCCTCCATCTAAAATTCGCAACTCCGGATCCTTGCCTAAATGGCCAACAAGGATAACTTTATTTATTCCTGACATGCCCTAAAATAACGAAAATTAATCTACAAATTAAAAATGTTTTTTAATAATATAAAAATAATTTGGGGAAGTGCCAGTTCAGGCAAATTTTCAACTGATACGTAAATCCAGTTTGTTTCGGTTTTTAAAGGCTTTTTATCGGTTTTAATCATCCGTACAAATAGTCGCTGATGGGTAAGGATGTGTTTTAATACTGATGTGTCTTCTATAATGTTTATGTCGTCACCAAAAATCGCAACGGCTTCGGGTAATTTCACCAGCTCACCTGCGGGTAATAAAGATGCAGTTTCAACCATCGGTAAATCGTACATATTGGCCCAGATGTCTTTATCACCCCTTTTATTCATTAAAATGCTGTTGCCGTCGGTAATTAAAAAGTAGTTAAAAAAACGTTCTCTAACTTTAACCGTTTTCAATTTCACGGGTAAGGTAGTTGTTGCATTGCTGGTAAAAGCAACGCAGCCGGTACGCACCGGGCAAATACCGCAGGCCGGATTTTTAGGCTTGCAAAGCATCGCCCCAAACTCCATCATGGCCTGGTTATGCAGCCCCGGATTTTTAGTATTAAGCAAATCATTTGCTATGTTCTGGAATATTTTTTTGCCGGTGGTTGAATTGATAGCATCATAGATTCCAAAATAGCGGGCCAGTACCCGGTAAACGTTTCCATCAACAACAGCCCTGGCCTGGTTTGATGAAAAGGAAGCAATTGCTGCGGCAGTATATTCGCCAATACCTTTCAGTTTAATAAGTTCATCATAGCTTTGCGGGAATACCCCCCTATGCGCCTCCTGTACCATGCGCGCCGTTTTAAGCATATTGCGCCCCCGTGAATAATAACCAAGGCCCTGCCATAATTTAAGCACTTCATCCTCATGGGCGGCAGCAAAATGGCTTACAGTAGGATATTTTTCGATAAAGCGGTTAAAATAAGGCATACCCTGCTCAACACGCGTTTGCTGTAAAATAATTTCAGAAAGCCAAATTGTATAGGCATCGGTGGTGTTTCGCCAGGGCAGATCGCGTTTGTTTTTAAGGTACCATTGCACCAGTTCGTCGGTAAAGTTCATTGGGGTAAAAGTAATGGTTTAGGTTAAAGGTAAAAGGCGAAAGGTTAAAGGTATTTGGATGCAGATGGCATTTTAAAAAAATAGGTTTCCCTGGTTAGTAGTTTTCAACAACCTAAAATTAAGTTAAAGGCAAAAGGTTGCTTCATCAGGTTGAAAGAGGTAGCTTTGGCGAAGGGTAAAAGGCGAGAGTTTTAATAGTATCTGCACCCTTTCTTTTGCCTTTCGCCTTTTACCTTTCGCCTTTCACCTCCCATCCCTTATTCAGCCTTCCTAATTAGTTGTAAATAGGTGCTTTACCCTATACTTTGTAACAGGAATGTACGTTTTTAGTACTGGGTAAAAAAAATATGTTAAATATTTCGCTCTTAAATTTTAAAGCGATACTTTTGCAACCCCAAAACAGTTAAGTATTTATATAAAAAATAAAAGTAAATCAGATATGACTAAGGCAGAAATTATAACTGAAATCTCATCTAAGACAGGTATTGAGAAAGTAGACGTGCAGGAAACTGTTGAGGCATTTTTTAAAGTTGTTAAAAGCTCAATGGTTGGTGGCGAAAATGTTTACGTCAGAGGATTCGGTAGTTTTGTAGTGAAAAAAAGAGCAAAAAAGACTGCTCGTAACATCTCAAAAAACACTGCCATCATTATTCCGGAGCATTTTGTGCCAAGCTTTAAACCAGCAAAAACTTTTGTTGAGAAAGTAAAAACAGGCAACAAAGCCAGCAAATAATTTAAGATATGTATAAAAAACAAATAGCCGTTAGTGTAGCAATAGTTATTGTTATGGGCTATTTGTATTATTTACCTGTTAAAGGTTTAATAAAACCCAAAGAGGCCAAAAGCGATAAAACAAACGTACTTACCAGCCGCAAGGCCACCACAGTAACGGTTGATATGGTATCAGAACCGGCCAAAACCGCGATTGGGGCGGGTTTGGCTGCCAAGATAAACGACCTTGAAGGGCAATTAAAAAACGCATCGGGCACTGATGCCGATAAGTTGCAACAGCAACTGGCAAAACAGTGGGATGATGATAACCAGCCTGCACCGGCAGCATTTTACTACCAGGCATTGGCCCGTAAGCAAAATAAAGCCGAAGATTGGTTAAATGCAGGTAATCGTTTTAACGATGCATACAAACTTACCCAGGATACTTTATTGCAGCCCGCTTTTGTAAGTAACGCTGCAGAGGCTTTTCAAAACGCCTTAAAGTTACAACCTGAAAGCCTTGTAGGCAAAACAGGATTAGGCATAGCATATGTAAATGGCGCTGCCAGCCCTATGCAAGGTATAGCCTTACTGCTTGAAGTAGTAAAAAAAGACCCGAAGAACTGGAACGCAAACCTCAATTTAGGGATGTTTGCCATGAAATCGGGCCAGTACGAAAAAGCGGTTACAAGGTTTAAAACATTACTTGCCCAAAAAACCGAACTGGAGCCAACATTTTACCTGGCCGAAAGTTACAAACAACTGGGCATGAAAAAGGAAGCTATTGACGCTTACCAAAAATGCAAAGAAATGATGCCCGACCCTGTGTTTGGGCAACGTATTGATGAATACATAAAAGAATTAAAGAATTAATCACATTTAAAAATTATTACTATGCCGAGCGGTAAAAAACGTAAAAGACACAAAATGGCTACCCACAAACGTAAAAAACGTTTAAGAAAAAACAGACATAAAAAGAAATAAGCTGCTATATGTTAGCAGATTTTACCCGCCTTTATTAAAGGTGGGTAACTTTTTATTACGAGTGTTTTTTACCCACTTATTTACATACGGTTTTTGCCGTTTTAAGAAATGGAGTAGCAGTTGATAAAAGAATTAATTATCGATTCATCCCCCAATGGGGCTACCATTGCATTATTACAGGACAAACAACTTGTAGAACTTCACAAAGAACAAACCAGCAATAATTATACTGTTGGAGACATTTACCTTGGGCGTATAAAGAAAATTATGCCCAGTTTAAATGCCGCCTTTGTGGATGTAGGCTACGAGAAGGATGCCTTTTTGCATTACCTTGATCTTGGTCCGCAGGTGCAGAGCCTGCTGAAGCTGACCAAGCAGGTACGTAGCGGGGGATATCAGTCAAAGCTTTTGGATGGCTTTAAACTGGAAGCCGATATCAATAAAGGAGGCAAGATCTCTGATATATTGACAAAGGGCCAGCTTATACCGGTACAAATAGCCAAAGAACCAATATCAACCAAAGGACCGCGTTTAAGTTCTGATCTTTCTATCGCAGGGCGATATGTAGTACTGGTCCCGTTTTCGGAAGCCATCTCTATCTCCAAAAAAATAAAAAGCAATACAGAGCGTAACCGCCTGCGTAAGGTTGTTGAAAGTATTAAGCCAAAGCATTTTGGTGTAATTATCCGTACGGTATCTGAAGGTAAAGGCGTTGAGGAATTACAAAAGGATTTGCTTGATCTGATATCAAAGTGGGAATCATTTATAACCAGGTTGCCGTCAACCGAACCGGCTAAAAAGGTTCTGGGCGAAATTGGGCGTACATCAACTATCCTCAGGGATATATTGAACCCCGATTTTCAGCATATCTATGTAAATGATAACGGCATGTTCGAAGAAATTCGGTCATACATCCATGAGATCTCGCCCGATATGGAAAGTATAGTGCGCATGCATAAGCATAAAGAGCCTATATTTGAACATTTTGGCATTGATAAACAGATTAAAGGAGCCTTTGGCAAAACCGTAAACCTTGCCGGCGGCGCTTACCTGGTTATTGAACATACCGAAGCTTTGCACGTTATTGACGTAAACAGCGGTAACCGCACAGCCAGTAAAGAAAACCAGGAAGAGAACGCATACCAGGTAAACAAAGAAGCGGCTAAAGAAATTGCCCGCCAGTTACGTTTGCGCGATATGGGCGGCATTGTTGTTATCGATTTTATTGATATGCACAAACCGCAAAACCGCAAAGAACTGTTTGATTTCCTGCGTACCGAAATGACTTTGGACAGGGCCAAGCACACCATTTTACCACCAAGTAAATTTGGATTGGTGCAAATTACACGCCAGCGTGTAAGGCCCGAAATGAACATTGTAACCAGCGAAGTGTGCCCTACATGTAATGGTACCGGTACCATTAGGCCAACCATTTTGCTGATGGACGACATTGAAAATAACTTCAATTATATATTGGATGAGCAAAACGAAAAGGGCATTGCCCTATGCGTACACCCATATATTGAAGCCTTTATTAAACAGGGTATTTATACCCGCCAGATGAAGTGGTTTGTGAAATACGGCCAGTGGATTAAGGTTAAAAGTAACCCCGCTTACCAGATCACCGAGTTCCACTTCTTCTCCAGTAAAGACGAAGAGATCAAATTATAGATTTCAAATGTGCAGATATCAGATGTGCAGATGTTGATGAAACGTCTGCACATTTTTTATTTAGGGAAACGTGGGATGATAGAATTTTCCGGAATACTGGTCTAAAAGAACAGTAGTCCTTTGTCTTTTGTCCGATAATCCTTTGTCCAAATAAGATTAAACTGGTCTAAAAGAAAGAAGTCCTTTGTCTTTCGTCCAATAATCCTTTGTCCAACAATCTCTGTCCAAATAAGTTTAAACATTTAAGTAAAAAAAACGTATAATGCAGGTGTCGATAATCCTCAATAATGTACAAAAAGCCCCCTTTGTCGTTAATCCTGTTTTTTTTTGTTGTAATATACAGCAAAGTGTCCGGACAGGATATTGGGCAAAAATTAACCAGGTTTAACAGTGCCGACGGTTTATCGCAAAACACCATATTCTATATATTAAAAGATAGTTATGGCTTTATGTGGTTTGGCACCCAGGATGGCCTAAACAAGTTTGATGGCTATAAATTTACCGCATACAAGCATTTATCAAACAACAACAAAAGCTTACCGGCCAATAATGTTTTGGCTATCTGCAATGATAAACGGGGTAACATTTGGGTAGGTACGCGCACGGGGGGATTAAGCAGGCTGGACCGAGCCACGGATGAGTTTGTAAATTATAAAGCCGATGCCCGAAACCCTAATTCTTTAAGCAGCAATAATATTATATTTCTTTTTAACGATGCTGCTAATAACCTGTGGATAGGTACAGATAATGGTTTAAACCTGTTAATGAACGGGGAAACCCGCTTTAAGMATTTTACTCATGACCCCTATAATAAAAACAGTTTAAGTGGTACTTCGGTGAATACAATTTTTGAAGATAGTTATCACCAGGTGTGGGTAGGGACAGAAAACGGACTTAATTTGCTGAACAAAAATAAAAACGGTTTTAAACGTTTTGTTCATAACGACAATAATAACCAAAGTATTAGCGACAATTTTCTCAACGCAATAGAAGAAGATGAGCATCATAACCTTTGGATAGGCACCAATAAAGGCTTAAACTTATTGAACAGGAGCAACGGAACATTTCGGCGTTTTGCAAATGAAATTGATCGTTTCAGCGCAACCGGCTATAATCCTATTTACTGTTTATCGGGCGATAAGGCCGGGAACCTTTGGGTTGGTACCAACACCACATTACAGTTGTTTGATGTCAATAAAAAAAGCTTCGTGCCTATAAACAACGGCACAACCGGGAATGAAGATATGCCTAATGATGGTATTTATTCGATTTTAGCCGATCGGCAGCATATGGTTTGGATAGGCACCTCCAGCGAAGGGATCTTGAAGTACAGCAAATACCTAAACGTTTTCCCCTCTTATAAATCGGCGCCAAACAATTCCCCATCTGCAAAAAATATTATCAGGGGCCTGGCCGAAGACGATAAATGCGGTCTTTACCTGGCTACCGATGCCGGTTTGGATTATTTTGACGTTGTTAAAAATACTTCCATCAATTACAGCCATAACGATGCTGTACAAAACAGCATATTAAGTAATTATATATCGTGCATATTGATAAACCGGGCTAAGGACGCCTTGTGGATAGGCACTTATAATAATGGCGCCGACAGGCTGGATCTGAAGTCGAAACGGTTTACACATTTCATAAAAGGGAATCAAGCAGCGGATATCAACAATAATTCGGTTTATGCATTGCTTGAAGATAAAAAAGGGAATATTTGGATGGGAACGTACCAGGGTGGGGCCAACTGTTACGATCCAAAAACTAATACGATAAAAAAATATCTGAATAACCCCCTGGACCCTAATTCTATTGCCGACAATTATGTAAATGCGTTTTATGAAGATCACGATGGCAATATCTGGATGGGGGGCTACTCAAAAGGCATTAGTATTTTCAATCCATCCACAGGTAAATTCAAGAAAATAAATAGCGAAAACAGCGGTCTCACCAGTAATGTGATCAGTTATTTTTACGAAGACAACAAGGACCATATGTGGATAGGGACCCTGGAGGGTGGGCTGAATTGCTATAACTTTAAAACAAAAAAGATAACTGCATATACAGAGGATAATGGCTTAATTAATAACACCATAAATTTTATAGCGGCCGACGCTGCGGGTATTTTATGGCTCACCACATTAAAAGGCATAACCCGTTTTGATCCGGGCAATAAAACCTTCAGAAACTTTGGTGAAAATAATGGCATTAAAAGTCTTGAATTTGGTCTCGCAAGCGGGATAAAAATGGCAGATGGCAGGATTGCTGTTGGAAGCGTTAATGGGTTTAACATCATTGATCCGGCCAGGTTAAGTTTTAATAATAACCCGCCAACCGTTCGGTTAACCGGGTTTGATTTATTTAACAAACCTGTAAGTATACAAGCGCCAAACTCGCCGTTAAAACAAAGTGTTTTATCGGCAAAGCAAATAGTATTGCAGTATTGGCAATCGGTATTTACTTTTGAGTTTGCAGCATTGGATTATGTTGCGCCCCATGAAAACAAGTATGCCTATAAACTGGAAGGTTTTGATCCCGAATGGAGGTATATTGAAAATAAACATACCGTAACTTACACCAACCTTGATGCCGGTACATATACTTTTTGGGTAAAAGCTGCCAACAACGATGGCGTTTGGAATAATAAGGCAACATCAATTAAAGTTATTATAATTCCTCCATTTTGGGAGACGTGGTGGTTCCGTACATTGGTCGCCATTTTTGTTTTAGGCGGTTCGTATACAGTTTACCGGTTAAGGGTAAGTTTTTTTAAAAGACAAAAGCACGAGCTTGAGAAACAAGTTTATGAGCGTACCGGCCAGATAAGCAGGCAGGCTAACGATCTGCAAACCCTTAACGAAGAATTACAGGTACAGGCAGAAGAATACCAGGCCCAGTCAGAAGAGTTAGCAGAGCAGAAGGAAAAGGAGCACCAGGCCCGTGAAGAAGCCGAAAAAGCTAATTTAGCCAAAAGCACTTTCCTGGCTACCATGAGCCATGAAATACGCACACCAATGAATGGCGTATTGGGTATGGCATCTTTATTATCCGATACTGAATTGGATGCCGAGCAAAGAGAATATACGGATGCCATACTCACCAGCGGCGAATCATTATTAACGGTTATTAATGATATTCTTGATTTCTCCAAGATCGAATCGGGCAACCTTGAGCTCGACCCGGCAGATGTAGACCTGAGAAAATGTATAGAAGATGTTTTTGATCTTTTCGCTTCAAAATCTGCAAAAGCTGGAATCGACCTTGTTTACCATATCGAGGATAATGTTCCTGCTCATATCTTTGCCGATGGATCGCGGTTGCGCCAGATTCTTGTTAACCTGGTTGGTAATGCTACCAAATTTACCCACAAAGGCGAAGTGTTTGTATATGTAACATCCGCTGCATTAGCAACCGGCGAGCTGCAATTAATCTTCAGGGTAAGAGATACCGGTATAGGTATTGCCGAAGACCAGATTGATAATTTATTTAAAGCATTTAACCAGGTTGACTCATCCATAACCCGCAAATATGGTGGCAGCGGGCTTGGCCTGGTTATTAGCGAGCGCCTGATTAAATTAATGGGTGGTACTATCGGGGTACAAAGTAAACGGGGAGTAGGCAGCACCTTTACCTTTAACATTAAATGCAAAAAAGGAACGGTGTTAGAACAGGTAAACCAATTACCGGTTAATGGAATAGGTGATGGAAAAAAAGTATTGGTTATTGATGATAACCCAACCAACTTAAGAATCCTCAAAATTCAACTCGAAAAATGGAAAATTAATACAATTGCCGTAACCTCAGGGGAAGCAGCCTTAAAAATATTATCAACCGAAAACAATATAGACCTCATTATTACAGATATGCAAATGCCGGATATGGACGGCGTAACCCTGGGTAAAAAGATAAGGGCCCTGCCAAATTCAAGCCCGATTATATTACTAAGCTCGGTTGGTAATGAAAGTAAAAAAAAGCACGCCCATTTGTTTAGTTCAGTGCTTACCAAACCTGTTAAGCAGCAATACTTTTATAATATAATTGAGGCCGAATTAAAAAAAGAAATTTTACCGGGTGTTGAAAAGAAAAAAACATTGTTATCCGAAACCTTTGCGTTAACATATCCTTTTGAAATGTTAATTGCCGAAGATAATTTAATGAACCAGAAGCTTATAACCAGGGTTTTAAACAAACTGGGATATCAGCCCGACCTTGCAAATGATGGCAAGGAGGTTATGGATATGATGAGCAGCAAAAAGTATGAATTGATTTTAATGGATATCCAAATGCCAAATATTGACGGATTGGAAGCAACGCGATTGATCAGGAAGATATACGGGGCCAAACCAATGATCCTGGCCATGACGGCCAATGCACTTACCGAAGATAAAGACCATTGTTTTAAGGCAGGCATGAATGGCTACCTGTCTAAACCATTAGACCTTGAACGGTTATTGTTATCGCTCGCCGAGATGTACAATAAAAACAAAACCATTAAAGAAGAACAATAAGTATAAACCGGCCATAAGTTTTTTATAAAACGCCATAACCTAACCGCCAAATTGTCTTAAATGATGATCGGTATGCTTATAAACTAAATACCCAACCTGCTCTTTAGTGAGTTTACCAAAAAAAGAGTGAATAACTTCATTGTTTGAAAGATGAGCGTATTCTTCCAGCAGGGCCATCCATTTCTTCCTTTCAGCTGTTACATTGCCACTGGGCTCTTTTACCTTAAGTTGTATAAGGGTAGGTAGATTTCGCTTTATCGGCGTTTCATCTTTTACAAAATCCGGCAAAGCCATTCTACCAAACAAACGGCCCAAAAACGCCCGTTCATATTTTTGTTTACCTAACATCATTTCTTCATACAGGGTACAATGTTTCAGCATCTGGTAAACATTCATTTTACCCCATTGGGCTGTGCTGGTTTCATTAAGCGTGCTGATCCTGTTAATCAATTCATTCCTGGTTGTTTGGTCAAATATGGTTTTCATCTGGCTCAAATAATTTAAAAATTCAGGTCAATTAATTTTGCTTCCGGCTATCAATCAAAATTACGTGTTAAACAGTAATAAAGATAGGTTAAGCTATGACAAATACAGGGGTTAAATGCGACAAAAATAAGATTGAGAAGCGCCCCAGGCAAGCCTTTATTGCAAGCCTGTGTGCTATGAGATAATACAATGGCTGAATGTCAATATCCCCTAACCCTTAGCAACAACACCGGCAAAACTTTTTAAAAGATCATTAATGTATCAATTTTCTTTTGGATGCTTTGTTTCTCGGTATGCGTTTTGGCTAAGGCAAAAGCTTTTTTAAAGTGAAGTTTTGCTGTTTCATGATCAACGTTGCTGTAAAGCTCGCCAAGCAGTACAAAGTAAAAATGATTGCTTTCCAGCTTTAGTTTTTCGGCCTCGGCTAATGCGGCCTGCCAGCCATTGGCCTTGTATAAGGCAAAAGTACGGTTAAGCGCAACGCCTGGCGAATAGTTAACCAGCAACAATTGGTTATATAGTTGCAAAATATCTTCCCATTTTTCTTTAGTATCTTCTTTTATGCAATGCCAGGACGCAATTTTTGCTTCTAAATGATACGAACTCAATTCGTTTCCCTGAGCCGAAAGATCTAAAAAATGCCTTCCCCGGTTAACCAGGGCTGCATCCCATAAATCTTCATTTTGCTGCTCATATAAAACAAAATCATCACCATCAGTTTGCCTGGCGCCAAAACGCGAGGCATGAAAACACATGAGCGCCAGCAGGGCATTTGTTTTGGGGATGTTGGTGCCTTTATATTCGGTAAGCATTACAGCCAGGCGCAAGGCTTCAAAACACAAGTCTTTTCGCAAAATTTGGTTTTGGGTTTTGGAATAATAGCCCTCGCTGAAAAGCAGGTAAATAATATGCAATACATTATTAAGCCGATTGGGTATTTCATGTTCTGGCGGCAGCTCCATGGTTACTTTTTCGGTCCTTAGTTTTTCTTTTGCACGGTATAGCCTTTTGTTGATGGTTTCTTTATTTGATAAAAACGCCTCGGCTATTTCATCAATGCCAAAGCCGCAAAGTATGCGCAGCGCCAGTCCAATTTGCGCCTCGCTGGCAATTGCCGGGGTGCATATGGCAAAAAGCATCTGCAGTTGACTGTCCCTGATATTCTGCATCGAAAAATTTAAATCAGCAATCTCCACATCTTTGTCCTGCCGTATTTCAAGTTCGGGAATCACTTTATTTTCAAAGATCTTGTTGCGCCTAAAATGATACAGCGTTTTTTGTTTGGCTACGGTGTAAAGCCACGCGGTAGGGTTTTTAGGCACACCCTTAACTCCCCACGTTTCGGTTGCTGATAAAAAGGTTTCGCTTACAATATCTTCTGCTATTTCGATATGCTGCAAGCCGAAAACTTTGCTGATAACAGCAACCATTTTTGAAAATTCCTGCTGAAATAAATGTTTTAAATCGCCGTGCTCCATTTTATCCTTTACCTTAGGTATATCCAGCCTCAATGACGTGCTTATTTAATAGCGAAAAGACTTACGAAGTTTGAAAAACTTCGTAAGTCTGACCCTAAAGTGAACAATATTTGCCTTATAAGCAGGTCTTAAAACCTATCCAAAAACAGGCCTTATCTCCACACTGCCTCCGGCATCCAGCGCCGGGCAGCCGTGGGCCAGTGTTGTAGCATCTTCCAAACTATCTGCTTTAACCACAACAAAACTGCCCAGCATCTCCCTGATCTCAACAAAAGGACCATCAGTTACAACGCCACCGGCTTTAAGCACTTTGCCATCTATAGCAAGGCGAATGCCATTGTTAGCTAATTTCCCCTGTGCTGCTATACCTCCAACCCAGTCGGCCCATTTTTTACCAATGCGCTGCATCTCTTCGGGTGATGCTTTGCTGTAATCATAGCTGGGTTGTCTAAATAATAATGCGAAATCTTTCATTTTTATATTTGTTAATGAATATATGATTTATCCTGGTTTTGCGTCACAAATTAATTATTAATGAGCATATGCGCCAACTTTGTACGTTCCAACTGCCGCTGGGTTGGGGAAAGCCAGGTTAATGCGGTTGTAGCTGTTAATGGTGATAACCGCCATAGTAAGGTCAATCAGTTCTTCTTCGGTAAATTGTTCCCGCGCTGCGGTATAGATCGCATCAGGTACGGCCCCGCCTGCAATTTTGGTAAGCGCTTCGGCCCAGGCAAGCGCGGCCCGTTCACGGTCGGTATAAAAAGCAGCTTCGCGCCATGCATTTAAAACATACAGGCGTTCTTCGGTTTCGCCGCTTGCGCGCAGATCTTTGGAATGCATATCAAGGCAATACGCACAGCCGTTAACTTGTGATACCCTGAAATAAATTAAATTTAAAAGTGATTGTTCAATCGGCGATTTAGCAAGGTATGCTCCCAGGCTGTACATAGCTTTCATTGCACCCTGGCCTTTTTCAAAAACATTAATTCGTTGTTCCATTTTGTTTTTAATTATTGATTTATACCCCAATAATGACTGAGTATATGCTAATTGGACATGCCCGGAAAAATATTTTTATTTTTTTTATTAAACCTGGTCACGTCCATCTTGTTTTCCATTGCGTGTACGAAATGAAAACCACCGGCAGGATGATACCCAGGGTAATAATGGCTCCAAGCTATCGCTGGCGGGGAATGATGTTGCTAAAAGGACTCGCAAGCTGAAAGATAAAATTTCGCGAAATTTTTAACGGGAAATAATGTTTTGAAAGGTTTGTCCTAAGAAACGAAGGATCTCTATTGATAGCTCCCCTTAAGGGAGCAGGGGACTAATCTTTCAACAATCTGCCAAAAAACGGTTTAAGTTCTTCGGCCAGTACCTGGTGATCGGCCACGCTTGGGTGACCCGAACAGCCATGCGCCTCCATCGGTTTAAAAAAGAACGTGGCCACCGGTTTATCATGAGGATAAATGGTATCGATTTGTTTTTTTACGTTAACCAGGCATCGTTGTAAAATACCGGCAGATGTATCTTTTATCATCGGGCTGCTAAGCAATGCTATTTGAGCCTTAGGATATTTGGATTTTACCAGCTGCACAAATTTTACGTAGTCGGTAACAAACCGCAGTGTATCAAAAGCCGCCCGCGGCGTGCCATCGCCTTTACTCATATCATTTGTTCCTAAAGCAATGCTCACAATTTTAGGACTATAAGTACTAAAATCCCATTTTTGCGTATTGTTCACCTGGAAATCAACATTTTCATATACCTGCGGCATCGAAGGGTTATCTCTGTTCCATGTACGGTAAATACCGATGCCGCTTACACTTGATAAAATAAAATTGGCCTTTAGCTCCCGGCTTACCCTTGGCCCGTAAGCCATGTACGCGTTATGATGATCATGGTATTCACCGGTTCCGCAAGGTATCTCCGAGTCGTCGGCTGCAGCGCCGCAGGTAATGCTGTTGCCAATAAATTCAATTAAAGGCAGCTTTGGTATTTTCAAATTTTTAATGCCGGGTGCAGCTATTTTTGAGATAATTAAAGCGCCTGTATGTGCCTCTGTGGCCTTATAAATCCATACCGTATGTTTGCCGGGGCTACTGGCTTTAATAATAACAGGCTCAGCAGAGCCCCCTTCCACCCTTATCCGTTTTTGATATACGCCGTCCATCTCATACTGAAGATAGTTGTGTTGGTTGGCTGTGGCAATGGTTCCGTATACAGCGCAGGCAGTGCCGGTAAAGCTAAAGCCAAAATGCGCGGCAGAAGTAATTAATTCTAAATTATGCCGGCTGTTGATGATCGTCCGTCCAACAGGTTTTAAATTTTCAGCAAATATGGTATCTGCGCCTTTGATACTTCCATAAGCCTGCCCGGCAACTGATACAAATAAAATAAGTGCTATAACTAATCTGCCTTTCATAAACGTAACGTTGCGAGCGCCAATATTGGCTATGTTTTGATAGAATCCAAATTTGTTCAATTAATAAGTATAAAATGCTATAAAAATATTATGCCGCAAATTGCGCGAAGGATTTGAGAAGCTGTTTACTACACACATACTCATAAAAAGCGAATGCCTATATTTTACTAATTAAATTAGCACGATATAAACTTTATCTGCATATTTGTGGATATGACCCAAACATGCATCATCTGCACATCCAAAATCTGTAATCTGCACATCCGAAAACATGGCTAAAACTAAATTCGCATATTTCTGCCAAAGCTGCGGCTTCGAATCGGCCAAGTGGCTGGGCAAATGCCCCTCGTGCCAGCAGTGGAACACCTTTGTGGAGGAGATTATAGACAAAGGCAATACCGGCAATGCCGTACCTACCTGGAAGGTTACCTCAAATACCCAGCAAAGGGCCAACAAGCCTGTGCAGGTTGCTGATATCACCTTCAGCGAAGAACACCGTATGCTTACTCCCGACAAAGAGTTTAACCGCGTTTTGGGAGGCGGTATAGTTGCAGGATCATTAGTACTGATAGGCGGTGAGCCTGGCATAGGCAAATCAACCCTGATGCTGCAGCTGGCCCTCAACATGCCTAACCTGAAAGTGCTGTATGTATCGGGCGAGGAAAGCGAAAGACAGATTAAGATGCGGGCGGAAAGGTTGGTAGCCCCCCAACCCCCTGAAGGGGGAGCAATACAGAATGACGCGCTACTGGCTAACTCCAGCGGGGGGGCTTGCTACGTGCTTTGTGAAACATCAACCCAAAACATATTTAAACAGATAGAGTCGTTGGAGCCCGATCTGGTGGTGATCGACTCCATCCAGACCCTGCATTCATCACACATTGAATCAACACCGGGGAGCGTATCGCAGGTACGGGAATGCACTGCCGAAATGCTTCGCTTTGCTAAAGAAACCTCCACCCCGGTATTCCTGATAGGCCACATTACTAAAGATGGCATGATAGCAGGTCCGAAAATACTGGAACACATGGTTGATACCGTATTGCAGTTTGAGGGCGACAGGCACCATGTTTACCGTATCCTCCGCACTATAAAAAACCGTTTCGGCTCATCATCCGAGCTGGGTATCTATGAAATGCTTGGCGAGGGACTAAGGGAGGTATCCAATCCCTCCGAAATACTATTATCCCACCGGGATGAACCATTGAGCGGCATCACCATATCAGCCACTTTGGAGGGCATGCGCCCTATGCTGATAGAGACCCAGGCATTGGTAAGTACATCGGCCTATGGAACCCCTCAGCGTACCGCTACGGGCTTTGATACCAAACGGATGAGTATGTTATTGGCCGTGTTGGAAAAACGCTGTGGATTCAGGCTGGCGGCTAAAGATGTGTTCCTGAATATTACAGGGGGCATCAGGGTAGAAGACCCGGCTATCGACCTGGGTTTGGCAGCAGCCATTATATCATCGCATGAGGATATGCCGGTACCGTTTAAAACCTGTTTTGCCGGTGAGATTGGCCTCTCGGGCGAGATCAGGGCGGTTAACCGGGTAGAGCAACGCATTGCCGAAGCACAAAAGCTGGGCTTTAACCAGATATTTATCTCTAAATACAACCTTCCATCCGGCGGGCAGGATAAAAAACGAATGGATCTATCGCGCTACGATATCGATATCAAGATAGTAAGCAGCATAGAGGAAGTATTTGGCCAGTTGTTTGGGTAGAGGAGCTTAAAGCATAAGGCTAAAAGCTTAAAGCCAGTTAGGTAGTAAAACAAAAGCTCAAGGTTGTCCCTGAGCTTTTGTTGAAATATGGCTATGGCTTTAAGCCTTTTGCTTTCAGCTTTTAGCTTATAGCGATGGTAATACTATTTTACGAATACGGTTATTGCCCGAGTCAGTTACGTAAATATTACCGCTTGCATCAGCAACTACGCCTTGCGGCGAAGAAAATAACGCGCTTGTTCCGGCACCTTCGGCGAAGCCGGCGGTTGCACTTAGGCCAGCTAATGGTAATAACACTTTATCTGCAGTAACTTCAAATATTCTGCCGGTTTGGTCGGTAATGAATAAATTGCCTTTGGCATCAAATGCAAGTGATGATGGAGAACCAATTACTTTATGCCTTGTATTGCCTAAATAAGTAGTAACAATGCCGGCGCTTGTAATTTTACGCACCGAATAATTCAGGGCGTCGGCCACATAAATATTGCCAGAGCCATCAATTGCAATGCCCGAAGGTTTATTAAATTCGGCATCGACAGCAGTTGTATGATCCTGGTACCCGGCTACTTTATTACCCGCAAAGGTGGTTACCGCTCCTGTTGATATAACAACCTTACGAATAAGGTTATTGCCTCTGTCGGCCATATAAAGATTGCCGGCGCCATCAATAATCAAACCACGCGGATTATTAAATGAGGCAGCGGTTCCGGTGCCGTTATCATCGCCTGCTGATCCGCTGCCGGCCAGGGTACTTACCACACCTGCAGGGGTAATTTTACGGATAAGGTTATTGCTGAAATCGGCAACATACATATTGCCCAAAGCATCAGAAACCAGGCCCTGTGGAGCATAAAAACGCGCATCGGCCAATGAACCGTCAACATAACCAATAGTTCCGTTGCCGGTGAGCGTATTTACAGCTCCGCCGGTTGTAACTTTCCTGATGGCACTGTTAAGTGCATCTGCAACATACATATTACCGTCAATACCCATAGCAATACCCTGTGGGCTATAAAAAGAAGCGCTGGTACCGCTACCATCAGCAAACCCTGACGAAGCGTTGCCTGCAAGGGTACTCACTGTTCCAACCTTTGCAGAAAGATTGTCGGCGGTTGTAAACGTAATTACGTTTCCATAACCTGTACCAACAGCGTTAGTTGCATAAGCCCGTATATAATATTTGGTATTGATTTTTAGGCCCTTAAATTTACTTACGAAGCTAAAAAGGATAACAGAATCCTGGGTTTTTGAATCGGCAATAGTTGGTGTTGAATTTGTTGAGCTCCAGCAAACACCGTAATAAGTAATAGAATTTGTAGGGGCTTCGGTAATTAATCCGCCGCTGTGGGCGCTTGTATCGGCGGCATCCTTAACTACATCGGTTGTGGTTATAACCGGAACCGAGCCGGTTGAATCGTTGCCTTTAAGACATCCTGTACCGGCAAAAGCAAAAAGGATTGCCACAAACAGGATTAATTTGGTAGGGGTTTTGTTCATTGGGAAATTATGTGAATTAATTAAGCAAGGGTGCATTATCAGCAGTAAAAATAAACAACTTGCTATAGCTTACTATTTTATGAAGGCATTTTAACATACATTAACATTTAAGTAAATAATACCCGCAAATTGAACATACTAAATGAGTTTATAGTGAACATATACGCTTAGTTATATTAAAACGTAACAAGTAATATTCAATAAACCGGGGCAGGCAACATTTTGCATTTTATGTTGTTGTACACCAATAACTATATTATGAAATTGCTCCTGTTAATAGCTCCGGTATTTTGCGTAACCATGGTGTTTGCCCAGTTGCGTGCACCACTACCACATGGTATGGTATACGGGCAAAAGCCTGATTCTACTACGCTGATAGCTGCCGGTAAAACAGAAGCGTTTATGGGGAAGAAGACGCGCATTAGCACAACAATAGCAGGCAAGGTTATAAAGGTGACCAAAGAAAAAGGGGGCTGGTTTGAAATAGATGCAGGCAATGGCAAAATAATTGCCGCTCACTTTAAAAATTATAACATTACTATTCCAAAAGCTATAGTGGGGCGCATGGTGATTATTGAAGGCGTAGCCCAAAAACTATTTATTGCTGACGATCTGCAGCACCTTGCCGGAGATACTGTTACCGGTAAAAAGCAGCATAAGGTAAAAACAGATCCTAAGAGAAGGTTAACCCTTGAGGTAAAGGGGCTAATGATAGTTAAATAGCCCTTTTACCAATTACCCCATTCTATTTTTAGTTAAACCTTGCTTCCCGGCTCAATACTGATGGCTCCAGGTACAATTCGGAAGTAAACAGTTTCTTTAGTTTTTGTGATATTTCGGCCCTGTTAACGGTAGCGGCATTGCGCCTGCATTTAAGGTAATGCTCCCTTGCTACTTTTTCGGCCAGGTCGCCAAGTGTTTTTACTTTTAGCTCTTTGCCAAACCTGCCGGCAAGTGCGAACCCTGATATAGCCACGATAAGCCCTAAAGTAGCCATTACAGGCTGAAAAAAGAAACCGGTTAATGATGCTAAAAGTATAAGTGCAAACGCGGTTATTATACCTTGCTTGGGCTGTAGCAGGTTAAGCTGAAAGCCTATTTCCTTTTCAATCTCGGTTATAACTACAATACGGTTATCGCGGGGAAAAATATCCTCCAGTTTGGTTTGGGGTTTTACAAGCTCTTTAGGGGCCGCAATGGTTGAATTAATAGCATTCCTGATTTTATAGAATGCCTGCTGTGTGGTACAGCTTTCGTTATTGGTTTGCTTTACTTTTTCAATTACAACATCGCAAAGCTTGCCAAAGGTTTTAACATCTTTAAAAGATGTATCTTCTAAACTGATATTAAATGATCTTTCAATTTTTACAAGAACGTCATCTAAATCCTCAGGGTCAACGTTATTAAGGTTGAATGCCTGGTTATTATTCAAATTAACTTTCAAACTATAGCAACTAAATTTAACCATATTTTTCCTGTAACCCAAAGGGTCACAGGAAAATGTTATAAGCCATTAATGGTGTTGTGAGTTAATGCTTTCTTACCTGCTCAGGTACATTGATTTCTCTTTGTACAAATGCCTGAAATAGGGATCCTGCAGGTTGGGTATAAAGCGGATAGCCTCGCCTGTTGATTTCATTTCGGGACCTAATTCTTTGTTTACTTCCGGGAATTTATCAAAGGAGAACACAGGTTCTTTGATGGCATAACCCCATAGCTTGCGCTCAATGGTAAAGTCCTTCAGTTTATTAGCTCCAAGCATTACTTTGGCGGCTATGTTGATGTATGGTACATCATAAGCCTTAGCTATAAAAGGAACCGTACGTGAGGCACGCGGGTTAGCTTCAATTACATATACATTATCGTTTTTAACAGCAAACTGGATATTCAGCAAACCGCGCACATTTAATGCTTTGGCAATTTTAATCGTATATTCCTCCATCAGGCTAATCACATGATCAGAAAGGTCAAAAGGTGGCAATACGGCAAATGAATCGCCGGAGTGGATTCCCGCAGGCTCTATATGTTCCATCAAACCAATGATGTGTACATCATCGCCATCGCTTATCGAGTCCGACTCGGCTTCTGCCGCACGGTCAAGGAAGTGATCTATCAGCACACGGTTACCAGGCAAGTTGCGTAATAAGCTTACCACAGCCTTTTCCAGGTCCTCGTCGTTAATAACAATACTCATGCCCTGTCCGCCTAAAACGTAGCTTGGGCGAACCAATACCGGGTAACCTACATGGTGGGCAACTTCAAGAGCTTCTTCGGCGCTTTCGGCAACACCATATTTAGGATAAGGGATCTCAAGTTCTTTCAGCAAGTCTGAGAAACGACCGCGGTCTTCGGCTACATCCATATCATTAAATGAAGTGCCTATGATCCTGATACCGTGCTCGTGCATTTTTTCGGCCATTTTTAAAGCGGTTTGCCCGCCCAGCTGAACTATAACACCGTATGGTTTTTCAAGTTCAATGATCTCGCGAACATGCTCCCAGTAAACCGGCTCAAAATACAGCTTATCGGCCATGTTAAAGTCGGTAGATACTGTTTCGGGATTACAGTTGATCATGATGGCCTCAAAACCCGATTCTTTTGCGGCTAACAAACCATGCACGCAGCTGTAATCAAATTCAATACCCTGGCCAATACGGTTAGGGCCCGATCCTAATACGATGATCTTCTTTTTATCAGATGATATGGATTCGTTCTCGCCTTCGTAAGTGGAATAATAGTAGGGGGTTTGTGCAGGAAATTCGGCAGCGCAGGTATCAACCATTTTATAAACACGCTTAATCCCCAGGGATTTGCGGCGTTGGTAAACATCTTCTTCCGTTACGTTTCCAAGTATGTAAGCTATCTGTGTATCCGAGAAACCTTTTTGCTTAAGTGTGAACAGGAATTCCTCTGGAATGTTGTTCAGTGAATAGCGGCGCAGTTCATTCTCTAAATTAACAACATCCATGATCTGGTTCAGGAACCAGCGGTCGATCTTGGTAACTTTACGTACCGATTCGATAGGAACGCCTAAGCTCAGCGCATCGTAAATATGGAACAACCTGTCCCAGCTTGGATGCTCCAGGCTGTGCATGATCTCATCCAGGTTGCGGCTTTGACGGCCATCGGCACCTAAACCGGCCCGTCCGATCTCTAAACTCTGGCAGGCCTTTTGCAGCGCTTCAATAAAGCTGCGTCCAATGCCCATTACCTCGCCTACTGATTTCATTTGCAGGCCAAGCTCACGGTTGGCGCCTTTAAACTTATCAAAGTTCCAGCGTGGTATTTTTACGATCACATAATCCAAAGTAGGCTCAAAATAAGCCGAAGTTGTTTTAGTGATCTGGTTTTCTATTTCGTCAAGATTATAACCTATGGCCAGTTTGGCAGCAATTTTAGCAATTGGATAACCCGTTGCTTTTGATGCCAGGGCAGATGAGCGCGAAACGCGTGGGTTAATTTCAATGGCGATGATAGATTCATCGGCAGGGTTAACCGAAAACTGTACGTTACAGCCGCCGGCAAAATTGCCAATGGCGCGCATCATACGGATGGCCTGGTTGCGCATATCCTGGTAACAGCGGTCGCTCAGGGTCATGGCCGGGGCTACGGTTATCGAATCGCCTGTGTGGATCCCCATCGGATCAAAATTCTCAATAGAACAGATGATGATAACGTTATCATTGTTATCGCGCAGCAGCTCAAGCTCGTATTCTTTCCAGCCTATTACAGCCTGTTCAACCAAAACCTCGTGGGTAGGAGATGCCTGTAAGCCTTTGCTTAAAGCGGCATCAAAATCCTCTTTTTTGTGCACAAAACCTGCTCCTTTACCACCCAGCGTATAGCTTGGACGGATAACCAGCGGGAAACCGATATCCTGTGCAGCTTCTTTGCCTTCCAAAAAGGAGTTAGCGATTTTTGATTTAGCCACCCCCACGCCTATATCAACCATTAATTGACGGAAAGCTTCGCGGTTCTCGGTTTTTTCAATTGCGGCTATATCCACACCTACAATTTTTACACCGTATTTTTCCCAAATTCCGCGTTCGGCAGCCTCAATACAAAGGTTTAGCGCAGTTTGGCCGCCCATAGTAGGCAGTACGGCGTCAATTTTTTGTTCGGTAAGTATCTGTTCAATACTTGCACAGGTAAGTGGCAGCAGGTAAACATGATCACCAATAACCTTGTCCGTCATGATAGTAGCAGGATTGCTATTGATGATAGAAACGGTAATACCTTCTTCTTTTAGGGAAAGGGCAGCTTGCGAGCCGGCGTAATCAAATTCGCAGGCCTGGCCAATAATGATGGGGCCAGAGCCAATAATGAGAACGGATTTGATGGAATTATCTTTGGGCATAGGGCTTTTTTTAAGTCAAAAGTTCTAAGTCAAAAGTTAAAGGCTTTTAAAAGGCCCATAAACGATTTTTCCTATGCACTGAAGGCGAGAAATCCCGACCTCAGTGTCGGGGTGCAAAGATAGAGTTTTGTTAAACTTTTAAAGACTATTTTTTATAATATTTATCCGGCTGCTTTTTGGCAAAAAAAACTTTACATTTAATATACCCAAATGCGCGCCCATCCGTATAAACCAATACCAATTATTATTTAAGCAACACGTTGAATTATCAAACCAGAATGTTAAATTTAATTTGATTTTTTACTGCTTTAAGTTGATTTATCTGGAGTTTTATTATACTATTTGCGTTACAAACTTATTCAACGGGTAATTGTAGTTAAACATAACACCTGAATTATTATGAAAAAGAAACATTTTCTTATTCTGATTACGATAGCCTTGTTTTTAGGGAGTTGCGGTATGTTGCAGTCTATAGTGAAATCTACATTTCCTTATACAGCCAACCTGGTAATTCCGGCATCGGTAACGGTGGGTGAGCCTCATACAGCTATAAGTATAGCAAACAGTTTTGACCAGGATTTTACAAAAGATGGCAATAATGCAAACCGGATAAGCGAGGTGCGTATCATATCGGCTAAGTTACAATCCAAAGACCCATCTGATTATAATATCGGCAACATAGAATCATTGAGGGTCTATATGGCAAAAGCCGATGGCAGCGAAGAGGTTTTAGTGGCTGTGCGTAAGGATATCACCCCTAATGTAGGTAACAGTATTGTGCTTGATATTGATAATTCGCACTTTTTGGATGATTTGGTCCGCGAACCGAGTGTGCGTGTAAGGATGGTTTATTTGCTGCGTAAAGGTGCCAATGTTGATGTCAATTTGAAAGTATCGCTTGGTATTGGATCCGAGGTACGTGAACGCTAAGTCAAAACCCGGTTAAAGCAAAAACAGCAGGGATATTAAAGGGCCCAGATTTATTTGATAAGCTTATTATCAGCATCAGGAAATACCAATATTGGTTCATAAGCACGGGCTTCATCGGTTTCCATATATGCGTATGACATGATGATCACCACATCGCCTACCTGGGCAAGCCTGGCGGTGGCACCATTTAAGCAAACTGTACCGCTGCCCCGTTCGCCTTTTATCACATAGGTTTCAAAGCGGGCGCCGTTGTTATTATTTACAATCTGGACTTTTTCGTTCGGTATAATATTAGCCGCCTCAATCAGAGCCTCGTCAATTGTAATGCTGCCCACATAATTCAGCTCTGCCTGCGTTACCTTCACCCTGTGAATTTTGGACTTTAATATCTCAATAATCATGGCACAAAGTTATAAATAATTTAATCCACAGACGATGGTCGATAGTCCATAGATTGTAAAATGATTAGTCCCGGCCTTTTAGCAATACGCAACCCAATTCATCTATGGTGCAAGGACTATCGACCATGGACTAATTAAATCAACATATTATCTATCAATCTTGTTTTGCCGGCGCGGGCAGCTACAAGGGCAACTATCTTTTTAGTATCAGCGGTAGCCGGCGTCAGGGTATCGCCATCAACAATTTCAAAATATTCCAGCCCGATTCCAGGCTCGCTGCCCACCATCTGTTCGGCCTGCTGTTGTAACTGCGCAATATTGCCGGCATTAAAATTTGCCTTAACCCAGCTAAGAGCTTTAGATAAAATGAGCGCATGCTGCCTGTCGTAATCAGTTAAATGAATGTTTCTGGAGCTCATGGCCAATCCATCGGTTTCACGCTGTATTGGGCACATCACCAATTTAACCGGCATGTTTAGCAATTCAACCATTTTGCTAATCACCATAAATTGCTGGTAATCCTTCTGCCCAAAAAAGGCGATGTCGGGTTTAACAATATTAAACAGCTTATTTACAACCTGCATAACCCCCTGGTAATGCCCGGGCCTGAATTTGCCCTCCAGCAAATGTTCCATGTCGCCAATATCTAAATGCCATTTCTCATTATCATCATAAATCTCGCTCACAGCAGGATTAAACAAAATATCGCAGCCAGTCTGCTCCAGCATTGCAATATCTGCAGCTATTGGGCGGGGATACTTTTCAAGATCTTTGGGGTCATTAAATTGCGTAGGGTTAACAAAAATGCTGCAAACAACCTTGGTGCTAATTTGTTGTGCTTGTTTAACTAATGATATATGGCCTTTGTGAAGCGCGCCCATAGTGGGAACGAAACCAATGGTTTCGCCTGCTTTATGGGTAATGTATTGCGTTAACTCTTGCCTGGTGGTAAATATCTTCAATGCAATTTAAATTACAAAATTTGGCAAAGGTGTGTTTTTTTGCAAAAAATACCAAAAGTTACTTGCATAATTCGTTGGCAGTTTATATAATAATGATTACATTTGCAAACTCAAATTTTTGACTTCTTTACATATTTTTAATACTGATTAAGTGATGGGTAAATCTAAGCTATTGTTTATAACTCATGAAATGTCTCCTTTCCTTGAACTCACAAAAATTGCTGAAATAACAAGACAACTCCCGCAGGCAATGCAGGAGAAGGGTTACGAGATTCGTATTCTTATGCCCCGTTTTGGCAATATTAATGAACGCAGGAACAGACTTCATGAAGTTATCCGTTTATCTGGTATGAATATTATTATCAACGATAATGATAACCCGCTGATAATTAAAGTAGCATCTATCCCGGCAGCACGTATGCAGGTATATTTTTTAGACAATGAAGAATATTTTCAGCGTAAACATGTGTTTGGTGATAAGGACGGTAAATTTTACGCCGACAATGATGAACGAATGATTTTCTTTTGCAAAGGTGCACTGGAAACTGTAAAAAAATTAGGCTGGGCTCCTGACATCATCCATTGCCATGGGTGGTTAAGCGCTTTGGTTCCCGCTTATTTAAAAACTACTTACAAAGACGATCCAACTTTTAAAAATTCAAAGATCATTTATTCGATCTACGAAAATGACTTCAAGGAAAAAATGGCTGCTGACTTTGCACAAAAAGCAATCATGAGCAACATGACCGAAGAGCACGTAGATGCTTATAAGGAAGGTACAAATTCTGCACTTTATGCAGGTGCAATTCAATACTCCGATGGTATTGTTTTGGGCAGCGAGAATATTGATGCAGATGTGTTAAATAATGTTAAAAACAGCAATAAATCGGTTTTAGAATTTGATTCTACCGTAGATTTCGAAAATTATTACAATTTTTACGACGAAATTACCAACGACGAATTGGTGCATGTTGCATAATACTTAATATTATATATGAAATTTTTCCGATTAGACTTATTGACCCTGTTAATAAGTCTTTTTATTTTGAATAGCTGTAAGCGCCAGGATGGTATTGGTTTAGGGGTTGATACATCAAATCAGATAAGTGGAACCTTACTGGTTGATACCAATGTGATTATTAATACTGTTGGTGAAGACTCATCAGCTGTAATTACATCTGCCCTTACAAAAACACCGCTTGGCGAGTTTGTTGACCCTGCTTTTGGTACAGTTAAATCAAATATTGCCCTTGGTATGATTTTACCAACCTCGCCCTATACCGTGCCCGCAGGTACACTTACTATTGATTCGGCTGTATTGGTGCTGGGTTATGCCGATGGTTTTTATGGCGATTCTGTAGCTACACGTTATAAAATTAATGTGTACCAGCTAAAAGAGAAACCGCTTAACCAAACTTATTATAGCAACAAGCATTGGGAAAATGAGGCAACTGTTTTAGCAACCAAAACATTTACAGCTAACACGCATGATAGTTTAACAATTACCAGGGTACGCCAGGATACTATTGATACGGTACAAAGGGTAGCCCCTCAACTGCGTGTTGCATTCAGCAAAAAGTTTATTTACGATAACTTGTTTAATGCAAGCGGCACGCAATTATCATCAGATGCGGCTTTTCAAAATGCGGTGAAAGGCTTATACCTTACTATTGAAAGAGCGCAGGCATCAAATGCAGGTGGTACATTACAGCTAAAATTGGCTACTGCTTCATCACATTTAGATGTTTTTTATAAGGCCGTAAAAGATACCACAACGGATACGGCGAGCGTATCCTTAACGTTCCCGATACATGCCGCCGAAATAATACATACCTATAATGCAACAATAAACAATGCTAAAAAGGCAACAACTACACAAGCCACCTTCTATTTGCAAGGTTTGGGAGGCTTACGCAGTAAGGTGTCATTCCCGGGGCTAAGCAAGCTTAATCCCGATTCAATTGTGTTAAACCGTGCAGAACTGGTTATAACACCGGTACAGGGCTCAGGAATACCGTACGCGCCTTTTCCTAAGTTGACCATGTATCAACTGGATATTGCTAAGCAGCGCATACTGATACAGGATGCATCAGCAGGAGATGCCCGTTACCAGGCTGGTATATTTGGAGGTTATTATGGCAGAACAACCAAAGAGCCTGTAAAAGCTTACCGGTTTGTGATTACCGGTTATGTTCAGGACCTGATACGTAAAAAAACTGTTGACTATGGAACTTATATAGCGCCTATAGATACTACAGAAGTTAATTCAACAACTGGCGCAACAGGTATTACTCCAAGTGTGCAAACCGCAGCGCGTGCTATACTAATTGGTAACGATAAAAGTTCGCCTTACCGCATTAAGTTAAATATCATTTATACTAAGATTCCTAAGTAAAAAATCCTTAAGGTAAATAAAAAGAATCCCCGCTTAGGGGATTTTTTTATTTAAGCCAACAGCACTTCTTAAAATTAATTTTTAAGTAAGTAAAAACCTTGCACTATTCGTAAATAATTAAAATAATTAGCTATGAAGTATGTTATATAGCTGATTATTTTTGCTCCATTTACATTTTATAAAATTTACCATGTGCGGAATTGTTGGTTATATAGGCTATAGGGATGCATATCCCATTATTATAAAAGGGCTTCATCGTTTAGAATACCGGGGATATGATAGCGCGGGCATCGCATTGTTCGATAAAGAACTTAAAGTTTACAAAAAGGCAGGAAAGGTTGATGACCTTGAGAAGTTTGTTAAGGATATTGATCTTAAAGGAACGGCAGGCATGGGCCATACCCGCTGGGCCACACATGGTGCTCCAAGTGATCGTAACTCTCACCCACACTCATCAGGCAACCGTAAGCTCACCATTATCCACAATGGTATTATCGAAAACTATGGCATCATTAAAGAAACACTTACGGCAAAAGGCCATGTTTTTAAAAGCGATACCGATACCGAGGTTTTAATTCACCTGATAGAAGACATTATAGAGCAAACAGGCCTTGATCTGCGCGAGGCTGTTAGGGTCGCCCTGAACAAGGTTATTGGGGCTTATGCTATTGTGATCATGAGCGCCGATGAGCCGGATCAGCTGATAGCAGCCCGAAAGGGGAGCCCTATGGTAATTGGTGTTGGTAAAGGCGAATATTTTATAGCATCTGATGCAACGCCTATTGTGGAGTACACCAAAAATGTGATCTATTTAAATGATAATGAGATTGCTTACATTAACCGTGACAACCTGCTGATAAAAAATATCGATAACTCGGTACAAACCCCATATATCCAGGAACTCGACCTGAAGTTGGAAATGCTGGAAAAAGGAGGCTACGAGCATTTTATGCTAAAAGAGATTTACGAACAGCCACGGTCTATCCGCGATTGTTTACGCGGACGTATTTATCCGCAGCAGGGCAAGGTACAATTAGGCGGGATAAAGGAATATACCGAAAAGCTAAAGAATGTAGACAGGATTATTATTATTGCCTGTGGTACCTCATGGCATGCCGGTTTGGTGGGAGAGTACCTGATAGAAGAGTACGCCCGTGTGCCTGTGGAGGTTGAATACGCATCGGAGTTTAGGTACCGTAACCCCATCATTACAGAGAAGGACCTGGTTATAGCCATATCACAATCCGGCGAAACCGCCGATACCATGGCTGCCATTGAATTAGCCAAAGAAAAGGGGGCTACTATTTTTGGCATTTGCAATGTGGTTGGTGCATCTATACCTCGGATTACGCATGCAGGGGTTTATACCCACGCCGGGCCCGAGATAGGCGTAGCATCAACCAAAGCATTTACCGCGCAGGTAAGTGTTTTAACGCTGATAGCTTTTTACATAGCACAGCAACGTGGAACGATAACCCAAAGCAAACTGGTTGAATATTTAACCGAACTTAATGAAATACCACAACTGGTTGAGCAAGCTTTAAAATGCAATGACCATGTTATTAAAATTGCGGCCAAGTTTAAGGATTCAACCAATTGCCTGTTCCTGGGCAGAGGAAGCTCGTTCCCGGTTGCGTTGGAGGGCGCTTTGAAGCTTAAGGAGATCTCCTACATACATGCCGAGGGTTATCCGGCTGCAGAAATGAAACACGGCCCTATCGCTTTAATTGACGATGATATGCCTGTTGTTGTAATTGCTACACAGAGTTCATCATACGAAAAAGTAATCAGCAATATACAAGAGGTAAAAGCTCGTAAGGGCCATGTAATTGCCATAGTTACCGAAGGTGATACCGAGGTTAAAGCCATGGCCGATTATGTGATTGAGATCCCGCAAACCAACGAAGCTTTTGTCCCCCTGATAGCAACAATACCACTGCAGTTATTGGCTTACCACATTGCTGTAATGCGCGGCTGTAATGTTGATCAGCCAAGGAATCTGGCAAAATCTGTTACCGTGGAGTAGGAATTAGATAGGAGATGTTAGATATGAGATTTGAGACAGCTTCACAGGCGTTTCAAATCTCATTTTTGTTTAACGAAAAAGATACCTTTTGCAAGGCATCTCAAATCTCATATCTAACATCTCAAATCTAACTATATATTGAGTTTGTGAGTTTTTATTTTCCGCATAATGTTTGCGCGAGGCAGTGGTCTGCTTTTTTATTCGCATCCATATCGATTGTTTTCTTATTTTAAACTTTGCAATAATAAGTTAATAGAGAAAACCAATAATTGCTATGTTTGTATAGGATTTATCTATATGACAATTACACAGCTTGAATATATTGTAGCAGTTGATACTTACAGGAGTTTTGTATTAGCCGCCGAGAAATGTTTTGTTACCCAGCCAACCCTAAGCATGCAGGTGCAAAAACTGGAAGACACACTCGGCGTTAAGCTATTTGACCGCAGTAAGCAACCCGTAACCCCAACTGAAATAGGCATCGAAATAATTACCCAGGCACGCATCATGCTATCCGAAAGTGAGAAGATCAAGGAGATCATCACCGACAGGCAGAAGGAGCTATCGGGAGAATTAAGGGTTGGTATCATTCCTACTGTATCACCATATATATTACCAAAAATAATTCATGGTTTTATAGAGAAATATCCGCAGGTAAAACTTATTGTGTGGGAGCAAACCACCGAAGAAATAGTTCAGCAACTAAAGTTGGGTATGATTGATTGCGGCATATTATCTACCCCGCTGCACGAAAACAATTTAACAGAGATCCCCGTTTTTTACGAAAACTTTGTGGCCTATGTATCCAAACACAGCAAACTCTCCAAAAAGAAAAGCATCACACCGGATGATATCGATATGGAAGAGATCTGGATCCTGAACGAAGGCCATTGCATGCGCGAGCAGGTTTTAAACATCTGTCAGCGCCGTAAGGCTACCAAAGGATTTCAGCATTTTGAATATAATACGGGCAGCGTTGAAACCCTTAAACGTATGGTTGACCAGAATAATGGTGCCACCATATTACCCGAACTTGCCCTGGCCGAACTTACCGATAAGCAATTGGATAAGGTGCGTTATTTTAAATCGCCCGAACCGGCCCGCGAAGTGAGCATAGTAATACAGCGTAATTTTTTAAAACGCCGCATGATAGAAGCCCTTAAAAACGAAATACTTGAATTTGTACCCAAACGAATGAAAAGTAAAAAGAAGAAGGAATTGATGGATATATAATAGAATTGCAAATTTCAGATGTGAAAATATGCAGATGGAAAATGATATTGGGCAATGTAGTTCTTTCTCTAAAAATCCATTGCCCAATTATACTGTTATATTAAGTATCGATCCGATATTATTGATAACCCAATCATTACCTTCTTGCTTTTGTGCATTCTGCTCTTATATAACTACTGCCCAAAGTTCGTTTATATGCCATCCTATATTTCTAAGTCTTGCTACTTGCTACTAACTACCTGATACTTTTTTGCATCTTATTTATAATCTTTCTAAATAAATTTGGATGGGTTGCGGTATTCGTGTACTTTTGGACATTATTTATAATTAGTCTAAATAAAATATGGAGCACCCCCAACTATCTATTCAGAAGCAATTCTTTTTTCTTTTTTTATCGATCGTATTAATATGTAACACTACCCCGGTGCTGGCTCAGCAAATCCGTGCCACAATTAAAGGACATGTGATCACCAATACCAATCAACCCTCCGAAAACGTTTCGGTAATGCTGAAGGGAACAAAATATGGCGCTATCACTAACGAAAATGGTGATTTCAGCTTCAGGGCACCACAAGGAAAATATACCCTGGTTATTTCGCAGGTTGGCAGTAAAAGCCAGGAAACCGCCGTTGATGTAACCGCCGGACAAACGCTTATTGTACCTCAGTTCACAGTTTCTGGTGCTACAAACAACCTGCAGGAAATTAATATCAACGCCAACAAAACCAATAAGTTTAAACGCAGTAAAAGTGTTGATGTGGCCAAAATGCCATTAAATAACCTGGAGAATGCCTCAGTTTACAATACCATCAGCAGCGGATTATTGCAGGAGCAACAGATTTTTTCTGTTGATGATGCTATCAGGAATGCATCGGGGATCCAAAAAATGTGGGAAGCAACCGGGCGGGGCGGCGATGGCGGCGCCTATTACAGCAGCCGTGGTTTTGTGGTTCAAACCGCTTTGCGAAATGGCATTGCCGGTAATGTAACCAGCACCATTGATGCCTCAAACATCGAACGGATTGAAATTATAAAGGGACCATCTGCAACTTTATTTGGCAGCAGTTTAACTTCATACGGCGGCCTTATTAACAGGGTAACCAAAAAACCTTATGATTCATTTGGTGGCGAAGTTTCAGGCTCATTAGGCAATTTTAATTTTCAACGGGTGAGTGCCGATATTAATACCCCGCTTGATGATAAGAAAAAAGTACTTTTCCGTTTAAACACAGCCTATAATCACGAAGGTAGTTTCCAAAACAATGGTTTTACCCGTAATATCGCCGTAGCCCCAAGTTTGCTGTATAACGTTAACAACAGGTTGAGCATCTCGTTAGATGCTGAGCTTTTCTACGGTAAAAGCATCGGTAAATCCATCTTCTTTTTCCCCTACGGACAAACTATTGCAGCTTTAGGGCACGATCGCGCCGATGAGCTTGCCCTTGATTATAAACAGACCTATTATGGCAACGACCTTACCCAAACTTCAAGAACCACTAATTTTTATGGCGGGGTAAATTACAAGATATCGAATTCATGGACCACCCATACCAACATAGCGGCTACACATAGCTACTCTGATGGTTTTGGGCCATACTTTTACCTGTTACCCGGCGATTCCATTTCTCGTAACGACCAGTCGACCCGTAAAAGCAAGGATGATATGATCGAAATCCAGCAAAACTTCAACGGCGATTTCAAGATCGGGAAATTCAGAAACAGGTTTGTTGGGGGGCTTGATTTTTTCAGGGATAACTCCAACCAGTTCTTCTTTGGCAGTACCCTCGACACAGTATCATTAACAGGTAACCAAAACTATACTAACTTTAACAAGGCCGCAATGGATGCCATATACGCAACAGGAGTATATGGCTTTACCTATCCGGCAATCTACAAACGGAACACTTACAGCGCATATGTATCTGATGTGTTTAACATTACCGATCAGCTGATTGCATCTGCCGGCCTGCGTGTTGATCGCTTTGTTAATAACGGTAATTATGATCCAGCAAGTAATACTACATCAGGCGCGTATAAGCAAACCGCGTTTTCGCCAAAGTTTGGATTGGTTTATCAGCCAATAAAAGATCATCTATCCTTATTTGCCAATTACCAGAACAGTTTCCGTAACCAAACTGGCGTAAAGGAGGATAACACCCCCCTGAAACCCGAGCATGCAAATCAGCTTGAAGGCGGTGTTAAACTCGACCTGTTTGACGGTAAACTAACCAGCACGGTGAGCTATTACGATATTAAGGTTAAAGATATAAGCCGTCCTTCGGCAACACCAAACCGTTACCTGCAGGATGGCACTCAATTAAGTAAAGGTATTGAGGCCGAAGTTATTGCAAATCCAATTATTGGATTGAATGTAGTGGCCGGTTTCTCATACAACGATTCGAAATACGATGCAACCTCCAATGCCGATGTAGCCAATCGCCGCCCTACAACTGCGTCATCACCTTACCTGGCTAATTTTTGGGTAAGTTATCGGATATCAAAAGGCGAAGTTAAAGGCCTGGGCTTTGGCCTAGGTGGTAACTATGCCAGCGATAGTAAGATTATCAATAGCGTGAGCCAGGGGGTATTTATATTACCGGCATACACGGTATTTAATGCTTCGGCATTTTATGATCTGAGCCACTATAGGATCGGTGTAAAAATGGATAACCTTACCAACGAAAAATACTGGATAGGTTACACCACTGTTAACCCACAAAAACTAAGGAACTACGCCCTTACATTTACCTATAAATTTTAATATGACGTTTAAAAAAGTCATATTATTTATACACCGCTGGCTCGGCTTTATAGCCGGGCTGGTGGTGCTTATTGTAAGTATTACCGGCTGTATTTTTTGTTTCCAGGACGAAATTCAGGATGCCATATACAACTACCGCAGGGTAGAAGTACAGCATAAGCCATACCTACCTCCATCAACCCTAAAAGCCGAAGGGTTAAAAGGGCATCCCGGCGCTACAGCAAGCTATATGTATTACTATGGGGTTGACAGGCCCGCGGCGCTATTAGTAAATTTGCCTAAGGAGCAGGGGATGTTATATGTATACATGAATCCCTATACCGGGCAGGTTACCCATACAGAAAATCCGGCGCGGAACTTTTTTATTATTGTTGAGTACATCCACCTTTACCTGCTGCTGCCTGCCAATGTTGGCCGGCTGGTAGTGGGCATATCTGTTCTTGTTTTTATTGTGCTGATGATAACCGGCATTATCCTCTGGTGGCCCAAACGTAAAAGCGACCGCAAACGCAGTTTCAACATTAAATGGAATGGCCGCTGGCGTAGGGTTAACTATGATCTGCATAATGTGCTGGGATTTTATGCAACCGGTATTGCCATTATATTGGCACTGACAGGTTTATCCATGGTTTTTGAATCGGTGCGGGAAGGTATTTATACAACCGCTAACCTGGGTAAAGCTTATCCATCAGAAAAAGTATCCCTAAAATCCGACTCCCTGTTAAAAACGAGGGTGGATAACCGCTTTGTTATTGATAAGGCATTTGTACAGGCACAAGCCAAATCGCCGCAGGCGCAGATGTTCCTGATCTATGATGATGCTTCGGCAGCGGGTACGGTAGGTATAACCGCCTATGCCAAAAGCCTGTACTTTTATAAAAGCGATGGCTATGAGTTTGAGAAGTATACAGGCAAACTGTTAAAACAAACTCCTCATATACAAAAAAGCCCCGGCATGAAGATGAACGATATGAATTACGATCTCCATGTTGGCCAGGTGTTGGGTCTGCCCGGCAAGATCACCGCTTTTTTGGCCAGTCTTATCTGCGCCTCGCTGCCGGTAACGGGTTTTATTATCTGGCTGGGCAAACGTAAAAAAGGCAAATCAAAAAAAGTAAAAGCGCTGGTGCACCGCAGGGTACAAAAGCAGCATACTTGAAAAGAGATTTAAACTTAATAGGTTATATTGTACATCGTCATTGCTTCGTTCAGCAATGACTTTTTTTTGCTATATTCCATTAAAATCATCATACTCAAAAAAAATCAACCAATTGTGCAACGTTGTAGAATACCCTGCGTCTATTAAACTGAAGCTTAACACAACTTGGAAGCAATATTTATAGATAAGCATTACAGCCTGGTGGCAGAGTGTAAGCAGGGAAGTAAAAAAGCCTGTTATGAACTCTACCGTTTATATTCAAAAGCGATGCTGAACGTCGCCTTTAGGATAGTGGGCAATATTGGCGAAGCCGAAGATGTTTTACAGGAGGCTTTCCTTGATGCGTTTAATAAACTCAAAGATTTTAGGCAGGAAACCACATTTGGTTTATGGCTTAAGCAAATAGTGGTTAACCGGTCAATAAACCAGTTGCGTAAACGCAAACTTGAGCTGATAGAACTGGACGGCAATCATTTGGAGAATATCCCCGATGAGGAAGCTGCGGACGATGATGAAATACAATACCAGGTAACAATGGTAAAAGAGGGCATGAAACAATTGCCGGATGGTTACCGGGTAGTAATATCGCTTTACCTGCTTGAAGGGGATTTTAAATATATCAGAAAACACCTCAAGAACACAGTTCCTGAGAGCAAAAAGAAAACTAATGGAAATTTTAAACAGGAAGGGAAATGTGTCATGAGCAAGCGATTTGAAGATTTCATGAAAAATAATCACGAAGATTTTGACGAGATAGAACCATCAGCAGACCTGTGGGGCAAAATAGAGGCGCGTTTAAACGTGCTGGAGGCTGCGCCAAAAAAGCGCGAAGCCAAAACCTTTTCGCTCGCTTTTGTGCTAAAGGTGGCCGCATCCATCATCGTGGTAATGGGGATAGGCTTCGGGGTGTATATTCAAGGTCAAAAAGGCCCAAAAAACGTTGACCTGGCTGCTATCAACCCCGAATATGCCAAACAACAGGTGCATTATGCATCATTAGTTAAAACGCAGCTTAACCAGCTTAAAACAGCATCTAAAGGCGATCCGCAACTGCTTAAGGAGTTTACCGCCGAAATTGCCAAAATGGATTCGACCTATAAAAAATTGAATAATGATTTAGCTACCAGTCCTAACCAGGAACGTGTTTTACGTGCAATGATCCGGAACTTGCAAATACAAACCGAGGTACTTAATCAGCAACTAAATGTGATAGAGCAGTTTAACGAAACTAATAAAGATCAAAAAAATGAAATCAAAAATATATAAACCGTTCCTGTTTGCCTTAATGATTTTATTAACCATTAGTACGGCAAATTTTGCGCAGCAAAAAAAGCCGGTAAAACCAACAAAGCCTGCTACTCCTGCTACGCCTAAAGTTACCTCATCAGGTGATGATGACGACGATGATTCGGCAATAGCTGATAAAAATTATCAACAGAAAATGAAAGACCTGCAAGTAAAGATGCGCGATCTGCAAAAGCAAATGAGCTCACTTAACAAGCAGAAGTTTAACAAAAGCATGAAGCTGAACATGAAAAATTTTAACAAAAGCTTCAAGCATTTTGATAAAAACTTTAAGTACGATAGTTTAAAACGCTTTGCTTTTAAGTTTAATGATAGCATGTTAAACTTCGCCTATAAATTTGATGCCAAAATAGCCCCTATGATAGCTTATGGCTTTAAGGATTTTGATAAAAGCTTTAACTTTAGCTATGATAGCAACGATGACGATAATGACAAACAAACACAAAGCGGTGATGAAGTTGTAAAAACCAAAAGCTACAGCAAAAGCTATAGCATTGATGCCAATGATGTAATTAATATTGACAATAAATTTGGTAAGATAACAGTAAACACCTGGGCCAAAAATGAGGTAAAAGTCGACGTGCAGATAAAAGTAACAACCAACAATGAGGATAAGGCACAAAAGCTGTTGGATAATGTAAACATAAAGGATAGTAAAGACGGTAACGGAGTATATTTTAAAACCTCAATCGATCCTGATGAGGATAATAATGGTTCATGGGGTTCTTTTTTTAAAGGGAATCATAACTCGGCGCGTTCAATTGAGGTGAACTACACAGTGTATATGCCGGCCAAAAGCCCTTTAACCATCAGTAATAAATATGGCAGTACCGATTTGCCCGACCTTAGCGGCAAGCTCATTATCAATAACTCATTCGGTAGCCTGGTAGCTAAAGCATTGAGCAACCCCAGTAACCAAATCAGGGTAAAATATGGTAATGCAACAATAGGCAACCTTAATGGCAGCGATCTGGATGTAGCTTATGGCAGCTTAAGCCTGGGCGATTGTGATAAACTTAATGCACATTTGAGTTACAGTTCGGCAAAGATAGGCCGCATTAAAACCTCAGGAAATATCAACGTTAAATTTGGTGGAGGGATTAGTATTGAGGATATTGATAAAAACCTGAAGGATCTGTCTGTAAGGTCGTCATACTCCAGTATAAAACTTGGCCTGAGCGATGACCAAAGCGCCGATTTTGATGTAACTGTGCACTATGGCAGCTTTAATTATGGCAACCGCGATGTAAGTTTAACCAGTAAAACTCCTGCCGACGGCGAACGTGGATTTAATCCTACCAAAAACTATAAAGGCCATTTTGGTAAAGGAGGCACCGATAAAACCATTACAATTAACTCCACATTTGGTAGTGTAAACTTTGATTAATTAATAAATTCATCCTTTTACGCAAGCCTCTGCCCTAAAAAGCAGGGGTTTTGTTATTTTTGGCCTAAACGCGTCGCACCTATGAATTTAGAAATATTTGCCCAGGCAGAAACATGGATCTCGTTAGTTACCCTTACCCTGTTAGAGATTGTTTTAGGGATAGATAATATCGTATTCATATCAATACTATCTGACAAGCTGCCTGTAAAGCAACAGGCCAAAGGGCGTAGGGTAGGCTTAGGCATGGCCATGATTACCCGGGTATTGCTGCTGTTATCCATCAGTTGGGTAATGACACTTACTGCAACGCTTTTTAACCTGGGGCATCTGTTTAATGTTACAGACGTAGATTGGGCTGAAAAATTAGCTATTTCGGGCCGCGATCTGATCCTGATCATAGGAGGCTTGTTCCTGATCTATAAAAGTACGGCCGAAATCCACCATAAAATAGAAGGCGAAGAAGAAGGCAGCGAAAATGTAAAACCCCAGGGCTTTGTAGCAACCATCATCCAGATCATGCTGCTGGATATCGTTTTCTCATTAGATTCGGTAATTACAGCCGTAGGCATGGCCAGCCATGTGGAGATCATGATACTTGCAGTTGTAATAGCAGTAGGCATCATGATGTGGTCATCAAATGGTGTGGCCTCTTTTGTAAACAAGCATCCAACGGTAAAAATGCTGGCGCTGTCTTTTTTACTGCTGATAGGTGTTTCCCTTTTAGCCGAAGCCTTTGAGCAGCATATCCCTAAGGGGTATATCTACTTTGCCATGGCTTTTTCGATGCTGGTGGAGATGCTGAATTTGAAAATGAAGGCAAAGAAGGCACAAAAGACTGTTGATAAAGTTCAAAGATAAAGCTTCAGAATAGCAAAAGCCAGGGTATCCGGCGCATCCCCGGCTTTTAATATCACATCTCTCGAACACTCCGGGATGAATATTCTTTTAAAGCGCCATGCGGGTAATTATAAGCATTGTCAGCTTCACTGCGCGTTTATGGTCAAATATGTACCCATCACAATGTGGCTTTAAGCCAGGCAACGCTCCTCGCGCATGGTCAGTTTACCTATCATATCTTTAAGGATAGTTCTTGCACGATATAAAGTAGTACGAGATAAAAGTTCGCTCATACCTAATGAATTACCAATTTCCTGATGAGAGTAGCCTTCAATGGCGTACATATTAAATACCGAACGGTAAGTTTTAGGTAGTTTTTGTATCAGCTTCATCAGATCCTTTGCTTCAAGACCATTATCATTGTAAGCTTTGTTTATCGGCATTACGGTATCCGTGGCAAAATCTTCAACCAAAACAATTGGCTTTAATTTGCGATAGCGCGATATAGCGGCATGCACCATAATACGGCGTACCCAACCCTCAAGGCTGCCATCGCCCCGGTAGTTGTTCATGTTTCTGAATATTTTAATAAAGCCTTCCTGTAGTATGTCCTGTGCTTCATCTTTGTCTGTAGCATAACGCATGCAAACAGCCAGCATCCTTGGTGCTAATAGTTTGTAAAATTGTTCCTGGCATTTACGTTCGTTGCGTAAGCATCCTTCCCAAATTGTCTGTAAACGGTCGTCGGCGGTACTCATTGTATATTGTATTTATATATAATGCCAATGCCAATACCAGTGCCATTTTATAAGATATTGATTGTTAGTTACTTAATTAATTGCAGGTTTTATAAACTGTTCGATAGCGGACGGTGATTGTGCACATGCGGACAGAATGGTGACCCGTCTGACYCGTCCGGAAATAGCTATACAGATGGTGAGTAAATCCTGTAAATACTATACATTGTATTCTGTTAGTCCTAAGATGATAAGGATCAAATAACCTGTTGCTTGTTTTTTTTATTGATTTTAAGGCTCCCGACAGTGGCGTTTTTTCGAACCAATTCATTGAAAAATTACGAAGAATTGGGAATTTTGGCGAGAGGCGTCTATGACCTACTGCTTTTTGAAAGTAAATATTGACAAAGTTGTAACGGACGATTTAGCTTAGTTAGTCCCTGCCACTTTTCAATTCATTTTCTATTTCCTCAATAGTTGGTAAACTTGAACGCAGATTTTTCGGCAATGACCTAGTTAATTCAAATTCCGAAATACCAATGGGTTTATTCATGTCCCTTAAAGCATATTCTGCCATAACCTTATTTTTTGTTTGACAAAGAATAAGACCAATGGTTGGTGTATCAGTCGGATGTTTTACTAGGTCATCCACAGCCGAACAATAGAAATTCATTTTGCCCGCATATTCTGGCTTAAAGTCACCTCTTTTTAAATCAATGACAACAAAACATCTCATTTTAAGATGATAGAACAAGAGATCTAAATAGAAATCCTGATCGCTAACGACTAATTTGTATTGCCGGCCAACAAAAGCAAAGCCAGCACCTAATTCCAATAAAAACTTTTCCACATGCTTTACCAGTTCAGTTTCTAACTCGCGTTCTGTAAAAGGCTGTGCAATTGTAATAAAGTCAAAGATGTACGGGTCTTTTAGTGTTTCCTTTACCAGTTCAGATTGTGGGTTGGGCAAGGTTTTTGAAAAGTTATTGATTGCTTCTCCCTGTCGAAGATGAAGATCACTCTTTATCATTAATGAAAGCGTATCTCTACTCCAGCCATTTAAAAGCGTTTGTTGCATATACCAAAGACGTATGTTTTTTTCCTTAACCTTTTGGATTAGCAAAATATTATGCCCCCAGGGAATTTGTGAAACGACTTGTTTCATAAATTCAATCTTAGCATGATTAGAGTTTTCTAATTGTGAAACAGGCTGTTTCATAATTAGATCTTCGGTATCATATTCCTTATAAAATTGAACCATAAATAAAAGATTTCGTTCAGAAAAACCCTTTACCTCCGGCAGCTCATTTTTAATATCATTGGCTAATCGTGCGACAACCGTAGCTCCCCAGCCTTGTTCGCTTTGAAGTTGCTTTACAGTTTTACCGATATCCCAATAAAGCATAATCAATTCGGCATTTACCGCAAGAGCTGCTTTAGTTTGCGCGTTGCGAATTCTTGCCTTTATGTCTGTTAACAAAGATTGATAATCTTTAAAATCCATATAACCTGTAATGATTTAGTGATAAACTTAAAGAATGATAAGCAAGACGCCAAATTAGAAGTAGAACATTACGATAGTCAACTTAAAATAGCCTTTCCTCTAAAAGGTCTTTCCAAATAATCATGCCTTTGGTATCATCAGAATAATCATGTACAATACGGCTAAACTGTTCGGGGTTAGTTTCAAGATATTGTTGCCGCCCTTTTATTCTTATTTGTCCAAGCAACCTATCTATCTTCTTTACACTTTGTTCAAGTTCATAAATTGATTTCCCGATGTGCCATATATAGGTCGCTTCCTCAGTATCTAATGTTTCCCAAACTAAATGATATTGATTATTACCGGAAAGCAAAAACACAAATGAGAAG
This sequence comes from Mucilaginibacter sp. P5_A6, assembly GCF_056400585.1. NCBI lineage: Bacteria > Pseudomonadati > Bacteroidota > Sphingobacteriia > Sphingobacteriales > Sphingobacteriaceae > Mucilaginibacter > Mucilaginibacter sp. P5_A6. The sequence continues at coordinate 135,071 of NZ_JBFUKZ010000008.1, read as the reverse complement.
GGCTCCAATACAAAACGAAGTTTCAATATCGCTCGTTCATGTTTATGAGAAAGATATCGAAGGTGGCGATGGTGCTTATATTGTTTAAGCGCTAAGATATTTTCCAATAAGTCATCTTCATTTGCATAAATCAGCCGTTCGCCGCCACTTTGCAATTGCCCGGGATCCAAGAGATTTTCTTCACCTGTCGGCACTCCTTTAATGATTTCTTTATTCAAAAAACGGAACTTTACACTTTCAATAACCTCCCGGTTTATTTTATCAAGGTCATAGGAGGATGCAGATTTAAACACCAACATGTTATGTTGAAATGTTGCCCGGATATTAATCAATACCGTTGTACTTTTTAGAAATCGGATGAAGTATGGTTTAAGTACCGTAAATTCTGGCCTGATATTCAGGTTTTCTATTTCAAACTCCACCTCTTTTCCACCAAAATCGGCAATGTTATGTTTAAAAGCAATGCTGCCAAATCTGAACTCCAATTGTTCGATTGGCACCTCAATTTTTTCGTTGATTTGACCGCTAACTATTTCGCTATCATCAACAGGGATTGTTAAGCCACTTTGATAGAGCTTTTTATAGTAGAGGTTTCTTTTTTGAAAAAGTCTTTCCAGATAGCTGATCCTGTGATCACGATAATCGTAAATAACAGGTGATATTTCAGATCGTTGTACCCTGCCGACATATTGAATCAGTTTACCTTCAAAAGCGAATGGGTAAACTAAAAACAAGCATTCTATATTTTGAATGTCGGTTCCTTCGCCAAAATATTGGCCTGTTGTAATCAGTGCCTGAAAGTCTCCTTTGTTTATGGCAGCCCATTTAGATTTTTTATTTAAGTCAGAATCTTCGCCACTTAATGCAATGGTATCATAATGCTGCTTTAAATATTGTTGAATAGAAGTAATATGCTCTTTCCGCTCTGTAATAATAACGGCTTTCTTACCAGTATTTAGCTGCGAAACCACGTCATTTAAAATGAGCTGGTTCCGGACTGAATCATGTATCAAAATTTTGAAGAGCGTTTCGAATTTGTCTGTTTTGATATTAAACGGAACAAATAAGTCTGTTTCTCTAATGATGATCTGCGTGCCTGATTGATTTTTTACCTCCGGCGCTTTAACTTCATGGATGATTTCACCTAAATGAATAAATATCAGCTTACCGTCATTGTATTTTCTGAATGGTGTGGCTGTAAGCCCGTACATATAGTAACTATTCAGTTTCTCGATAACCCTTTGGTATGTTTCTGCCGGTATATGATGGCATTCATCAATGATGATGGTACCGAAAGCGTTCATTAGTTCGGAGAATTCTGGTGAGTCCAACGCCTTTTCCATACTTTGGATCATAGCGACAGTAATGTGTTTACCGGGTTTGTTCTTTCCTTGACCAATACGTCCAATCTCTTTCTTCGAAATGCCCAGAAAGGATTCAATGCGTTCCATCCACTGATCTGCCAACTGCTTACGATGGACTAAAATGAGCGCCGGTTGTTGTTTATCTTTTATAATAGCCAAACTCAACACCGTTTTACCCGAACCAGGCGGAGCGACAATAATTCCAAAATCTTTTTTAGCAGCAGCTTCCTGTGCTGGTATTTGATATTCCCTTAAAGTAATAGCGCCTTTAAACCTGACCGGTTCTATTTTCTTTCTTTGATCCCCGAGGGTATATTCTATTTGTTGCTCTTTACAAAAACGCAATAGCCTGCCAATAAAACCACGTGGAATTGAAATGGATTCTAATGTTTCATTCAATAGCTTAAAGTAACGTCTTATGCCGAATGTGTTTTTATTGATATTCTTTTTTACCTGGTATTCATTGTTGGCAAAGTTTAGTTCCTCTTTCAGAAAAGCAATAAGAGAAGCAGGCAAACCTGCACGGCTAATATGAATTACGCTATTTAATATAATCACCAACTTACCAGCCGTAGGCTGTTCTTTTTGAAATAAACCCGTAGATAGTTCGTCTTGATTAGTTTGCTCCTTATAGATATAATTGAGTTGGCTTATTGCGATCCTGTTGATTGTTTTTAGAAATGCCCATTGATCATCAAAGGGCTGTAACGATTCAGGGTCAATAAAACAGCTATTACCGTTATTTAAACTGGCTTTATTTAAAGGCAAAGCAATGAGGTTGCCCAAACCTTTTTTTGAATGATAATCCTGATTAGGAAAAAGCCGGTCGAAACTTGAGTTTTTATCGAACACCGAAATTAAACCTGCCTTCTGAAGCAGGGACATCATTATTTTTCTGCTTCTGAATGCTTCAAAGGGCTCTTCAAAAAATATCCACACGTGCCCCCCTTTACCAGAACGAGACCGTTCTAAATAGGCTGGCATGTCATACTCCTCACAAGCGTTTATAAATGTCCTGCATTCTTCAACCCAATCAGCTTCATCAAAATCAGCCGCGATAAACCAGGAGGTATTATCCTGTAGCAATGGATACAATCCTACAACCTGTTCGCCTTTGAGGTGTTTGATTAAATGGTCGTCCGTTAGCACCAGGTAAGTTTTATCAGTGAACGTTTGAAAAGTACCGCCTTTCATTTGATGGAGCCGATATCGGTTGGGATCGAAACTATAAGCGGGCATATAGCTGCTTTTACCATTCTTCTCCCATCTTAAAGCAAACACATCTTCTCTGCCTTTGAATAGGGATTTATATAAGTTTAGTCGATCGTCTTTCATTTACCACTCTGAACTCATTACATCAAGCTATTCAAATATCAGTTTATTTTAGTGTTTACAAACTATAATTTATAAATCATGAAAACTATACACGAAGACTTAAAACGATCTACTAGCACGCAAGTAATTACTTACTTTAAGAAAAGAGGTTTTGAATTATCTAAATCGGATGCTGAAAAATATCTTAATCTATTGTACTTTTTGGCTAAGCAAGTGGTTAAACAAAACTTTATTTCCTCCAAAAACGAGACATCGGACGAATCCAAAAAGCTCGAACCATATTTCAGGCTAAAAAAAGCAAAACAAACAACTATAAAACAACGAGTTAGACAAGCTAAAAAATAAAATTGAAAATCTTACCCAGTGTCCGTGGGAGAATGGGTTCGAACCCAAAATCATAATCGCATCAAAAGGCTCTTTATATTGAAAATAGAAAGGGCAAGCGACCGTTTTAACGTGCTTGCCCTTTTGCTCCTGAGGCTGGGCTCGAACCAGCGACCCTCTGATTAACAGTCAGATGCTCTAACCAGCTGAGCTACTCAGGACTATTTTCCGTTTGGAGTGGTGCAAAAGTATAATTTCTGCGGTAATTTCACAATATTTGCGACAAAAAAAATTAAAAATATTTTACATGAGTTTGTTAGTTATTGGTACTGTGGCATTTGACGCTATTGAAACACCCTTTGGGAAGACAGAAAAAATCGTTGGCGGGTCGGCCACCTTTGCAAGTTTGGGCGCATCTTACTTTTACGATGATATAAATATAGTTGCTGTGGTAGGTGATGACTTTCCGCAAAGCGAAATCGAAGATCTTAATAAACACAATGTAGATACTGAGGGTCTGCAAATTAAAGAAGGAGAAAAATCATTTTTTTGGAGCGGCAAGTACCATAATGATATGAATAGCAGGGATACGCTGGTTACCGAACTGAATGTTTTGGCCGATTTTGACCCCATCATTCCCGATTCATACCAGGATTGCGAGTTCCTGATGCTGGGTAACTTATCTCCACAGGTGCAACAAAGTGTTATAAACCGGTTAACCAACCGCCCCAAACTCATTGTAATGGATACCATGAACTTTTGGATGGACATTGCACTCGATGAGCTTTTAAAAACTATCAGCATGGTTGATATTTTAACCATTAATGATGCCGAGGCCCGTCAGCTATCAGGCGAATTCTCATTGGTTAAGGCGGCCCGCAAAATATTAACCATGGGACCTACATATCTCATCATTAAAAAAGGCGAGCATGGTGCCCTTCTTTTTCACGAGGATAAAATATTCAGCGCCCCCGCCCTGCCACTGGCCGAAGTGTTTGATCCTACAGGCGCGGGCGACACCTTTGCCGGGGGATTTATCGGCTATATGGCCAAAGTGGGCACAGTGAGCTTTAATAACATCAAAAACGGGATCATCTTTGGCTCCGCACTGGCCTCATTCTGTGTCGAAAAATTTGGCTCCGAAAGGTTAAGAAATTTATCGCAACAGGAAATTGCAGCCCGTATACAGGAGTTCATAAGCCTGGCAAAGTTTGAGTTATAAGAACCTCATGCAGCCAGCTCTAATGGAGAGGGTTTTTGATTTGTAGATTTGCATGTTGTTTGAAACCTACGAAGTTTCCAAAACTTCGTAGGTTTTCTGTGTGCGGGGCTACTTAAGTTTTCCTACTTTCTCAAATTTTTCAAACACCGTTTCTGTATGCGGAGCATCCACAAGCTCAGGTGTTAAATCCTGGCCGGCCCAGTGCTCATAGTGTTTGCCGTTGCTCCATAGGCGGCTTTCGGTTACATCGTATATAATGCCTTTATAGGCCACCCATATCTGAGGCTTGTCCTGCCCGTTACGAAGAGCAAGTTGTGACCGGGTATATTCAGGCAAATGAGTCATTAGTTTTGTTTTTAGCCTTAAAATATTCAAAAAAGCCGATGTTCATCAACAGCAGGGCCATTAAATAAAAATGATCTTCCACAGGGATCGTCCCTGCCCTTATGCCTAAATTCTCGTTATTATTGTAAAGTACTATTGGTATTGAAGTTAAAAAACCATTTACAATATAAAACGGAATAAGTGCAACCATATAAGCAATATAGAACCTGTTAAGCCAGCTTACCTTGATAGCGTATTGTAAAATCAACATCAATACCAATAATAGCCCCAAAGTAATTGCTGTATAAATCCTGTCATAATAAAATATTAGCCCGGATACGCACAACATAACTAAAAGGCCACTGATAATACGGGTTAACCGGGTATTTATCCTCCACTTGGTGTAATAGTTTAAACAGGCATATATGAAAAGGCATGCGAAGGGTACTGTAAAAAAAAACAAGACTTCCTCCAAGGGTAATCCCCAAAAGGTTATGCCAATGATGTAATGCGAATTGAAAGCCCATACCCCTTTCTGGGTGAACAATACATCCCAAAACAAAAAGAACAGACCTGTTATCAGCATCCCCGGCCAGGTGAATTGCCAGCTTTTGTAAAAATGTACTTTTTTATCAAACGATAAAACAACCGGAAAAAACACCGTAAGTATATTTATAAGCAGGTAAGTGTATTTCACTTTAATTCGGCTAAATGTTTATTCAGGTCATCATTTTGAGCTTGTGTGCAGCGTTTGGATTGGATTAGAAATTTAATTATGGCAACGGTAAGCTCCTTATCTGCAGTGCCATAATTTTTTTTATCTAACTGGGCAATAATATCTTCTCTGTCGGCAGCCAGATCTTTATTAAAACCTAAAAAACCGGGTACATTATGCTCAATAGAAAAACGCATAAACCGGATCTCTATATTATGCGGATCGGCATTTACAGCTGCTTTAAGAGTGGTTTCAGCGTTATTTAAATACTTGAACTTAAGGTAGGGGTTCCAGGAATGTTTGGCTTTTAACGCCAGCAAAGTCCCTGTATATCCGCAGATCAATCCTGTAGGGTTCTTTATAGCGGTCAGGCTTTTGTACAATGAATCGGTGGTTTTGCTGTTATCTATAGCTATTACCAACTGCTTGCGTATATTTTTTAGATTGAGGTCATCAGCCTTTACGTTTTGTGCAATCAGCAATAAAAAAAACGGGACTATAAAAAATACACGTTGCTTCATCAAATCACATTTAGTTTTTGTTGCAATACAGCTTTAACGTATAACCCTATTTTGCGGGTATCAGAAATACGGATTCTTTTTTGAAGGATAACATTTGCCGGTGTATAGCTTATTTTTTTAAACAATTGCAGGTAGTATACATAGGCAATATAAACACCCAGCCGAGTACCGTTAGGTAACCGTTGTATACCCTTAAAGGCCTCGTTGAAATCCTTCTGAATATCTTCCTGGATCCCCATTTTATCCTGCTCGGTAAAATTATTAAAATCAACACCAGGGAAATAGGTTCGGCCACGCTCTTTAAAATCCGACCTTATATCGCGTAAGAAATTTACCTTTTGAAAAGCCGCGCCCAGGCTTCGGGCCTGGGGTAGCAGCACATGGTAAAGGCCATCATCATTATTAGTAAAAACCCGCAGGCACATCAACCCAATTGCCTCCGCCGATCCATAAATATAAGTGTTATACTTTTCGCAATCATACTGTTTTTGGTCGAGGTCCATTTCCATCGAGCGTAAAAAAGCATCTATCAGCTGGTGGTCGATAGCATACCTGGTAATCACCTGTTGAAAAGAATGAATAACCGGGTTAAGGCTGATGCCATCTTCAATGGCCTTAAAAGTTTCCTTGCGAAAATCGCTGATGAGCTGCAATTTATTGTGTTCATGAAAGGTATCCACAATTTCGTCGGCATATCTTACAAAACCATAAATGGCATAAATAGGATAACGGAAACACTTATCAAATGCCCTTATCCCCAAACTGAAAGAAGTGCTGTATTTTTGGGTGATTAACTTACTGCATTCAAAACAGGTCTCATCGTACAGTTTCATCATTTGCAATGCCGTTGTGTTCAAAAATACAAAATCGCATCCGTATTGTTTTTTATCCGCACAAAACAATTTACCTTACACGGAGATTGGGTTCGGGGTGCGTGTTACGAGGGGCGGGATTAGGGCGGTTACAGCAAACGCGAACCGGGCAACAGGAACCACTACAAATGAACAATAATAAGCACATCATCGTTATAGGAGCGGGGTTTGCCGGCTTATCAGCGGCCTGCGTTTTAGCTAAAGAGGGGTTTAAGGTTACCATACTTGAAAAGAATAACCAGGCGGGCGGCAGGGCAGGGGTTTGGGAGCAGGATGGCTTTAAGTTTGATATGGGCCCCAGCTGGTATTGGATGCCCGATGTGTTCGAAAACTTTTTCGCGCTGTTTGGCAAAAAAACATCCGATTATTACCAATTGGAGCGCTTAGACCCGGGCTACCGTGTTTATTTTGGCAAGGATGATATTATGGATGTGCCCGCCGGGATGGAAGAGTTGGAAGCCCTTTTTGAACAAACAGAACCGGGCAGCAGTAAAGAGTTAAAGGAGTTTTTAAAACAGGCTGCCTACAAATACAAAGTTGGCATGGGCGAATACGTATTTCGTCCTTCGCATTCCATAACCGAATTTATCGACTTTAACCTTATCAAAAAAAGTTTCAGCCTGCAGTTGCTGGGTAGCATGAGCAAGCATGTGCGCAAGTATTTTAAAAACCCTAAGCTGATAAAGCTATTGGAGTTCCCGGTGCTGTTTCTTGGTGCTACCCCACAAAATACGCCGGCCATGTACAGCATGATGAACTATGCCGACCTTGCCCTGGGCACCTGGTACCCCCAGGGTGGCATGAACGAAATTGTAAAAGCCATGGTAAGCCTTGCAGAAGAACTTGGCGTGGAAATAAAGCTGGATACTGAAGTAACCAAACTTGATGTTGAAAATAAGCAGGTAAATAGCATACAAACCAATAAAGATGTTTTTTATGCGGATTTTGTAATAGCCGGCGCCGATTACGAGCATGTTGATCAACACTTATTAGATAAGCAGCATCAAAACTATACGGCGCAATATTGGGATAGCCGAACGATGTCGCCATCAAGCCTGTTATTTTATATTGGTATCAACAAAAAAGCGGCGGGTCTCAAACATCACAATTTATTTTTTGATGAGGATTTTGAGCTGCATGCCAAAGAGATTTATACCACACCAGTGTGGCCAACCAGTCCGCTGTTTTATGTTTGCTGTACCTCAAAAACAGATAGCAACGCAGCGCCCGAGGGGGGCGAAAACCTTTTCTTCCTGATGCCTGTAGCACCGGGTTTGCATGATGATGAAAGCATCCGCGAAAAATATTTCGATCTGATGCTTGATCGCTTTAAACAGCTCACCGGGCAGGATATCCGCGACGCGATAGTTGTTAAACGCAGCTATGCGCTCAATGATTTTAAAGCCGACTACCACTCCTTTAAGGGCAATGCCTATGGCCTGGCCAATACTTTGGCACAAACGGCTTTTTTTAAACCGGCCATGCGGGCAAAGCATATTAAAAACATGTTATACACCGGTCAGTTAACTGTACCCGGCCCGGGTGTTCCGCCGGCAATTATTTCGGGGCAAATAGTGGCCGGGGAGGCAATGAAGGAGCTTGGTTAACATTAGCGATCAGGCGCTCATTCTTTTCAAATGTATAAGCATCTGCAATGCAGAGTTAATAATGCCGCCTTAGGGCTGACATTGGAATGTCGGGTTAATGACGCCTATAAATACAGGCAAAATTATTGTACCTTAATCGGGTTAATTATAATATTGCTCAAGAATTTTATTGGATTATGCAGCAACCAAGCTTAGGTAAAAAGATTGCTAAACTTAGAAAAGCCAAAGGTTTAACGCAGGAAGAACTTGTGGAGAAATGTAACTTAAGTGTACGTACGCTTCAACGGATAGAATCTGGCGAGGTAATACCGCGGAGTTACACAGTAAAGCTGATTTTTTCTGCCCTCGGCCATGATGTTTATGAATCCGCACCAGGTTTATCCGGCAGGTTAAATAAAGCCGGGGAAGTTGCCTTCAATAGTATCCGTAAGTTCTGTAGTTACACAATTGATTTATTTAACCTAAAAACCAATGCAATGAAAAAATTAACGATCTTATCTATTTTCTTTTTAACCCTTTGTACAGTTATCTTTTCGGCCTGCCTCAGCACAAAAAAGGCGATGAACAACCAGGCCGGACTTATAGGCACCTGGCAAATTTTAAAAAATGGCCAACCAGATACTACTTATGGTAATCAAACCCAGCAGATAAGGTATAAAATAATTACACCTGGAAGATTTATGGTTACTGATATAAAATATAAGGAGAAATTGATGTATGCAGCCTTCTCCGGATCATTTACTATAATGGACGGTAATACTTATAGCGAATTTATCGAAACTGCAGGAAATGGTTATTCGCAATATTTAGGTATGAGAAATTCATTTAAATATACAATTGCTGATTCATTGCTAACCGTGCAGGGAACTAACAATAATTATAATGAAGTTTGGAAAAAAGTTAAATAGGATTATATGAGCGGGCCTTATAGCTTATTGATAATACAACTTTAAACAGAAAAACCCGCTTCGTTAGCGGGTTTTTCTGTTTAAAGAATTATGATATTGAGTTTATGATATCAGTTCTCTGCGTACACAGGTTTGGTAATGCCGTTATCATAAGCTTTTAAGTTTTTCTTGAGCAGCTTACGGGCTACATGGATGCGGGTTTTTACTGTACCTATAGGGATCTCTAAATGATCGGCTATCTCATGATATTTATGGCCTTCAAAATACATGGTAAATGGTATGTAGTAATCTCCGGGCAGCCTGTCCAAAGCTCTTTTAATATCATCCATCACAAATTTGGCTTCGCCCTGGTTTTTTGTTGAACTGAATACCAGGTTTGGAGATGAGATCTCGTCACTTTTGGTAACAAATGTGCTCATTTTAACAAAACGGCGATAGTTGTTGATAAAAGTATTTTTCATGATGGTGTATAACCATCCTTTTAAATTTGTGCCTTCTTTAAACTTATTGTAATAAGTTATGGCCTTCAACATTGTATCCTGAACAAGGTCGTTAGCATCGTCTGCGTCATGGGTAAAGTGTAAGGCATAAGACCTTAGTGACGTTGCCTGGCGCAATACAAGGGTGTTAAACTCAATCTTTGTCATTTTGTTAAAGTTTTGTGTTATTAGTTAGGCAAGCATGATGCCACTTAGCGCTATGTTAACTACAAAACTCACTCCTTAACCAAAAATCTGCTAACAAAACCTTATGTGTATATATTACACTGCTATTGTAATTAAATAACTAACAAACAGTACGTTAAAAGCAATAAATGGTAAATAAAAAACAATAATGAAAACTATAATTGTAACACGAATGCTGTTTGTAAATAATGAAAACAAAATGAAATATTTAGTTAAGATTTAAATTTTTAACTAATAATATTCACCTCGCGTTGTAGCATAACGCCAAATTTAGTGTACACACTGTCTATGATTTGCGACGAAAAGCTGTATATCTCCTTGCCAGTGGCACCCCCATGGTTCACCAATACCAGGGCCTGGTTTTTCCAGGTTCCTGTGTGGCCAACAGTTTTTCCCTTCCATCCGCATTGCTCAATAAGCCATCCGGCGGCTAATTTTACCTGCCCATCGGCGGCCGGATAATTTACTACATCGGGATACTTAGTGTGTACAGCTTCAAATTCCGGCTTACTTATCACCGGGTTTTTAAAGAAACTACCGGCATTGCCTATGGTTGAAGGATCGGGCAGTTTAGATACCCTGATATATGATACTACCTTTGAAACATCTTTTATTGTAGGCGATGCAACACCCCGCACTGCCAGCTCTTGCCCTATGGCGCCATACTGGGTATTGATATTGGGGATAAGTGATAAATGAAACTTTACCGATACAATAATGTATTGCCCTTTCAGCTCATTTTTAAAAACACTTTCGCGATAGCCAAATTTACAATCGGCTTTGCTAAAGGTTTTAAAAGTACTTGTAGCTATTTCAAAAGCCCTGCAGCTTACAAAAGTATCCTTAAGCTCAACCCCATACGCGCCAATGTTTTGAATAGGGGATGCACCCACAGAACCTGGGATGAGGCTTAAGTTTTCGATGCCGGCATATTCCCGGGCTACACAAAAGTTTACCAGGTCGTTCCATACCTCGCCGCCGCCGGCCTCCACAAATACATCATTATGGCTTATGCGGTGCTCGATGCCACGGATATTCATCCGGATAACCAAACCATCAAAATCAGTAACCAATAATAAATTACTGCCACCGCCTATTACCAACCTTTCGGTTTGCAGCCATAGCGGATCGGCAAACAATTCAACCAGGTTATCTTCGTGGGCTATCTCCACAAAATACCTGGCACAGGTATCAATACCAAAAGTGTTAAAATTTTTAAGAGATACGTTTTCCTGTATTTGCAGCATAATTTGATGTCGGATGTGGGTCGTTCGATTTCGGAATTATGGCGAATTTCGGAATTTTTATTTTGCGATACCGTTTATCTTCACCAAAAAGAAATGATTTAGCGTTGTCAATCTTTTAGATTCGATAAGAAATGGCAAGGTAATATTCTCATTAGGATAATTGTCAAACTCTTTCAGCAGTTGAAATGGCGTATCGGTTTTTTGCAATTCGGCTTTTTGATCTTCATTAATTAACAGGAGTGCGTTGCCATGTTTACTGGCTTGGGTAATATCCATAAACGAAACAGGCTGTTGCGTATAAAATTCAAAGGCATTTTGAGCGTTAAATGCTGATATTACCTGTTTTTTTGGATAATATTGGTTAATGTATTCTGCTGCATGCACATCTCCCTTAAAATAATCCAATGTTGGATAAACTACCATTATTAAATAAGCATTAAGCCATACAGCAACGCAACAGGTAAATAAGAACAAAGCCCGGATTTTTGTTCCGCTATTTTTATAGATATACCAGGTAACCGCCAGCAATATAAGCGCCAGCAATAAAAATACAGGCCAGTTACCGGGTGCGAAAGCAAAATTCAGCACAATAATGAGTACTATCAACAGTCCGGTTGTTATATATTGAGTGATGCTAAAAAAAAGGTTTTTATTACTGCCGATGATCTCACGTATAAAAACAGCAGTTATGATAGCGAAAAAAGGAAAAAGAATATTGGTATAAAAAGGCAGCTGGAATTTGGAGATAGAAAATATCAGCAGCATGATAATAGCGCCGCTGATGGTAACATATTCGGGTAAAACGGTTCCCTTAATAACATGCCGGATAAACCTGAAAAAGACGTAATATAATAAAAATGCCCAGGGAGCAAATGCCCAAAGCAATGTATGCAGGAAAAAGAACGGGTCGCCGTGGCTATTCCTTATAAAACCATTATTGTTAAAGCGCCCAAACTGGCTGTCCCATAAAAACCAATGGATGCCCGAAATACCTGTGCGGCCAAAAACCACTTTTTCGGGATGCAGGTCAAACTGTATATATAAGGTATAAATTTCGGGTAGTGTAAAAATAGCTACCATGATAATGGCCAATAGCCATTTCCAGTTAAACAAACCTTTAAAATCTTTCTTAAATATATAATCGCCAATGATAGCGCTCCCGATAGGGATCAGTAAATAAATCCCCTTGGTCATTACGGCGCAGGCTGTAAACACCGAGGCCAATAATATATCAATAAAGCTAAACCGATCCCTTACCTTATAAAAATGGTAAACCGCACCCATCAGTAAACCCATAATATAGGGCTCGGCACGTACATCAGTATTTGACATTATTGCATGTTGAGCTGTAAGCAATATGAGTATGGCTATTAAAGCCGTTTCAGCTCCATAGAATTTTTTTGCAAGCTTATAAGTGTACACAACCGACATGAAAAAAAACAACAGTGCGGGTAACTTATATGCTATGGTATTAATGCCGAAAATTTTAAAACTAAGTGCAGCCATCCAAAAAGGAAAGTGCGGTTTATCCAGCCAATCCCTGCCATGATAAATCAAATCGGAAAAGTTGTTGCTTTGAGCCATATTACGGGCCAATATGCTATACAAGCCCGGATCGTCTGTAAAGTATTTTACGCCTATACCAGCCACATTTACCAATATAGCCAACAGCAATACCAATAAGTAGGCTTTTTTTTGTGCCGATGATATAGGATTTACAAAGCTATTCACAAGGGTATTAATTATTATGCAGCATATAACATTTATGCATTAAGATTTTTTTCATAACAACGCTCGTGATCTAAAATAGTGTAATTATTGCATTGTTGGCTCCCGGGCATCCTGCAAAAATAAAGTTTAGATGTTTCCTTAACTTAACGGTATTAATATATAATAGTAAATTATAGGCTTAGTGTTAAGGTAAAAGTAATTAGCGGCAAGTGAAATGTGCCCTCGTCCGACTTAGAACTTACGACTTTTAACTAAATGTAATACGCTATTAAACGCCTGCATTACTAACTATTCCATGGCAAATATTTTGCTGTATTAGCTACCTGCAAAGTTGGCGTTCCGGCGTTCAATATTTCGCTGTTCATAACCTGCTCATAAAGCTGCAGGTATTTTTTTGCCATTTTTTGAACCGTAAAATTCTCCATCGCATAATCATGACATAGCTGGTTGCTAAACCGGTCTACGGATTTAAGTCCTTCTGTAAGGATCTGCTTACTATTACTTAGCAAACCTACCTCTGCGGGTACCAATTCGGGCAATGACCCATAAGGTGTACCCAGCACCGGGCAGCCAAAGTATAAACTTTCAATAATGGCTAAACCAAAAGGCTCGTGCCAAAGTACCGGGAATAACAAAGCCTTTGAACTATTGAGCACCACAGCTTTTTCGTCATTATCAACCATTCCTTTAAACCTCACATTTAGATTTGGTGTAAACCTGATGCCCATTTTTAAATTTAATCGGGTACCACCTAAAACAATCAGTTTATTACCGCTTTCAGTTGCTACATCAATAGCTCCTTTAATATTTTTAACCTTCCATGCGGCTTTTGCTAAAAAATGAGCGTGTACCCGTTTTTTTGACAGGTCGGGCTTGTGATAATCGTCCGGATCCAGACCGTGATGCACAAAAGCGGTACCACCATGGCGGTGGGCCTGGTCGGCAGAAACAAATACCGAATTCTGATCAAGCGACTGTCCGTAGGCTGGGTTATTATGAACATTAATAAGGTAAGGCTTCTTTGTAAATCCACTCACCTGGAAATGAAAATGCACCACATCAATATCATCGGGCACCTGTTGGTTCATATCAACAGCGGGATCATAAAACAACACCCTGGCAAACGGGCATGAGGAACCGGCGGCTACAAGGTAAGTTATTTGATGACCAAGGCGTGTAAGCTCCTTGCCCAGCCACCAGATCACCCTTTCGGTACCACCATACTTTGTGGCAGGGATCGGGGTATTGTTTACTATTAATATCTTCATTGAAAAATGTAAGCGTCCGAATTTCGGAATTTAAATCGGATTGCAAGGAGGCATCCAGGTTCTTATAGCGTAGCAGATATCCTTTTTAGATGCCGTAGGTGTCGCCTGTTTCAATTTCAAAGCCAGGCAACAGTATCGGTTCGAGTTGTATACCCAGATCCCCAGGTTGCCTCCAGGGGTAGATATCGTTTAAATTTACTTATTTTAAAATTTTCATATCAAGAACATAATTTATCAACTTTTTTAATTATTTTAGGAACTTGATTAACTTATTAACGATTTAAATAAAAGAAATGACAACCATTACCAAATCCGAAATATCGGCACAAAAGAAAACAATTGTAAGCCCGGTAATTATCATAGGCGTTTTGTTTTTTATTTTCGGTTTTGTAACCTGGTTAAATTCGGTATTGATACCTTATTTAAAAATAGCTTGCCAGCTAAACAATCGCGAATCGTATTTGGTGGCCAGCGCCTTTTACATAGCTTACCTGTTAATGGCCAAGCCATCAGCCTGGCTGCTTAAAATATTTGGTTTTAAAAACGGAATGGCAGTAGGTCTTGTCATCATTGCCATTGGCGCACTTATTTTTATACCTGCCGCTTTAACCCGAACCTACGCTATCTTTTTAATAGGCTTATTTGTTCAGGGCAGCGGGCTTGCGGTTTTACAATCGGCATCAAACCCATATATCACTATAGTTGGCCCGCCAGAGAGTGCTGCAAAACGGATCAGTGTGATGGGGATATTTAACAAATTTGCCGGTGTATTGGCGCCAATAGCGCTTGGTGCCGTGGTTTTAAATAACATTGATGCGTTTAATGCCAACCTTGCCAAATTGGATGTTGCCCAAAAAACAGCCGAGCTGAATGAATTAGCCTCCAGGGTGATTTTACCTTATGTATTAATGGTTATTGTATTGGCCATATTGGCTGTGCTCATCTATTTTTCGGGCCTGCCAGAAATTGATACCGATCATGAAGACGAAACTGTAGCCGCTGCCAATTCGGGCAAAACCAGTATAATGCAATTTCCGCATCTGATATTGGGCGTGTTAGCGTTGTTTTTTTATGTTGGTGCCGAAGTTATTGCAGGCGATTCAATAATAGGTTACGGTATAGCACATGATATCCCGCTTTCTACGGCCAAGTATTTTGCATCCGGAACATTAATATGCATGGTGATCGGCTATATTGCCGGTATCGTGTTTATTCCCAGGTACATTTCACAACAAAAAGCGTTGGTTTGTTCGGCGGTATTTGGTGTTATATTAACGGCATGTGCGCTTTTCACCCCTAAATATGCATCTATAAGCTGCATAGCGCTTTTAGGTTTGGCCAACTCATTAATGTGGCCTGCTATTTGGCCGCTGGCACTTTCAGGATTAGGCAGGTTTACAAAAATAGGCTCGTCGTTACTGGTAATGGGTATTGCAGGAGCTGCCGTTTTCCCGCCTATTTATGGTTTATTGGTCGATAAAATATCGGCCCAAACCGCTTATATAATTTTAATACCTATTTATTTGTTCATCCTTTATTTTGCTACTATTGGTTATAAAAAGGGAAAACATGTGGTGGCGGTGTAAAACACTATCTAAGGTCAGCGATATTTTCAATTCCTAAAAGGCGCAATTTCAATTGTGCCTTTTTCTGTTTATATTTGTTTATGGATACGCTAAAAATCAATATTTTAAATCCCAAAGCGTTAAATCTTTTAAAAGATTTAGCTGATATGGATTTGATCTCGATCCAGAATAACTCAAAAAATGCATTTGAGGATTTATTAGAACGCCTACGTTCTCAAAGTGATTCAGCGCCCTCGCTCGAAGAAATAACAAAAGAGGTAGAGGCTGAACGAACTAAGCGTTATGCCAAATAGTTCTATTCGGCTAATAATAGATACTAACCTTTGGATAAGTTTTCTTATTACTAAAGACTATTCTAAAMTCACTTCTCTTCTTCTTTCAGAACGAATAATTTTAATTTTCAGTTCCGAGCTATTAGAAGAGTTTGTAAATGTATCTCAACGACCGAAGCTGCAAAAGTACTTTTCGCAATCTGACATTCAGCTTTTGACTGAACTAATTGACAGCTACGCTGAGTTCGTAAGTGTTAAGACTAATGTTGAAATTTGCAGAGACGAGAAGGATAACTTTCTGCTATCATTGGCCGTAGATAGTAACGCCTCTTATTTATTAACCGGTGATAAAGATCTTTTAGAATTAAAATCTATTGAAGAAACGTCGATTTTAACCATTACTGATTTTTTTAATCAGGTCACTTCTTAAACCACTTCCTCCCCACTACCAGCAACCCAAACTCTTCAGCCGGGCTTTTCTCCATCGATTTATGATGAATTTTATGTGCCCTGCGAATGGCCATTAAATAACGATTACTGCTTTTAAAGGCTTTGAAGCGGTTATGGATAAACCAGTCGTGAAAAATAAAATAGATGATGCCGTAAATGCTGATACCCGTGCCTATCAAAAAATGATAATCTAAAGTGATATGTCCTACCCACATCAGCCATAAGGCCAGCGAAGCAAAGGCAATACTAAAGATGTCGTTCAGTTCTAAAAAACCATGTTTTTCCAGGTGATGAGTTTTGTGTATAAACCACAGCGGACCATGGAACAGATATTTATGCATTGCCCAAGACAACGCCTCCATGGCTACAATGGTTATTAAAACAATAGCGATATTCAAAAGCATCTGCATTTTACAACCTAATCTAAAAACAAAAAAGGCAGAAACACTTAAATTGTTTCTGCCCTGGTATTCTTTACTTCGAAGTTTAAAAATCCGTAATCAAAATTCTCAATTCCGAAATCCTAAATGTGGATCGCTCTGTTCTCGGTAGCTGCCAAACACGCTTCACGCATGGCTTCGGTATAGGTTGGATGTGCATGGCTGATACGGGCAATATCTTCTGCTGACGCACGGAACTCCATGGCTACAACAGCCTCGGCTATCATATCTGCAGCACGGGGACCTATCATGTGTACGCCTAAGATCTCGTCGGTAGTGGCATCGGCCAAAACTTTCACAAAACCATCCAGGTCGCCGCTGGCACGGGCGCGGCCGCTGGCTTTGAACGGGAACGATCCTGTTTTATATTTTACTCCGGCAGCTTTCAATTGCTCTTCTGTTTGCCCAACAGCGGCAACTTCGGGCCAGGTATATACTACGCCCGGGATGAGGTTATAATCAATATGTGGTTTCTGGCCGACAATGATCTCGGCAACTAAAGTGCCTTCATCTTCGGCTTTGTGGGCAAGCATAGCACCTTTTATCACATCGCCAATAGCATAAACACCTTTAACGCTGGTTTCCAGGTGATCGTTAACGGTAATTTTACGGCCGCGTTCTTCAACGGTAATGCCTATTTTATCCAGGCCTAAATTATCGGTATAAGCTACCCTGCCAACAGCTACCAGGCAGTAATCGCCTTTCAGCTCTTTCTTTTCGCCTTTAGGGGTATCAAAAGTTACGGTCACTTCTTTGCCTTTTACGGTAGCGCCGGTAACTTTATGACCCAGGTAAAATTCCATGCCCAGTTTGCTCAATACTTTTTGTAGTTCGCGGCCCAATGCTTTATCCATAGTTGGGATAATGCCATCCATAAACTCAATTACAGATACCTTGGCGCCTAAACGCGCATAAACAGAACCCAGCTCCAAACCAATAACACCGCCACCTATCAGTACCAGGTGCTTAGGTACTTCGATAAGCGATAAAGCTTCGGTTGAGGTGATGATGCGTTTTTTATCGATCTTTAAAAATGGTAAAGCGGATGGTTTTGAACCGGTTGCAATGATCACATTTTTACCGGTGATCTCGGTTTCGGTGCCATCTGCTTTTTTAACGGTGATGGTGTTTTTATCTTTAAAAGATCCGGTACCAAAATGGGTATCTATCTTGTTTTTCTTCATTAGATAACTAATGCCGCTGGTATTGGCATCCACTACTTCCTGCTTGCGCTTTACCATCTGGCCAAAATCAATACCTAAATTATCAAGCTTGATACCGTGTGTAGTAAAGGTATGGGCGGCGTTATGGTAATGTTCGGATGAATCTAACAACGCCTTTGAAGGGATACAGCCTACATTAAGGCAGGTACCGCCAAGGGTGTTATACTTTTCGACGATAGCGGTTTTTAAACCCAGCTGGGCACAACGTATAGCGGCCACATAGCCACCTGGGCCCGAACCGATAACGATAACATCATATTGCATAGTAGTGTTTTTTTGTGGATGGCAAAGTTAATGGTAATTAGCTTATTATTTATATCGGCGAGGTCAAAATGTTGTGGCGTGGTATGGGTTTAATTATCATCAATATTAAACGAGTTGTCATCGAAACGAACGCGGGCGGGCTTTTGCGCAGGGGTGAGGAGAAATCTTTGTACGACATGTATACAGAGAGCACGGTCCGCTTAGCAAGTCGTATAGGATTTCTCCTCGTGCCTCGTTCGAAATGACATTTTTCTTGTAGAAGTTTATCCTACAAAATCAAAACCCGCAATACTTAGCTGCCCATGCCCTGATGAGTGTTACCCTGTCCTTAACAAACCTTGGTCCAAAAAACAGGTTCGACCAATCATCAAAGTGCTCGTACTGAAATCCTAAATAAAATATCCAGAACCCTACACCCAGGTAAGGGATCGCTTTTAGCTCTTCTTCGCTAACAGCCCTTACTTCACGGTAGGCCGACACAAAAACGGCAAGCATCCGTTCGGCTTCGTCGTCCGTAAGCTTGCCGGTATAGACATGCATAAAAAAATGCACGAAGAACGACATCAGGTCGTTAGCCAGGAAACCCTTACCGGCAAAGTCGAAATCGAAGAAGGTTAAAGTTCCGGCTTCATTAAAGTGGAAGTTCTTGGGCAGAAAATCGTACTGGCAATAGCCGTAACTAAATCCGGTAGTATCTAAGGAGGCAAGCTTTTGTGCTGCTTTACCGGCTATATCCTGTAAATAGGCATATTCATCCGGCAGATCTATAAAAGCAGGCTCAAAACTTTTTAAGGGCGCATTAAGTGTAGTTTCAATAGTATATTCCCTGCGGGAATGCTTTAGCTGGATAGCTGATGTTATATTATGAACAATTGCCATTTGCTTACCTATAGTTCTCAATTGTTCATCTGTAAAGTCAAAAACAGGGGCGCCTTCGGCATATGAAAACAAAATACCATAGCGGATACCTTCTGCAGCTTCAAACTTCTGCAGTTGATAGCCCTTGAGATCTTTAATGGGATAAGAAACGCTTGCCCCTTTTTCTTTTAACAGGTTCAGCAGTTCTATTTCTCCTTTTATTTCATCTACAGACCGGTGCTGTTCGCGGTAGATCTTTAGCGCATATTTGGTATTGGCGGCCTCTATGATATAAGTATCACTTACGCCACGTAATAAATATTTGCAGCTTATAAGCTGCAACCCATAAGCATGCTCAATATAAGCTTTTAAAGCGATGGCCGATAAGGTAGAATATTGCGCGGGGAAATGAGCCATAGTTTTAAAATTTGAAATGGGGCAGCAATGATACGAAAATGAATAAACTGAACGCTGCACATGTCCTTATTTTAACCAACTATGGTTAATTATTAACCCTTTAATGTAACAGTGTTGTATTAAATTATTTGTTAGCAATTATGTTGCTAAATTAGTCACTATAATTGACAGACTTTATTATTCACTTCATTTCCGCGCATCTTTAGATATGAACTTTAAGCCTTTATACTCGCTCCTGATCCTTGTTGGATTAATTCCATTTGTATCACGCGCCCAGCTCCTGCAGAAAAAAGAAGCCTTCACCCATGCCGATAGTCTGCGCGGTAATTTAACGCCTTTGCGTACCTGTTACGATATTAACTACTACCACCTGGATGTGAAGTTCGATATCGCTCAAAAATCTATCAGTGGCAGCAACCTCTTTAAGTTTACCGCCACGCAGGATTTTACGCAACTGCAGTTTGATCTGTTTGCAAACCTATCGGTAGATAAGGTAGTTTATAAAGGCAAAATGCTGCCATTTAAACGCGATGCCAATGCAGTGTTTGTAACTTTTCCCAAAGCCATTGTAAAAGGCAGCAAGGATCAGTTTACCGTTTATTATTCGGGCAAGCCAACCATTGCGGTAAATGCACCATGGGATGGCGGATTGGTATTTAAAAAAGATTCGCTAAAAAAGCCCTGGGTAGCTACTGCATGCGAAGGTGTGGGCGCCAGCATCTGGTGGCCCAATAAAGATCATTTGAGCGATGAGGTTGATAGTATGCTCATCAGCATCAGCGTACCTAAAGGACTGAAAGATGTATCCAACGGTCGCCTGCGTAAGGTAACGCCTTTGAACAATGGTTACACCCGGTTTGATTGGTTTGTGGCCAATCCTATCAACAACTATGATGTTGCTGCAAACATTGGCGATTATACCCATTTCAGCGATAGCTACATGGGCGAAAAAGGCAAGCTCACGATGGATTACTGGGTGCTGCCTGCCAGTCTTGAAAAAGCAAAAGAACATTTCGGCGCCAATGCAAAACCCATGCTTAAAGCTTTTGAACACTGGTTTGGCCCATACCCTTTTTATGAGGATGGCTATAAGCTGGTTGAAACTCCACATTTGGGCATGGAGCATCAAAGCGCTACGGCTTATGGTAATCATTTCTTAAATGGCTACCTGGGTTATGACATGTCGGGAACAGGCTGGGGAACCAGGTGGGATTACATTATTGTGCACGAAAGCGGCCACGAGTGGTTTGGTAATAACATCACCGGGAAAGATATGGGCGATATGTGGATCCACGAAGGCTTTACCTGCTATTCCGAATCGTTGTTTATAGAAGATAACTGGGGCAAAAAAGCCGGCCAGGAATATAATTTTGGTTTGAGGGCTGGTATTAATAATGATGGCCCTGTTGTTGGTCCGTACGATGTGAACAAAGAAGGTTCCGACGATATGTACCCTAAAGGCGCGGTGGTGCTTAACATGGTACGCACCATTATTAATGATGACGAAAAATGGCGCGATATCCTTCGCGGCCTTAACAAAACATTCTATCATCAAACGGTAACTTATAACCAGGTTGTTAACTACATCACCGGGCAGTCGGGCAAAAAACTACTACCCATATTTGACCAGTACCTGCATTACAAAAACCTGCCGACGCTGGAGTTTGCCACAAAAGGAGGTAAATTTTGCAGCCGGTGGATAGCCAATGTAAAAGATTTTAGCATGCCTGTATTGGTAAGGGTAAAAGGTGGTGAGTATAAATTTATCACTCCAACAACTCATTTTACACCGGTTGATATAGAAGGTGCAGGCAAGGATAATATTGAGGCTGATACGTTTGATTATTATATAGGGGTGCTGGTGGATTAAGAGCCCACCCAAACCCTCCCCTGAAGGGGAGGGTTTAAAAAAACTTAAAAGTTTCCCATTTTAGCGAGGGATTATTAGTGTTTAATTTTACTTGATGGAGCTAATAAGGGCTTCGCCATTTAGAGGAGGCTGATAGCTTTACAAATAATAAATATGCAAAATAAAAATCTATATAAATACACGCTGGCCCTTTTGATGGCTGGTGCAAGCTTTTTGCCGGCAAGGGCTCAATTGGGTACCGCAAAAGAAACGTTTACAAAGGCTGATACTTTACGCGGTTCGTTAACCACGCCCCTGCGCACTTGTTACGATATAAACTATTATCACCTGGATGTGAAGTTTGATATCGATAAAAAATTCATCAGCGGTAATGTGTTGTTTAAGTTTACCGCTGTTAATGATTTTAACAAGCTGCAGTTTGATTTGTGGAATAACCTCCAGATAGCAAAGGTTGTTTACAAAGGGCAGGAATTGAAATACACCCGTGAGTTTAACGCTGTGTTTTTAACTTTCCCCCAAAACATCCTTAAAGGCAGTAAGGATGAATTTACCGTTTACTACTCAGGTAATCCTACAATAGCTAAACGCGCACCCTGGGACGGAGGCGTTGAGTACAATACAGATTCATTGGGCCATGCATGGGTATCAACAGCCTGCCAGGGTATGGGTGCCAGCGTATGGTGGCCAACTAAGGATCAGCAGGCCGACGAAGTGGATAGCGCGCTTATTAGCATCAGCGTACCAAAAGGCTTAAAAGATGTTTCGAATGGTCGTTTGCGCAAAGTCACCAATCTGAAAGACGGGTATACCCGGTTTGATTGGTTTGTAGCTAACCCAATTAATAATTATGATATAGAGGCTAACATTGGCGACTATACCCACTACGAAGGTGTATACGAAGGCGAAAAAGGCAAGCTTACTATGGACTTTTGGCCTTTAAGTTATAATATAAAAAAAGCCAAAAAGCAATGGGGACTTGATGCACCGCGCATGCTTAAAGCTTTTGAACACTGGTTTGGTCCTTATCCTTTTTATGAGGACGGTTACAAACTGGTGGAAAGTCATCACCTGGGTATGGAACACCAGAGTGGTACTGCTTATGGAAACCATTACCAAAATGGATACCTCGGTCGCGACCTTTCGGGCACAGGTTGGGGACTTAAGTGGGATTTCATTGTTGTGCACGAAAGCGGGCACGAATGGTTCGGTAATAACATTACCTCGAAAGACCTGGGCGATATGTGGATCCATGAAAGTTTTACCAATTATTCAGAATCATTGTTTATCGAAACATATTATGGCAAGCAGGCGGGGCAGGAATATGTGCACGGCACACGTGCTAATATTGCAAACGATAGCCCCATAGTAGGCCCATACAACGTGAACAAAGAGGGCTCGGGCGATATGTATTACAAGGGCGGTAATTTGCTCAACATGATCCGCACCATTATTAATGATGACGAAAAATGGCGCAATATCCTGCGCGGGCTCAACAAAACGTTCTATCATCAAACGGTAACTTACAACGAGGTAGTTGATTTCATTAACAAGCAGGCAGGTATCGACCTGTCGCCGGTATTTGACCAATACCTGCATTATAAAACCCTGCCTATACTGGAGCTGATGGTAAGGAAAGGCAAAACATACTGCCGCTGGACCAGCGCCGAGGCCAAAGGTTTCAATATGCCCGTTAAAATACGGATTAAGGGGGGCGACTATAAATTCATCACCCCAACAACCCGTTTTAAACCGATAGAATTAGCCGGTGTAACCAGGGATAATATTGAGGTTGATACTTTTAATTATTATATTGGGGTATTGGTTAAGTGATAATCTTTCATGTCATTGCCGGTGATCACCAGGGGTAACCTGGAAAAAATAGTAATGACATATTAAACTATTTCTTCCAAACCGTGCAACCTGTACAAATATCTTGCGTCATATATAAACAAAACATATAAGTAACATGAAATTACTACGCAAAATATTACTGGTTGCCGCTTTGGTAACCGGTGCTGCAGGCTATACCATTGCAAAAACAAATACCCCAACCGACGAGGAAGTCCAAAATACAGAAGACCGCCACTTATCCGGTTTTACCTCGGTAAGCGTTGCTGGTTCGTTTGATGTGGTTATTACCCAGGGATCTACAGAATCAGTTAAGGTACAGGCCCCATCTGATATTATTAACCGCATTATTACCGAAGTTGAAGGCGGCACGCTTAAAATTTACACCAAAAACGATAACGACTGGCATTGGTCTGATGGCGGCCACAAAAAGATCGTGATTTATGTTTCTATTAAAGAAGTAAATGGTGTGTCACTTTCCGGGTCGGGCGATGTAACATTCAGGGAAGGTTTGCGTGGCAATTCTTTTAAACTGAAACTAACAGGTTCCGGCGATGTAAGCGGTAAACTTTTGGTGAAAAATTTAGATGTAACCCTTGCCGGCTCGGGCGATATCAAGATAAGCGGCAGTGCCGATAATTCCAATATAAGCGTAGCCGGATCTGGTGATTATACAGCAAGAGATTTAACAACCAATACAGCTTCGGTACGTATAGCAGGTTCTGGCGATGCCAGGGTCAATGTAAGCCAGAAGCTGGATGCATCGATAGTAGGATCGGGGGATGTTTACTATACCGGCAGCGTTAAAAGCGTAAGCAGCTCCAAGATTGGCAGCGGCGATGTGAGCAGGATGTAGGCCTCTTAGCAAAGGAGAGCGAGCAAAAAAGATTGGTTAATATAAAAAGCGATGGAGAAACCCATCGCTTTTTATATTTTGTCTTAAATCCTTTCCAAAGGAGAGGATTTAGAGGCTAAAACCTTGTATAAAAAGCCAACTGAGCAACGTGATTTAGAGTATACGCATCGGCTTGTTTAATGTATTGGTTAAGGTAGCCGGTTTCAACATCAATCTTTTTGTTAATACGGTAACCAATGGCTACATAGGCACGGTTTTGATCAAAAAAGTGCTTATTCCCTTTGTTTTTATTCTGGATGTTCACAAACACTTCGTTTTGTAAGGCAACAAAAGGTCCCTGGTTAAATGCCGCCGAATCTTTTTTCAAAGGCACAACCGCCCTGGCAAAATATCTTAACCGTTGCGCAAAATAATGGTCATTCTTGTTGGCAGCAGTATTGCCCAAAAAGCGTTGCTCCAAACGGAAACGGTGCGCCAGGTTAATATTTTTACTTAGTTTGTGGGTGTAAGTATATTGCTGCCAAATGCGGCTTTCCGGGCGAAAGGTTTGATCGCCTGCCGTTGTGCGGCCATATGAAGCTATATAAGCATAGCCCAATGCCCCTACTTTGTTTTTAGCGAAGTAATAATTGGCTGATGGACGCAACAAAATATGCTTTAGATAACTGAGTTCGTCATGTGAACGGATCTGCCCATCAAACGAGTAACCCCAATGTTCGGATAATTTTTGGCTGTGGAACCAGGCCGCCCAACCCGAAAACTGGTTATCCTGCGCAAATACCTTTGCTGGTATTACAAACAATATAACTACAATAAATAATGCTACTAATTTTTGCTTCAACTGCATAGATGTATATATAAATTAAAAAAATTCAACCTAATCAATCCAATAAACCAATCGCTAATCTTTCAACCTTACCAAGGTTCGCCTGCCCAGGTCAACCGTAACTCTGAAAGCTTCCTGGTTGCTGGTTTTAAAACCAGGTGTTTGATGAAAGCTTAAAATAAACTGCCCTTTTATGCGCTTATACAGAAAAGGCGTCCAGATAATATCCATACGGTTATATGTTTTCTTTTCATAAAACGCATCGCCGTACATTATATGATGGCCCTGGCCTTTATAAAATTCATCAAACAAAGCAAAACGGTGGTAGCTTAAATAAGCGCTGGCTACAAAGCCCGCAGGTTTCTGAAAACCATCAACCCCGCGGGTACGCTCAAATGACGTCATCCCGCCTGCTTCTATTGATAAGGAATCGAGGAAGGTTTTATGGCTAAAATCAAGCCCCAGCCTTACCTGGCCTGCGCCGTTATCCTGTATATTATCATTAGGTACAGCAATGATTGCACCGGCATCATGCTCCAGCATAAAATAATGTGATATGTAAAACATACCGGTAACTGATGGTTTGTACCTGCCCGAAAATCCAAATAAAAACTGCTCCCTATCGGTATTGGTTTGGCGGCTTACCCAATCAATCCAACCTGTTTCTACAAAATGATCATTGTGCACGCGGGCTAAAAGTCCCTCCACATTGGGGCGATAATAGCGTAAGGTATCGTTAAGTAAGGCTCTTGGATAATCATCCAGTAAGCCCTCACGCGGAAAAGCCCCGGCATTAAAAAGCCAGCTTTTACCTGTAAAACTATAGTAAGCAACCGGGTTTACATCTAAAAAATATGGCTTGGCACCAAACTCATGAATAGCATTGGCACCCACAATAAAGTGATTTAAGCTATCAATGTTCCAGCCAACATCAAGCGCGGTACGCACACCATTGTAGGTGCGCGATCGTATCAGGGAAGGCTTATACTCGCGGTTATCCATAAAGCCCATTGCTTTAAAATGAATATCAATGGTTTCCTGGGCCAATGCGGCTGTACCTGTAATCAGCGTCAAAATTGCAAGTAAGTATATTTTTTTAAACATAGGTGTAATTATTATTTAACTGTAAAACTAATAATATCGCTGTTCCTGCTTCCCTGGAAAGGTTCTGTACGCCAGGAAAAAAACAGCTGGTAAACTGCCTTTTTATCGGGGGCAGTCAGCGTAAATGCGTATTTCGTTTGTTCGCCGGGTTTTAAGGAGATCCGGTGAAAATCATCTCCCGAAGGCTGTATGTTGACCAGATTACCCCCAATAAACATACAGGCTTCTAAAGTAAGCGCATGTGTTGCGCCCTGGTTGCTAAAATCAATAGTATAGGGGTATGGATTGGTGATGCTCATATTTATAACACGCTTTTCTCCGGGTGCCAAAGTAAAACTGCCGGATAAAATTTTACACACCACTTTTTGGTAAGTACGCGTATCGTTAACCCATGAGCCGTACCATTTACCCCGGATAGTCATACTATCCGTAGTAACGTTGGGGATCTTATCGTGGGTAAGGTAATAAACCCTTTTATGCTGAAACTGTTCTTCAAATGGCCACATATCAAATTGCGTGGTACGATAGTACCTGGAATCATAAGCAAAGCCTTTTAACGAGTTGGTATAATAACTATATCTTGATGGGTCCTGATACTCATTTTTCATGATCAAATAACTGTCGCCTATCCTGGCATGAATAGCATCGGCCCATTCACGATGACCAAAATATGCCTCCAACTGCTCGTTACCCTTTAAAAAGCTAAAACCGGCAACCACACATAGCCTGAACGCCACAAACAGCACAATATTGGCAATACCCAAACGGTAAAGCCAGGCTGGGTTAATCCCCTTTTGTTTAAGGCAAATCAGCGCAAGCATCACAAGGGGTACAAAGCCAATAAGTGCGTAGTGTAACTGCACTGTAGCCTTAAAAGCACTTATTAAAAAAAAGGTAAACGTGCATGCCATATTAACCAGGAGACCGCGCATAAAGGCATCCTTAATTTTGGCAGTAAAAGCAGCATAAAACAGGAACCACGAAGTAAGTGCCCCACCCAAAAGCAGTTGCCCAAACAAAAAATCGGACCCGGCATTGAAGTGCAATCCGTCATCATCACGCTTAAACAGGCCAAGGTTTACAGCCGGGAAGTTATGGTGATACTGCCACATAATATGAGGCACATATAAACCCAAAGCTAACAGCACAATAAAATAAAATGACGGGCGCCTTAACAGTTTCAGATTTGATAGCAGGGTGAAGCTCACCAGCAATATACCGTGGTACTTGCTGTACATAAGGCAGGCCACCACAATGCCCAATACCAGGGCAAGTTTCCAGCTATTGTTATTGATGTATTGCTGGTAGAAATAGTAAAACACTACCGTGAAGAAAAGCAGCGGTGCATCAGGAGTGGCAGTAAAACCGTAGATCTGGAAAACCCACACACCCGACATCAGCACAATGAACCATTTGGTGCTTACCTCATACTTTTTAAGCATGAGCCAGATGATGTAGATGCTGAATGTGCTTGATAGTACAGTTACCAGCCTTGTGCCCAAACCGTTATGCATCAGTGTATCGCCAATGCGGATAAATACGGCCACCATGGGCGGGTGATAGTAAAATCCCCAATCCATCATGCGCGAGAAGATCCAGTAGTAGGCCTCATCGGCATGCATCTCCAATGTGGAGGCCTGCAGGATGTTTAGCGCCGTCCACAGCAATAAAAAATAAATAATAGGCTTGTTGTATTTTGTTTGGGCCGGCGTATTACTTATGGCGGTATCCTGCATTAATGAACTGTTGAAATTGAGTTTGCAAAGGTATAATAAAACACCAAACACATAAAGCAATCCCTATCATGATTAAGTAATTAGACAAAATAATACCTTAAATCTTCCTACTTTAGCCACGTTATATCAGCAACTAAACATTTATCTCCAATGCTTAAATCGATAGAAATTATAAGGAAACCCAGGGAAATGGTACTTAACCTGGTTAAAGATCTTACGCCTCAGCAGCTTAACCACGTACCCGAAGGTTTTAACAATAATATCATCTGGAATGTAGCGCACATGATCTCGGGCCAGCAGGGTATTTTTTACACGCGGGCAGGCTTACCGGTATTAGTGGCCGATAAATACTATACCCCTTACCGCCCGGATACCAAACCCACCGCTTTTGTGGAGGCGGGAGATGTAGCCACCATCAAAGAACTATTCCTGTCAACCATCGATCAGCTGGAAACAGATGTCAATAACAACCTGTTTGTAAATTACCCCACCTGGAAAACCCGCTATGGCGTCGAGATCGATTCTGTTGAAACCGCGCTTGCATTTTTGCCTTTTCATGAAGGTTTGCATGCCGGGTATATTATGGCATTGAAAAGAGTGGTGGCAAGGTAATACCTTTTGCAGGCGTTCCGTTGGAACGGTGGAACACCCCGGAACGTATTGTTGTTGATTATCAATACTTTATATTTTGTCAAAACAGGGTGTGGAACACCAATTATGCTGATTGTCAAACATTTAAGTTTTTGATACATTGACGCTTTTTACTCAAATCTGGTCCCTGCAGTATCAAAATGTACCCTGCATAACATACATTTCCATTGTCCGAAAGTCTTTTATCCTTTGTTCGAACATCCTTTGTCCGAAAGTCATCTTAGGACTAACAGAATTCATTGCATAGTAATTACAGGATTTACTCACAGACCTGTATAGCTATTTCCGGACGAGTCCGTAATTATTCCCCCAATTTTTTTTAGACGCTTAAAAGCGAACACCAGCTGTTCGTATTCGTACAGTAGGTATTATTAAAATCATTTAATGTATTGATATTGAGCTATTTAAATAAATGGCACATATTTTATTCTATGTGTTTGGTAGTATATACTCATTTACCTTAAAGCAAGTTAAGTATGAACATAGAGGATCATGTTTGGGAACTGGCAACAAAAAAACTGGCTAACGAGGCTTCGGAAGAAGAGCTGCATGAATTAGATATACTGCTGCTGGAACATCCGCACCTTAAAACTTCATTAACGCTCCTTTTTGATTGGTGGAAAGATGAGACTTATGATATAAAAATTAATAATAATTTACTTTTTGAGCGGGTATTGAAAAGTATAAAACCGATATATAAGGATACAGGACAAAACAAAATTAAAGTTCAGCCTCCGCAGCCTGATTATAAGGATATAAAGAAATCCATAAATAAAAATCGTTTTTTAATTAACACCGGTATGATAAAAAATTATTTAAAAGTTGCTTTAAGGCAATTGCAAAAGCAAAAAATGTACGCGGCCATAAAAATTGGTGGCTTTGCATTTAGTATTGCTGCATGTTTGTTAATAGCATTATATATCCGCGACGAAGTTAGTTTTGATAAAAGCTACCCCGATGCCGATAGGATCTACCGGATAGTAGGTGCCTATAATATAGATGCCATACACGAAAAAGGTACTTCCTGGCCGGCGGTGATGGCCAAAACGGTTAAAAATGATTACCCGGAGGTTGAAAAATCGGGCCGGATAATGAACAACTCCCTGTTTTGGGGTGCGGGCAGTAACGAGCTGAAACGTGCAGACGGCATGCAAAACACCCACGAGGATGGTTTTGCTTACGCAGATCAGTCGCTGCTGGAAATACTAAAAATCCCCATGGTATACGGCGACCTGGCGCATGCGCTTACCGAGCCACAAACCATGGTGATATCAAAAAGCAAAGCCGATAAATATTTTCCTGGTCAAAACCCGGTTGGCAAGGTGATGTACCTTAACAACAATAAAAGCCGCCCTTATAAAATTGGGGCCGTAATGCAGGATTTTCCAACTACCTCACATTTTCATTACAGCTTTTTGCTTACCCTTACCGGTGTTAAGTTTTGGGATGGTGAGCAGGAAACCTGGGGAGCCAGTAACTATGATATTTACGTGTTACTTAAACCAGGTGCCGATGTTAAAAGCCTGAATAAAAAGATAACCGATGGCATAATAAAAGGCTATTACATCCCCGATATGAGAAGGGGTGGCGATAAAAACGCGGATAGGATTGCCGCCGCTTTAACCATGTTTTTGCAAAATATTAAAGATATTAATCTGTACTCGTATGATATCCGCGATGGCTTGTCGCATGGGGATATTCGGTTTATGTGGTTATTTGGCGCGGTGGCGGGTTTTATATTGGTGATTGCCTGTATCAATTTTATTAACCTGGCAACGGCAAAATCTGCCAACAGGGCAAAAGAGGTGGGCTTGCGTAAAGTGGTAGGTTCACAGCGCAGCGGCCTGATCGGCCAGTTTTTGGCCGAATCATTGATTTACAGCTTTATCTCCTTTATTATAGCAATCATTTTGGCGGCATTATTAATGCCTTATTTTAATACGCTGGCATCAAAAACACTAACCATACCATGGCTGCAATGGTGGTTTATGCCCACTATAATAGTTGCCGCGGTAGTAGTTGGCATACTGGCCGGTGTTTACCCTGCATTCTACCTTTCCAGCTTTAAACCGGTAGACGTTCTGAAGGGCAAGCTGGCTACGGGCAGCAAGAGCTCTTTTTTGCGCAACGGGCTGGTGGTTTTTCAGTTTACTACATCCATTATATTAATTATCAGCACGGTGGTTATTTATAACCAGATGCATTACATCCTGAATAAAAAGGTAGGGTTTGAAAAAGACCAGGTGCTGATGATACAGGGCACGCACACGTTGGAGGGTGAAGTGCAAAACTTCAAAAACGAGTTGCTAAAGCTATCGGCTGTAAAAAGCGCCACCGTGAGCGATTTTTTACCGGTATCGGGCACCAAGCGGAACGGAAATGAATTTCATAACGAGGGTAAACAGAAATTAGAAGCCGGTACCGGCGGCCAGTTTTGGGATGTTGATGCCGACTACATAAAAACCCTGGGCATGACTATAGTGGCCGGTCGGGATTTTAACCCTAAACTAAAAACCGATTCGCAGGCCGTGATCATTAACCAAACCATGGCACAAAAATTAGGACTTAAAAACCCGGTAGGTAAACGGATAAGTAATTACGGCGCTCCTGTGCCCATTATTGGTGTGGTAAAGGATTTTAATTTTGAATCGCTAAAGGGTAGCCTCGAACCATTGGTGATGCATTTGGGTAATAGTCCTACAATTGTATCGGTAAAAATAAAACCTACTGATGTTAAAAATACACTCGCGCAGATAACCGCGGTTTGGAAAAACTTTTCGCCAAACCAGCCCATCAGGTATACGTTTATGGACGAGCAATTTGCCAATATGTACGCCGACGTACAACGGATGGGACGCATATTTACCAGCTTTGCCGTATTGGCCATTATTATAGCTTGCCTTGGCTTGTTTGCCTTAGCCGCTTTTATGGCCGAGCAGCGCAGCAAAGAGATAGGCATCCGCAAGGTACTTGGGGCAAGTATAGCCAGCATCACACGCCTGCTCTCGGTCGATTTTGTTAAGCTGGTGTTCATCGCCATTCTAATTGCATCGCCAATAGCGTGGTGGGCCATGAACAAATGGTTGCAGGATTTTAACCCCAGTAACCGCATCAATATCAGTTGGTGGATGTTTGCCTTGGCGGGGATAGTGGCCATACTGATAGCCGTGTTTACTGTAAGTTACCAAAGCATAAAAGCCGCGCTGATGAACCCGGTAAATAGTTTGAAGGCGGAGTAAAAGCCGAAAGCCGAAGGCATAAAGCTGAAAGCAAAAAAAATTGAACAGTTAAATTAATGATAAAAAAGCTTTAGGCTTTATGCCTTTAGCTTTAAGCTAAAACTACGTAACAATGATCCGGAGTTATTTAAAAACAGCATGGCGGTTTTTGTTAAAAAACAAAACGTTTAGTTTCATCAACATTATTGGCCTGGCTACTGGTACATTGTGTTGTTTGTATATTTTATTGTATGTGCAGGATCAGTATAATTATGATAAGCATCATAAAGATGTACAACATATTTACCGCATTACCACCGATTTAGAGTTAACCGGCGATAAACACCACGGAGCGGCAAGCTCACCGCCTATTACCCCCGCCATGAAAAATGATTTTGGCGAAGTGGTACAATTTACCCGCCTGGTTACTACCGAAGGTTTTGGCGCAAAACAACACCTGCTGCGTTATAAAGAAAAATCATTTTATCAAAAGGATGCCGCTTATGTCGACTCTACCTTTTTTGATATGTTCAGCTATCACTTTGTTGGCGGCAATGCATCAAAAGTATTAGCCGAGCCCTACTCCATTGTATTGCTTAAGCCTGTTGCCGACAAGCTTTTTGGCAGCGAAGACCCGGTAGGCAAAATGATATCTATTGATAACTCCTTTGGGAAACATGATTTTAAGGTAACCGGAGTGGTTGACGAAAGCGCCGGCAAAACGCACATTCACGCCAATATGTTTATGGCCATGAACAGTGGGGGCCTGGGTCAATATGTGCGCCAAAACAATACCTGGGGTGGCAATAACTTTCTTTTTGCCTATGTAAAACTGAGGCCCGATGCCAATGCTGCAGCATTTGAAAAAAAACTGCCCGGATTTTTAAACAGATATGGTGCTGCCCAAATGAAGGAAATAGGCATGAAAAAATCACTGCACCTGCAGCCGGTTGCATCCATCCACACCACCCCGGGTTTTGAACATGAATTAACCAAAACGCTCGCCCCTTCTTTCTTGTATATACTAATACTGATAGCCGTAATGATCCAGGTGATAGCCTGTATCAACTTCATGAACCTGTCTACCGCGCGCGCATCCAAACGCGCCAAAGAAGTAGGCGTACGTAAAGTGATAGGCGCGGGCCAGGGCGATTTGATAAAACAGTTTTTGGGCGAGTCGTTTTTATTAGCGTTGATAGGTGTGGCTATAGCGCTGCCGATGTTAATGATCCTGCTCCCTTACCTGAATCAGGTAACCAAAACAGACATCCACCTGTCTTTTTTTACAAATTACAAGCTTTGGGTAATGTTAATAAGCCTGGTGCTTGTTACAGGCCTGGTTGCGGGCAGCTATCCCGCGTTTTATTTATCAGCCTTTAAAGCTATCAAAGTAATAAAAGGCAATTTTACCAGCCACATTTCGGCAGCCGGCATTCGCAAATCGTTAGTTGTTTTTCAGTTTGTATTATCTATTGTGCTGGTTACCGGCATTATTATTATATACAGTCAGCTCAACTATATAAAAAATAAAGACATTGGCTTTGATGCCAGGCAGAAGCTCATCTTTAACTTTTATACAGTTGGCACACAAAGCAAAATGCAGAATTTTGCAAACGACCTGAGGCAATTGGCCGAGGTTAAAGTAGTAAGCCGCGCCGACAATTATTTAAGCCAGTTTGTACCGCACGATCATGGTGTTTACCCGGCAGGTGGTAACATGACCACTGCTATCGACGCGCAAAATATAAACACCGATGAATTTTTTGCGAAAGCCAATGGTATAAAGATCATTAGCGGTCGCGATTTCCGCCTGCACGATTCAACCCGGGTATTAATCAATGAAACCCTGGCAAAGCGTTTAGGATTAAACCCTCAAACTGCTCCGGGCACAAGGTTATACACCAAGTATGAACCCAACCCCGAAACCTTTGTAGAAGTGGCCGGCGTTATGAAGGATTTTAATTACAACTCACTCCACAGTGAAGTAAAGCCATTTATGCTGGTTTATGATAAAGATGCCGGAGATTTTAATAACCTGGTGGTTGCTACCGATAGCAAAAACTATAAATCACTGCTGGCAAAAATAGAGGTATTATGGCGTAAAAATATTGCCGATGCGCCTTTTGAATATTCGTTTTTAGATACCGAGGTTCAAAAGCAATATGAAACAGAGATTACGCTATCGCAGATCATTAATTCATTTACGCTGGTAGCCATTGTTATTTCATGCCTTGGCCTGTTTGGTTTAGCCGCCTTTAGCGCCGAGCAGCGCAGCAAAGAAATAGGCATTCGTAAAGTATTAGGCGCAAGTGTATCGGGCATTGTACAGTTACTATCCACAGACTTTTTAAAGCTGGTTATCATTGCCTTTATCATTGCAACCCCTATAGCCTGGTGGGGCATGAATAAATGGCTGCAGGCCTTTGAATACCGCATACCTATCAGCTGGTGGATGTTTGCCCTGGCCGGCATCCTGGCCGCGTTTGTAGCCCTGTTTACAGTAAGTTTCCAGGCTATAAAGGCAGCTCTGATGAACCCGGTGAAGAGTTTGAAAACGGAGTGAGGAAGCTAAAGGCGTAAAGCTTAAAGCCGAAAGCAAAAATAAGAGGAAAAGGCTTTCGGCCTTATGCCTTCAGCTTTAAGCTAAAGTTATAAATAAGATAAACAAAAGCTTTAGGCTTTGTGCCTTTGGCTTTAAGCTTAACAAAATATGAACCAACATTATTTAAAAACCGCCTGGCGTAACCTTATCAAAAATAAGGCTAACTCTGTTATCAATATCGCGGGGCTTTCGGTTGGTATGGCGGTAGCCATCCTTATCGGGTTATGGATATGGGACGAATTATCGTTCGATCAGTTTCACCAGAACTATACCCGCATTGCTTTGGTTGAACAAAATTTGAAAAACAACGGCGAAATTGATACCTGGGCGGCAACGCCTTATCCGCTGGCTAACGAGCTGCGTAAAAACTATGGTAGCAGTTTTAAAGCTGTAGTGATGGCTGCAGGAATGGGTAACCACCTGTTAAGCCTGGGCGATAAAAAGCTAAACAAAAAGGGCGTATATTTTGAGCCCCAGGCGCCAGAAATGTTTACGCTTAAAATGCTGAAGGGCACGCGCGATGGGTTAAAAGATCCTTACACGGTTTTAATATCCGCATCAAATGCCAAAGCTTATTTTGGTGATGCCGACCCGATGAACAAGGTTTTAAAGATTGATAATAAACTGGATGTTAAAGTAACAGGGGTTTATGAAGATCTGCCGCGCAATTCAACCTTTGCCGATATTTCGTTTATTGCACCATGGCAGCTCTATTTTAATAATACCGAATGGGTACGCACAGCTGCCGATCCCTGGCGGCCAAATGCCTTCCAGATATTTGTTCAGTTGATTGATAATACCAGCTTTGCCAATGTATCTGTAAAAATAAAAGATGCCAAACTGCGCAACCTCAATCCCGAACTGGCTAAAAAGAAGCCACAGCTTTTTTTACAGCCCATGAGCAAATGGCATTTATACAGCGATTTTAAAAATGGTGTAAATGTAAGCGGCCGTATTAAATACGTTTGGCTGTTTGGCATAATCGGTGTGTTTGTGTTGCTGCTGGCCTGCATCAATTTTATGAATTTAAGTACAGCCCGTAGCGAAAAACGGGCCAAAGAAGTGGGCATCCGCAAGGCAATAGGCTCTTTACGCAGCCAGCTCGTTTACCAGTTTTTTAGCGAATCGTTATTGTTTGTGGTGTTGGCGCTGGCATTATCCATATTGCTGGTACAGTTAAGCCTGCCGTTTTTCAACGCTGTTTCTGATAAAAACATGTCTGTTTTATGGGGTAGCACATTGTTTTGGTTAATGGTTGTGGGCTTCAGTTTATTTACCGGATTAATAGCCGGAAGCTACCCGGCACTGTACCTGTCGTCGTTTGAGCCTGTAAAAGTTTTAAAAGGCTCGTTCAAGGTTGGCCGGTTTGCCGCCGTTCCGCGCAAGGTATTGGTGGTAATACAATTTACAGTATCCATCACCCTTATCATCGGTACTATTATTGTTTTCCGGCAGATCCAGTTTGCTAAAGACCGGCCTATTGGTTACAGTCGTGATGGGTTGGTTTCGGTTCCTGTACTTAACGATGATATTCACAAACACCTCGATGTAGTTAAAACCGAACTGTTAAAAAGCCAGGCCGTGGTATCTGTAGCCGAAGCCGGTGCCGCACCAACAGAATATAGCTCAAGCAGCAGTGGTTTTGATTGGAAAGGCAAAGACCCTAACATGAGCGTGGATTTTCCTAATGAAGGGGTGTCCTATGATTTTGAAAAAACAATCGGCTGGAATTTTAAACAGGGCAGGGGATTTTCCCGGTCGTTCCTCACAGATTCGTCTGGTTTGGTGATCAATGAAACCGCGGCCCGTTTTATGGGCTTTAATAATAATGCTGTTGGTGAAATCATTAAATGGAATGGTGAGCCATTAAAGGTGATAGGGGTAGTGAAGGACATGATCATCAACTCGCCTTATGAAGAGGTCAGGCCGTTTATTTATTATCTCTCCAAAAATTCAGAATCTACTATCCTGCTAAAAATTAATCCGAAGGTTAGCGCAACAGAAGCCCTTGGCAAAATAGAGCGCATTTTTAAACTATATAACCCATCACAACCATTTGAATACCACTTTGTAGATGATGAGTACGCCAAAAAATTTGGCAACGAACAGCGTATTGGCAAACTGGCTGCCTGCTTTGCCGGCCTGGCTATTTTTATCAGTTGCCTGGGCTTGTTTGGCATGGCATCATTCCTGGCCGAGCAGCGCATTAAAGAAATAGGTGTACGCAAGGTATTGGGCGCATCCGTATTTAGCCTATGGCGCTTAATGTCGGCAGATTTTGTGGTGCTGGTTGTTATTTCCATACTGATAGCAACCCCGGTTTCTTACTATTTTATGCATGGCTGGCTGCAAGGCTATCAATATCACGCCGGCATAGCCTGGTGGATATTTGCCACCGCCGCCGCCGGAGCCATGGTAATCACTTTATTAACGGTAAGTTATCAAAGCATCAGAGCCGCTTTGCTAAACCCCGTGAAGAGTTTGAAAACGGAGTAGAGAAAGCTAAAAGCCGAAGGCTTAAAGCTGAAAGCAAGCTTATAAAAGCTTTCGGCCTTAAGCCTTTAGCTTTTAGCTAACGTTATAAACAAGATTATAAAAGCTTTAGGCTTTGTGCCTTTAGCTTTAAGCTTAAAATATAGCAATGATTAGGAATTATTTAAAAGTAGCCTGGCGTAATTTGTGGAGAAACAAAACGCATACCTTTATTAATGCTGCAGGGCTTTCTGTAGGCCTGGTTTGCAGCCTGCTTATTTTGCTATGGGTGCAGGATGAGTTGATTATGGATTCGGGCTTAAAAAAAGAATCTCGTATTTACTCGGTATATGAGTTGCAGAATTACGATCATAAAATTCATGGCAGCTTTAATACTCCCGGCAGTACTGCCGATGAAATGAAAAAGGTACTGCCCGAAGTGCAGTATGCCATGAACCTGGGGTTCAATCAGATCAATACTTTCCAGGTTGGCGATAAGATACTAAAACAAACGGGGACATCGGCAGGTGCCGATTATTTTAAAATATTTAGCTTCAGGTTATTACAGGGCAATGCACATAACGCTTTAAACACACCGGCGAGCCTGGCCATATCCCATAAAATGGCCACCGCATTTTTTGGCAGCCCGCAGGCTGCAATAGGCAAAACTATCCGGTACGAAAATCACAAAAACTTAACTGTAACGGCTGTATTTGAAGACCTGCCTAAAAATACCTCGCAAAAATTTGAGTATCTTGTAAACTGGTATAACTTTTTAGAAGAAAATACCTGGGCCAGGGATTGGGGCAACCAGGGACCGGGGCTAATCATTATGCTACGGGCAGATGCCGACCCGGTAAAATTTGAAAAAAAGATTAGCCATTTTTTGGACAAATATAACGGCACCAACCGCAAAACATCTACTTTTATTATTGACCTGGGTATAAAACGTTACTCCGAACTATACTTACATGGCAATTTTGAGGATGGTAAATTTGTAGGTGGGCGTATTGAATATGTTAACATATTTAGCATTGTCGCCATTTTTATCCTGCTTATAGCCTGTATCAATTTCATGAACTTATCTACAGCCCGCTCAGTTAAGCGCGCTAAAGAAATTGGGGTACGTAAAGTAGTTGGGGCAGTGCGGTCGGTTTTAGTACAGCAATTTATTAGCGAGTCGTTGCTTATTACGTCTATATCGGTAATTATATCGCTGGCATTATTAATTTTATTACTGCCTGTATTTAACCAGGTAACCCAAAAACAAATTGATTTGCCATTTAATCAGGTTGCTTTCTGGGTAAAACTGGCGGCTATTACCTTAATAACCGGGTTAGTATCGGGCAGTTATCCGGCCTTGTTTTTATCGTCGTTTAACCCGGTAAAAGTTTTAAAAGGAACCTTAAAGTTAGATTCGGGCACTACCATCTTCCGTAAAGGACTGGTGGTATTTCAGTTTGTGTTATCGGTTGTATTAATCACCGGTACTATTGTTATATCAAAGCAGATGAATTATATCCAATCTAAAAACCTGGGATATGATAAAGAAAACCTGGTGTATATTCCGCTTGAAGGTGATCTTACTGCTAAATACAGCCTGTTTAAAAATGAGGCGTTGCAGTTGCCGGGCATACAAACCGTAACCCGGATGAGCGATGCCCCCACAAATATCCAGAACGGTACAGGCGGTGTTGACTGGATAGGCAAAGACCCCAACATAAACATCCAGTTCACCCAATCATCTGTAGGGTATGATTTTGTAAAAACCATGAAACTGAAGGTATTGGAAGGCCGTGATTTTTCAAAAGATTACGCCACAGATTCTGTTGGTTTTATACTAAATGAAGCTGCCTTAAAAAGGATAGGCTATAAAAAACCTATAGGACAACCACTTACTTTTTGGGGCAAACATGGTAAAATCATTGCCGTAATACAGGATTTTCATTTTAACTCCATACATGAGCAAATAAAACCGATGATCCTGCGCGCTGGTGAAAATGAAAATTATGGTAACATATTGATAAGAACGCGGCCAGGCAAAACAAAAGAAGCACTGGCCAGTATCGAAAAATTATGCAAACAGCTCAATCCGGCATTCCCGTTCACCTATTATTTTAGCGACGAAGAATACCAGAAACTGTACCAGAACGAGCAGATTGTGGATAGGCTTTCAAACGCATTTGCCTTCCTGGCTATATTTATATCATGCCTTGGCTTGCTGGGTTTAGCCATGTTTACTGCCGAACAGCGTATTAAAGAAATTGGCATTCGTAAAGTATTGGGTGCAAGTGTGCAATCGCTGTTTGCTTTGCTGTCCTCAGAGTTTTTATTACTRGTGATTATAGCCTTGTTTATTGCGCTGCCGATAGCCTGGTACGCGGCGGGCCAATGGCTACAGGGTTTTGCTTACCGCACCCCAATACAATGGTGGATGTTTGCCTTATCTGGTGCGTTAATAATTATGATAGCCCTTGCAACCGTAAGTTTCCAGGCCATAAAAGCAGCACTGATTAACCCGATAAAAAGTTTAAGAAGCGAATAGGAAGCTGAGAGCCGAAGGCTTAAAGCTAAAAGCAATAAACAGGATTATAAAAGTTTTAGGCTTTGTGCCTTTAGCTTTAAGCTTTAAACATATAGCAATGATCAAAAATTATTTAAAAATCGCATGGCGCAACATTGTCAAAAATAAGGTTCATACCTTTATTAATGTAGCGGGGTTATCGGTTGGTATGGCGGTGGCCATGCTTATCGGGCTATGGATATGGGATGAACTATCCTTTGATAAGTATCACCAAAATTACGATCATGTGGCCCAGGTAATGACCACCCAAACAGCCAACGGTGAAACGATAACTTTCGGGTCGACCGTGGTGCCGCTTAGTGCAGAACTGCGAACCAAATACAGCAGTGATTTTAAATTAACGGCCCTTACCTGGGAGAGTACACATATACTGGCTGTTGGCGATAAAAAGATCTCCCAAAACGGCATGTGGGCCGAGCCCGGTCTGCCGGCTATACTTTCATTAAAAATGATAAAAGGTAGTTACGCCAACTTTAAGGATCCTTCATCTTTTGTACTGTCGCAATCTGTAGCTATCGCCCTTTTTGGCAACGCCGACCCCATAAATAAGGTAGTACGGATTGATAACAAAACCGATATGAAGGTAGCCGGAGTTTACCAGGATCTGCCTTATAATACCACCTTTTATCCAACTAAATTTATGTTACCCTGGAGCAGCCCCGCAAACTGGTGGAACACGCAAAGCGGTGCATGGGATAACCATGGCTGCCATTTATTCGCACTGATGAACATGAATGCCGATTTTGATAAAGTATCGGCCAAAATCAGGAACATTACCAAGCCGCATTTTAAGACAAATGACGAGGTGATGCAAATACACCCCATGGCCAAATGGCACCTGTACAGCGATTTTAAAAACGGCAAATCAGTTGGCGGCCGCATTGAGTTGGTATGGCTGTTCGGCATCATTGGTATGTTTGTATTGCTGCTGGCCTGTATCAATTTTATGAACCTAAGCACCGCCCGCAGCGAAAAACGTGCAAAAGAAGTGGGTATTCGTAAAGCGATAGGTTCCGTGCGCTCACAACTGGTAAAACAGTTTTTGAGTGAATCGCTGATGTTTGCATTTTTGGCTTTGGTGGTTACGCTTATAATGGTTTTAGTGACCTTGCCGTATTTTAACAACCTTGCTGATAAGCAAATTGCCATGCCGTTTACTAATGCCTGGTTCTGGGCAGCGGCTTTGAGCTTTACATTTTTTACCGGCATCATAGCAGGTAGCTATCCGGCATTTTACCTTTCGGCCTTTGAGCCTATCAAAGTATTAAAAGGTACTTTCCGTGTTGGGCGCTTTGCTTCGCTGCCGCGTAGGGTTTTGGTGGTGGTGCAGTTCACAGTGTCTATTGTGCTAATTATTGGCACCATTATCGTTTTCAGGCAAATTCAGTTTGCGCGCAGCAGGCCTATTGGCTATACCCGCGAGGGCCTAATTACGATTGATATGAACACCCCCGAAATTTATGGCCATTATGAAGCCATGCGGAACGACCTGATTCAAACCGGTGCAGTGGCCGATATGACAGAATCAAACAGTTCAACAACGCAGGTATGGGCAAACAATAATGGCTTCGATTGGGCTGGAAAAGCCCCTGGTTTCGATCCGCTATTCGGTACTATAGCCGTAACCTATGATTATGGTAAAACCGTTGGCTGGAAGGTAATTGAAGGCCGCGATTTTTCGAGAAGCTTCCCTACAGATACCGGCGCGTTTATATTAAATGAATCGGCAGTAAAACTAAGCGGACTTAAAAACCCTATTGGTAAAATCATGCATTGGGCAGGTAAAAACCACGTAATAACCGGTGTGGTAAAAGATATGGTAATGGAATCGCCATACAAGCCTACCATCGCTACCGTTTTTCATATGAACCCCGGTTGGGTTAATCTTATCACCCTGCGCGTAAACCCTAAAGTACCTATGCGCGAAGCCCTGAGCAAAATTGAGCCAGTATTTAAAAAATACAATCCCGGCAGTCCCTTCCAGTTTAAGTTTAATGATGATGAATACGCCCATAAGTTTAGCGACGAGCAGCGCATAGGCAACCTTGCTACCGTGTTTGCAGTGCTGGCCATTTTTATCAGTTGCCTGGGCCTGTTTGGGCTGGCCTCGTTTGTGGCTGAGCAACGCATTAAGGAAATAGGGGTACGTAAGGTGCTTGGCGCATCGGTAGTAAACCTATGGCGTTTATTATCAACTGAATTTGTGGTGCTGGTAGTTATATCATTACTTATTGCAATCCCTGTGGCTTATTATTTTATGAACGGTTGGCTTCATCAATACCAGTACCGGTCGCCAATAACCTGGTGGATTTTTGCACTATCGGGTACAGGGGCAATTGCCATTACATTAATTACGGTAAGCTTCCAGGCTATTAAAGCAGCGCTGATGAACCCGGTGAAAAGTTTAAGGAGCGAGTAGGGAGCTTAAAGCCGAAGGCTTAAAGCTAAAAGCAATAAACAGGATTTTATAAGAGCTTTAGGCTTTATGCCTTTTGCTTTAAGCTTAAAATATACAACATCGTGATAGAAAATTATCTGAAAATAGCATGGCGAAACCTTATCAGGAATAAGGCGCATACATTTATTAATGTTACCGGCCTATCGGTGGGTATGGCTGTGGCTATGCTTATTGGTCTTTGGATCTGGGACGAGCTGTCATACGACAAGTATTTTAAAAACTATGACCGACTGGTACAGGTTATGCAGCATCAAACCTTTAATGGGATTGTAGGCACACAATCTGATATACCTATGCCATTGGGTTATAAACTGCGGGACGACTATCAGAATGATTTTAAGTATGCCGTACTATCTACCTGGACATACGCACACATTCTCTCATTCGGCAATAAAAAATTAACCCAACAGGGAAACTATATGCAGGCCGAAGCACCAGACCTGTTCAGCTTAAAAATGATCAAAGGCACACGATCTGGTCTAAAAGATCCATCGTCTATCATTCTATCTGCATCATTGGCTAAGGCACTTTTTGGTGACACTGATCCCATGTTTAAAGTCTTAAAGATCGACAATAAATGGAACGTTAAGGTTACCGGCGTTTACGAAGATCTGCCGCATAATAACAGCTTAGCTGAAGTGGCATTTATTGCACCGTGGGATTTGTACATGACTACTCATGTAAAAACAAACATTACACAATGGGGTAATAATTCATGGCAGCTATTTGCACAGCTAAGCCCCAATGCAGATATAAACAAGGTATCGACCAGGATAAAAGATTTGAAACTGAATGCTTTTGCCGCTGAGGGCAATAAGCTGGGTTTATCTTTTAAGCCAACTGTGTTTTTGCACCCGATAAGCAAGTGGCATTTATATTCGGAGTTTAAAAATGGTATTAATACCGGGGGAGCTATACAATTTGTATGGATGTTTGGTATTATTGGCATATTTGTATTGCTGCTGGCTTGTATCAATTTCATGAACCTAAGCACGGCCCGGTCAGAAAAACGGGCCAAGGAAGTAGGTATACGTAAAACGGTAGGATCGCTGCGAGGCCAGCTTATTGGTCAGTTTTTGGTAGAGTCGGTGCTGATCTCGGCCTTTGCCTTCTTGTTTTCCATACTTATTGTACAACTCATTTTGCCCTGGTTTAACCAGGTGGCCAATAAAACCATGCAGGTATTATGGGCCAACCCGATGTTTTGGATACTGGGAATTGGTTTTAGCCTCATAACAGGGCTCATAGCGGGTAGTTACCCTGCTTTTTACCTGTCATCATTTAAGCCGGTGAAAGTTTTAAAAGGAACCTTTAAGGCCGGGCGAATGGCTGCATTACCCCGTAAAGTACTGGTGGTTTTACAATTTACGGTTTCCGTTACTTTAATCATAGGTACTATTATTGTTTTCAGACAGGTGCAATTTACCAAGAACAGACCAATAGGCTATGACCGCACCGGCCTTATACAGATAGAAATGAAAACGGATGCTATTCATCAGCAC
The DNA here is from genome assembly GCF_056400585.1 of Mucilaginibacter sp. P5_A6. NCBI lineage: Bacteria > Pseudomonadati > Bacteroidota > Sphingobacteriia > Sphingobacteriales > Sphingobacteriaceae > Mucilaginibacter > Mucilaginibacter sp. P5_A6. The sequence goes on along the minus strand of NZ_JBFUKZ010000008.1, from coordinate 91,710 downwards.
TTTACGGCAGTAAGGAATGACCTGCTGCAGTCGGGAGCAATAGTTGAAATGGCCGAGTCTGATAGTCCGTTAACCGGGGTATATTCCAATAATAGCGGCCTTACCTGGAGGGATAAGGATCCTAATTTGCAAGATGATTTCGGCACTGTTCCGGTAAGCCCTGAATTTGGAAAAACGGCGGGTTGGAAACTTACCGACGGGCGCGATTTTTCAAGGGACATTTCGACTGATTCATCGGGTATAGTATTGAACGAAGCCGCCGTAAAGTTCATGAACTTTAAACACCCGGTTGGCGAAACCATTAAATGGTACAAAACTTTTAAAGTTATAGGCGTAGTGAAGGATATGGTTATGTCATCACCCTATGACCCGGTAAAACCAACTATATTTTATCTGGTTTCGTATGCTCCCGGGATAGTTGATATCAGGTTGAACACCAGCAAAAGTGCCAGCGAAGCATTACATAAAATTGAAGCTGTATTTAAACAGTATGACCCGGCCAGCCCTTTCGATTATAAATTTACAGATGAAGAGTACGCCCGAAAATTTGCCAACGAAGAGCGCGTAGGTAAGCTGGCCGGTTTCTTTACCTTGCTTGCTATCTTTATAAGCTGTATGGGTTTATTTGGCATGGCATCATTTATGGCCGAGCAGCGCACCAAGGAAATTGGGGTACGCAAGGTGCTTGGCGCATCGGTATTTGGTTTGTGGCGCTTAATGTCGTTAGATTTTGTGGTGCTGGTTTCTATATCATTACTGATAGCTATACCTACTGCCTACTATTTTATGCAAGGCTGGATAAAAGATTACAAGTACCACGCCGAGCTTTCCTGGTGGATTTTTGGTGCAACCGCCATCGGCTCTATCACGATCACCCTGCTTACGGTAAGCTACCAAAGTATTAAAGCCGCGTTGATGAACCCGGTAAAGAGTTTAAGGAGCGAATAATGAATGTTACAATAAAAATGAAAAATACACTTCGCCTTTTTTTGATGCTGCTAACAATGACTGGCGGGCTGGTTAACATGGCCAAAGCACAGGATACCGTTCTTAGAATACCCGAAATGGGAAGGCTCGACTCTTTAAATTCAGGCATATTAAATCAAAAAAGGCTTATACAGGTATTTATTCCGCCAAATTATAAACCGGGGAGTACCGATAAATACGATGTATTGTATGTGCTTGATGGCGGCAACTGGAATACAGGCTTAATAAAACAGATTCAGCGCTTTTTAGAGGGAGAAGGCTATATGCCCCCAACAATAATTGTGAGTGTTTTGGGTATCGACCGGAACAAAGACCTTACACCAACTCATTTAGAAGGTTGGAAAACATCGGGCGGGGCGGATAAATTCCTTGGGTTTATTAAAAATGAGTTGATACCGTATGTTGATAAAACATACCCCTCCAACGGCGATAATACACTTTGGGGGCATTCATTAGGTGGCTTGTTTGCGATGTACGCGATGTTAAATGAACCAAAAGCGTTTAAGTCGTACATCGCGGTCGACCCCAGCCTTTGGTGGGATAAGTGCTATCTGCCAAAAATAGCGGCCGATAAACTGCCTGCTTTAGCCGGTTCAAATACCACGCTGTTTATAAGTGGCCGGGAGGGAAAGGATGGTAAATCGATGAGGATTGATACTATGGATGCTGTCCTAAAAAAAACTGCCCCCGCGGGCTTAGCCTGGAAAATACTTGCCTATCCCGATGAAACACATAGTTCGGTAAGGCTAAAAAGCATTTACGACGGGTTAAAATTTACCTATGCCGGCTCCACCGGTTCTATTGAATTTCACCCCATGAATGGTATTGTTTTGAAAGACAAACCTATTAAAATATGGTATTTTAACGATACCACAAAAGTGCGTTATACGCTTGATGGAACAGCTCCCACAACCTTATCTGCAAAAGCACAGCCCGAGATAACATTAACCGGCGCTGCCACGGTTACTTATAAACGTTTCACCAGCCGCAGTCGCTATGATAAAACCTCGGCCGGTAATTTTACAATTGGAAAAACGCTGCATCCTGTTTCAAAACAAAAAAATGTAAAACCGGGTGGGTTTAATTATGCCTATTATGAGGGAGAATGGGACAAATGGCCGGATCTTAAAAGCTTAAAGCCGGTAAAGACAGGAATAACAAACAACGATTTTGATGCGGAAAAGCTACCGCGAAAAAATAATTTCGCCCTGGTTATTGATGGACTGCTGGAAACAAAGGAAGAGGGGTATTATATATTTATTTTAGATGCCGATAAAGATTCGAAATTATATCTTGACAATAAGCTCCTGATACAATGGGACGGCAATTACAATCGCCGGACGTACACGTACATAATACCATTGACAAAAGGATTTTACCCTTTCCGGTTAGAATACCTGCATAAAAATGAAGCCTTTAAATTGAAGCTGAGTTACCTTACGCCAGGCACCATGAATACTAAAGAGCCTATCCCTATTCCTTTAGCAGCGCAATATAGCCGCAATTAGGCGTTTGTCATTTATAAAAACAAAAGATCCGGTATTGTTTACACCGGATCTTCTGTTTTTATCTTTAGGCTTTTTGCTTTCCGCTTTTGGCTTATTAGCAGTATTGCTCAAAAGCACCGATCAGGTTATCGGCTATCATTTGCGCAGGGCGGCCTTCTATCTGGTGACGCTCGATAATGTGAACCAGTTTGCCATCTTTAAACAAAGCCATCGCGGGCGATGACGGAGGATAAGGCAACATGTAGTTGCGTGCAGCATCAACCGCTTCTTTTTCCATACCTGCAAAAACGGTAACTAATTTATCAGGATGTTTTTGGTTAGCAGCAGCTATCCTTGCAGCCGGGCGTGCGTTGGCAGCAGCGCAACCGCAAACAGAATTCACCATTACAAATACAGTTCCTTCGCTTTCAATTGCGTTTTTTACTGCGTCGGCATCTTTCAGCTCCTCAAAACCCACCTTTGTTAAATCTTCCCGCATTGGGGCAACTAAATATTCTGGATACATAATATATTTCTTTTTTTAGATTTTATCAATTACAAAAATAACAAATGATTAACAGTTTACGTTTATAAAACGCAATAATAACAATTTGCTGACGATGGGCCATTTAAGGTAACCATCAGGGCACAAGTGGTTTGTTTAAAATCGCTATTGATTTATACACAGTAATAGTTATATTGCAAACCCTAATTAATTGATTTTGATGAAACAAAAGACATCTGATATCAGTACGGTTGTTATTATTAATAAAAACCAGCAACCTACACGGTCTTTACAAATTAAAACAAAACACCTCAACAGGCTCCGCCATTATGCAATCAGCATACTATCGGTAATAGTGGTAATGGTGGGCGTTATAATTTATTTAAGATCGCAAAACTCGCAGCAGGAAATTGAAAAACAAAAACTGCTGGCACAAATAGCAAAGCTTAAGGTAGCCGCCCCTGCACAAATGGTCGTGCCGGCCGATGTTAAAGAAGGCAGCGCGCAATCATACATCCAGGCTATTGAAGGCAAGCTAAAAACCATTAATGATTATTTACGCCGTCGTGGTTTAAAAGGCTTCTCCACCAAAGGCCTTGGCGGCGATGGCAATGCCGAAGGCAAAACACTACCTGATACAGAAGTTTACTCCCTTTACAACGATTACCTGAATCACCTGATGGGTACCATCGCTTTTACTCCGATGGGTTATCCCCGCGTCAGCTCATTTACATCATTTTTTGGTTACCGCAGCGATCCCTTTGATACCGGCAATGCCGAGTTTCACCCGGGGATTGATTTTAAAGGTAACCGTGGCGATGAAGTAAAATGTACGGCAAGCGGCAAAGTGGTTTTTGCTGACTGGGCCGGTGGTTATGGTAAATGCATCCGTATACAGCATATAAATAATATCCAAACTGTTTACGGGCACCTATCCAAGATAAAGGTAAAAGTAGGACAGGAAGTGAACGTAGGCGACGAGATAGGCCTTGTAGGCTCAACAGGGCACTCAACCGGCGCACATTTACATTACGAAGTGCGCGTGAACGGCAAACCTGTAAACCCGGTTAAATATTTAACATTAAACAAATAGGTGAAATGGTGAATAGTGACTGGTTAATGGTGAGTAGGGGATTTACTTATCAATTAAATAAACTTACCATTCACCACTGACCGCTCACCATTCACAACTCACCATTTCATCCCCCTCACAAAAACATGGCTATTTTCGGAAAAAAAGACAAAGTGGCGCTTGACCTTCAGGCTATATCAACCCTAATAAGCGAGGGCAGCGTTTTAGAAGGCAGCCTTAAAGCCCCCTCATTTGCCCGTATTGACGGATTGGTAAATGGAGATGTAACGGTTGATGAAGGTTTAATACTTGGTGAAAAGGGCCAGGTAAAGGGTAACATAGTAACCAAAGAAATTGTGGTTTATGGTATCGTTAACGGCGACATCCAAACCGGCTCCCTGGAAATAAAAGCAAGCGGCGAAATTACCGGCAGCATAAAAACTCAAACTCTGCTGGTTGAAACCGGGGGAATTTATAATGGGCAGTTGACTATGCAGCAAGGTGTGAAGTAGAGGGATAATTTCAAAAGAAAATGTCATTCGTGCCATAGTGAGAAGTCCTTTTTGCGAAGGAGAGGATGATATTTTTATATGTTAACAAGAAAACTTTTGCGCCTTAGCCCGTTTGCACAATACCTTTACAAGGCATTCTTGCACGAGAAAATCCTCTACCCCCAAACCCTACTTTTCTTCCATTTCGTTTTCACAAACTTATAAGTTAAATTTGCATCAAAATTGAAATGATATGTCATCAGTAGAAACTGCTTTCGTTAAATACAAAGTAAAAGACCTTTCGTTAGCCGAATGGGGCCGCAAGGAAATTGAACTGGCCGAGGCCGAAATGCCGGGCTTAATGGCTTTACGCCAGGAGTACGGACCAAGCCAGCCTTTAAAAGGCGCGCGTATTGCAGGCTGCCTGCACATGACCATCCAAACAGCTGTGTTAATTGAAACATTGATTGAGCTTGGTGCCGAAGTTACCTGGTCGTCATGTAATATATTCTCTACCCAGGATCATGCCGCTGCCGCTATTGCTGCTGCCGGTACTTCTGTTTACGCCTGGAAAGGTATGAACGCCGAAGAATTTGACTGGTGTATTGAGCAAACCCTTTATTTTGGTGAGGATCGCAAGCCACTAAACATGATCCTTGATGATGGCGGCGATTTAACCAATATGGTGCTGGATAAATATCCTGAACTGATAGGCGAAATCAAAGGTTTATCAGAAGAAACCACTACCGGTGTTCACCGCTTATATGAGCGCATGAAAGCTGGTACATTACCAATGCCTGCAATCAACGTTAATGATTCGGTTACCAAATCCAAATTTGATAATAAATACGGCTGTCGCGAATCGCTGGTTGACGCCATTCGTCGTGCAACCGACGTAATGATGGCCGGTAAAGTAGCCGTTGTTTGCGGTTACGGCGACGTAGGCAAAGGTTCTGCAGATTCATTGCGTAACTCTGGCGTACGTGTTATCGTAACCGAAATTGACCCTATCTGCGCTTTACAGGCTGCTATGGAAGGTTTCGAGGTTAAAAAACTGGGTACCGCTATTAAAGAAGCAGATATTGTAGTTACTGCAACAGGTAACAAAAACATCGTTCGCGAAGAGCATTTCCGTGCTTTGAAGGATAAGGCTATTGTTTGTAACATCGGTCACTTTGATAACGAGATTGACATGGCCTGGTTAAATGGTGCTTACGGCAATACCAAAATTGAAATTAAACCACAGGTTGATAAATACACCATTGATGGCAGCGACGTTATTGTATTAGCCGAAGGCCGTTTGGTAAACTTAGGTTGTGCAACTGGTCACCCAAGCTTTGTAATGAGTAACTCGTTCACCAACCAAACCTTAGCCCAGTTGGAGCTTTGGACAAACGGTGCCGCTTACAAAAACGAAGTTTACACCCTGCCAAAACACCTCGACGAAAAAGTTGCCCGTTTACACCTTGCCAAAATTGGCGTTGAACTGGAAGTACTTGACCAGGAACAGGCAGACTACATTGGCGTAACTGTTGATGGTCCGTTTAAACCGGAGTATTACAGGTACTAAGAAGAAATTCAAAATTCAAAAGTAAAAATTCAAAAAGGCATGGTTTTAGGACTGTGCCTTTTTTGCTTGAACATCCCCAAAATCAATCTTTATAATAGGTTATCTGACGTTTCACCGTTTTAACTACTTTGCCTTTATAAAGGATATCCCATAATAACCAGTTGCCGTGCTTGTCGTAGAATTTATACCTGCTCACTGTTTGTGTAATTTTACCATCGGGTGTTAAATCCTCGTGCGCTACAAAACCACCTACGTATCGCGCGTCCGTAGCTGATGAATCTTTTTGAATGATCACATTGTTGTGATTATCATATATATAAGAAATTTTAAGAGTTAAGGTATTTTGGGGGTCATATGTCTCTTCGGTGATTTTGCGGCCAAGGGCATCCATTTTGTATTTTATCGTTTCTGTCAGTTTACCATCTTCTCCATACAACAAAGATTCAATAATATGCTCTTGTTTGTCATAATGGTTAGCGCATTGTAGGATGCGGACCCCTTGCGTATTTATATAAAAGGCCTGGAGCAAGCCTTGCTTGTTATAAACCGTAATTCCGGAATAATTATACTCCTCTAACTGTCCTTGCTTATTTGTTTTGTATGTCGAACTGTCTAATAACTTCCCATTAATATCTTTTTCGGTCAATTGCCGACCTTCTCCATCGTAGCTGTAAAACAAACCGAACCTTGGTTGTTTAACTTTAACAGAATCAACATAAAGGAAGCTTTCTATTTTACCATCGGTCCTGTAATTGCGTGTTTCACAGTATTGCCATCCTCTATTTATGTTAATGCCGGTTTGCGGCGATGGATAGTAATAGCTACTACATGATTTTACTTTGCCTTTAAGGTTTGCTGCTTTTACATCGTTTTGATATTTAAAGCCGCCATTACTTTCAAAACCTACCAGAATGTAAAGTATAAGGGAAATAAAAACTGTAAAAAATAGGGTTGTTAACTTTTTCATATGAAGGTTTGGCACAACAATATATGAAATTCAACGCACGTGCGCAAATATCGTCAACAAGAGCGCTCTTAGTAAATATCGAGTAAATGCCGCCCATCCTCTGCTATTGTCGTAAGGGATTGTTGGTTATTGCACTACGCCATCTGTTAATGAACAAACAAATTAAGTTATGTAATGGTTGCGATACACTTGCACGGCGATGGGGTAACGATATCATATAATTTTAATAGTATTATATTTATCAGCTTTAAAAAACATTATCGTAGTTAATGTTATTTTTAATATGCAGGTCAATAAAACTACATGAAAAAATATCTGCGTTTAATAAGCGCCATTGTCTTTTCACTGATTACAACAGTTGGGGCGCAGTCCGGGCAGCGGGTAAATCATATATTATCAACAACGGCTGCACCGCAGATTATTGTTGGCGATGTATCAGGCGTCATTTCGGCCTGTGCTGGTACCGCGTCTGTAAGCCCGGCTATTCAACAATTCCCGGTTTCGGCAAGTGGTTTGTCTGCTGATGTAACGGTTACTGCTCCCAATAATTTTGAGATTTCGCATCTTGCCGACGGAACTTATGGCAACAGTATAATACTTACCCAAAACTCAGGACTGATCTCCAATATAGTGGTTTATGTGCGTTCATCGGCGCAGGCGGCGGTAGGTAATATATCCGGAGATGTTGCGCTAAGCTCGGGTTCAGTTAAGCAAACGGCAAGGGTAACAGGCTATATCACTGCGCTGCCTGTGGTTAATCCGGTCGCCAATCAAACCAAACAAAACGGACAACTTACAGACGCCGTTAATTTTACCGGAACAGCAGGCCGCTACGCGTGGACAAATGACAATACAACTATTGGTTTAGCCCCCAACGGTACCGGGAACATCGGCAAATTCACTGCAGTAAATGCAGGCACTGCTGCTGTTACGGCTAATATTATGGTTAGCCCGGTGCCTACAAACTATGCCTATGCGCCTAACGCCTTATTAAATTCGGTTTTGCTAATAAATACCATTAACAACAAAGCAGAGCAGATTATCACTGAAGGGATACCGGAACATTCAAACCCGTTGCGGGTAGTGCTGAGCCCCGATAAAAGCCTGCTTTATGTGGCCAATCCTGGCTCAAATACAATATCTGTAATCAGTACCGCTACCAATAAGGTACTTACTGCTTTTGCCGCAGGGGTTAACCCAACCGGTATGGTAATAAGCCCCGATGGCAACAGGCTGTATGTTACAGGTGGCACATCTAACCGGTTAAGCGTTATCGATGCCGGTGGTACACACGGCATTGTAAAAACAGTTGCAACCGGCCTCAACCCTAATGATATGGTCATCAGTGCCGATGGTAAAAAACTATACATCATTAACACTGGTTCAAATGCGGTTCAGTTTTATGATATCGCCACCAATTTCTTCGAATATGGTTTAGTTACCGGTACAACCCCAAACAGTATCACCATAAGCCCGGATAACAAGAAGCTATATATAGCCAATTATAATTCACATGATATAGCGGTTGTGGATATTGCAGGCAGATTTGTTGCCTATAAAATTGACGTTGCAACGCCGGCTGGGGGCATTGCCATAAGTCCGGACGGAAACAGGTTGTATGTTTCAAATACAACAGTAAAAAAGGTTACCGTTATCAACACCCTAACCAATAACATACTAACTACCGTAGATGTTGGCGATAGCCCGGCCGGTATTACCATTAACAGCGATGGAAGCAAGGTTTACGTGGTTAATTCACTTTCAGCTCATATATCGGTTATAGATGCGGCTACCAATACGACTACACAGCAGATCCCTGTGCAAGCCGGCGGGAACTTTATGACAATATTCAGTGATAATTTATGCGGCGGTTTGCCGGTGCAATTTACTATTACTGTTGATCCCCCGGCAACGCCTCCTGAAACTCCAGGTGATATCATTATTCCCAATAGCTTTTCGCCCAATGGCGACGGCAGAAATGACCTGTGGGAGATAAAAAATTTAAACGCTTACCCTCATAATACGGTTGAAGTATTCAACAGGAACGGGCAAAGGCTGTTCAGATCAATTGGTTACAGTATTGCCTGGGATGGTACTTTTAAGGGACAGCCTGTTCCGCAGGCTACCTATTATTATATTGTTAATCTTAAAAATGGTAGCAAGTCGTTGTCGGGGAGTGTTACCATCGTCAGATAATCCGGGTCGGGGGCTAAAAAAGAAATAAAAAAAGAAAGGTGAATGATAAAGTATTTATCATTCACCTTTCTTGAACTATAGTTATTTTGCCTGCAGGCTGAAAAAGTTAAAAATCCTGGTCTGTTCAGAAAATCTTTTTACTGTTTTGCCCCATTGAATTAAGGAAAATAGCACATTTCTTATATCACGCCAATGCTATACATTCTACCGATATTAAAATACCACCAGGAAATGGCATTACCTGCGGGGCCCTGCGTGCGGGTGGGTTTTCGAAAAAAAATTCGCTATAAACTTTATTAATAATGGCAAAGCTGGTATCCTGGCCGGTAACCATAAAAATGGTGGTTTTTACAATTTTATCAATGCTGCTGCCTGCTTCTTCAAGTATGATTTTAATGTTTTTGAATGCCTGGTAAGCTTGTTCTTCATAGCTATCGCTGACGAGTTTACCGGTTAGCGGGTCGACGCCCGCAGTTCCCGAAACAAAAATTAAACCGGCGGCAATTACAGCCTGTGGTATTACCATATTGCTGCGTGGGATTTTTGTTGTATTAAAACTTGTTTTTTGCGACATACTGATAAGATTTTTGGTTGTATTTATTGATATAAATATAAAAATATAGACGGCTATATTTAATTAGGCCGGTATTTTTATTTTTCAGCCTGATARCACCACCCGACAGGCTGGCCATAGGCGGAGCTGAAATTTATAATTACAGCTTCACCGGTATATATATTCATAAAGGTAAACCGTAACAGATATCCTGGTTAAACCTGGGGCATTAACATCAATGCCCGCCGGGAAGGATATTGGTTTCATTATCAGTTTGCCCGGGCTTTGCTTCAGCACCCGGATTGCCCGGAAAATTAACCTGGATCTCTTTTTGCCCTTGCGGTATTTCTATACCTTCTTTATCAAACGCTATATAAACAGCACGCATCACGCTGCTTTTTAAGCTTAACCACTTTGAAATTTCTGCAGCCCAAAACCAGGCCCTGAATTCAATGGCGGTATCGCTAAAATTATACAGAAAAACAGATGGGGCGGGAGTTTTCATGATATCGCCATGACTCTGTATAATAGCATTAAGGATACTTTCAACCTTCATCACATCTGATCCGTAAGCAACCCGGATAATAAGCTCAACACGGCGGTTGTTATTGCTTAAGGTCCAGTTTATTACATGCTGCGATATCAGGTCGCCATTAGGTACAATAAGTTCTGATCCATCGCCGCACTCTATCTTGCTCGATCGGATACCTATCTCTTTAATAGTTCCGGATTTACCGCTTACCTCTATAATATCACCCACCTGTACAGGTTTTTCAAAGGCCAGTATGATCCCCGATACCAGGTTATTTACTATGTTTTGTAAACCAAAGCCAATACCTACGCCTAATGCGCCTATAATAATGGTTACCCTATCCATAGGGATACCTGCAGCTGTAATGGCTATAAAAAAGCCAAGCACAAAAATTGTTAACCTGATAAGCAATATAGACGACCTGGTTTTTTTAGCCTGGGGTGTAAGTTTGGTTTGTTGGCCTGCAAAATCATAAAAGTAGCTAATCACCCGGGCTAACAGACCAGAGAGCCAGATTACCATGATAAATACCAATATGCTGCGAAAAGTGAAAGCAGTACTGCTCACCTGGTGAGGAGAGTTTAAAAAATCGTTAGCCTGGTCATACAAATAATCATCTATAGTTAGGTTTTTAGCTAAAGCAACTAACCATAATATGGCTATGATTTTAACAAGAAAACCCTTTGATTTCTGTTGCAATTCTTTAAAGTCGAGATAAGAGATTATTCTATTATCAGCTTTTTTGTTGCCTTCTAATTGTAAAAACAAGCTTTCCATGAGTATCTGCAACAGTAAGTAAAAGCCCATTGCCAGGCAAAGGTTTAATGTGGCCGTACCCCCAATTATTTTGGCCAGGCTAAACCTTCCGGTAATATTTAACAGGATAGAAAACCCATGCAACGCTATAAACACTTTTAAAATGGGCAGCATATAAGGTGGATATGTATCTACAGCGGTTTTTAATTGCTTGAGCAGCCTTAATGAGTAATAAATTATAAAACCCGATAACAGCAACAAAATTATCCTATCGGCATAAGTGATAACTACCATTAGGCTGCTGATACAAAAAACAACAGCGGCAATAAACAATACGCCCCAAAACTTAAATAAAGGCTTAGGCCAGTTGTTTTTTATTAACAGGCCAATGCTCCCCATCATTATCAAAAGCATGGTATGTGCAAACGCTTGTGGGGGGTGATCATACAGGTAAGGCGCTATTACGCTAAAAACGGTTAGCGTTGATAGATATGGATATTTTACTATATAATTTGTTTGATCAAAAATACTGTTGTGCCCGGTATTGATGCGGGTGATTTTTTTGCGGCTGCTGTAGATCCATATAAAAAAGGCTGTTAAAATAAACAGGTTGCCCAGGTGCCCCGCGTAATTGGATTTGTTGGTGGCGAAATAAACGAACAACAGGTGATTTAAACGAATGGTTTTAGCAACCGCTACATCTAACGCGGCCAGGCTGTTAATTTTATAAGGGTTCCATATAAAGCCATATTCATTGGTTAGGGCTTTAATGGTAAATTCGTGGATCTTCAGGTCTATCCTATCGTCCAGATCTATCAGTAAAATAGATAAGGCGGATACCCTGTTTTCTAAAAGTCCGATCCTGATCATTGATTTTTCGGCATTGTTATCGAGGCTTTTCCACTTTACGTCCAGGTTCTGCACCTGCATAAAGCTCTTCACCCTTAAGCTGCTGTCGGCGGGTACGGTACGTAAAATGGTATCGGCTTTAAAATCAGATACTTTGGTGCGAATATCATCCAGTTGGTTATTATAAACTGTTATCTGGTCTTCCCAGGAGTTCATCTGGTCTTTAAGGTGATCAATCATATCCCTTATGGTAACAAGGTTTCCCAACGTGGATGATTTATCAATGGCATTGCGCATTAAGGCCATGCGTTTTTCTAAAGGGGGCAGTTGCTGGCTAATTTCTAAAGTATCAAATCCGCGTAACAGATCGGAGTTGGTTTCGACATAGGAGGTAGTGTAATCTTCAATTTTACCAAGCAATATATTTACAGAGCCTTTTGAACTTTTGAAAGAACGGATCACCGAATCCCTTCGCAAAACCTTCGCTCTCAAAGAGTCTCTCATTGACAGGTGCACCCTCTTTTTTTTTACCTGGGCAAAACAGTCCTGGCTTAAGGTTAATGCCTGTACCAAAATTGAAAAAATACAGATGAGTTTAAGTAGATTTCGCATGATCAATTATACGTAATAGTTGGGGTTTATATTATTGGAGCTGAAATTGTTTTATATTAAGCCTATTAAATAATTTCACATAAATAAATATAATGTAACCGACGATCAAATTAGCAGCTTTTATTTAAATCCGCTTTAATTATCTAAATTAGAAAAACATAAACAGGCAAGAAAACATGGAGATCATAGCAAAAATTTTAATTGGACTTGTTGCAATTGAACATTTATATATCCTTTATATGGAAATGTTTGCCTGGGAAACACTTGGCCGCAAAACATTCAAAGGAGCTATGCCCGATAATTTGTTTAGCCCAACAAAAGGACTTGCTGCTAACCAGGGCTTGTATAATGGTTTCTTATCAGCAGGTTTAATCTGGACCTTTTTTATTACTGATAAATTATGGGCATTTAATATCAGCGTGTTTTTTTTAAGCTGTGTAATTACAGCCGGGCTTTACGGAGCGCTTACAGCAAGCAAAAAAATATTTTTTACACAGGCATTGCCCGCAATTGTCGCCGTTGTTTTTGTGTTGCTTGGTAAGTAAGTTGCAAATCAGCCAATGCAAATTCCATTTTAAATAAAAAAGCCCGCCTCAAAGTTTTGAAGCGGGCTTTTTTTATAATAGACTTTTAATTAATTTACTGCACCTGGTGTAGTATATGGCAATACTTGTGGGTTAAAATTAGCCCATCCTGCACTCCAGTCTGTTGCACCAAAAGCACCGCGGTAATCAACCTTCTCAAAGAAGGTATCAGCGCTGATTTTAGCGTTTGTAAACAAAGCGCCGGTTGCTGCTGCCGAACCTGCTTTTACTGTAAATATTGGTGTACCGGCCTTAGCAAAATCTGATGAATATTTGAAAGGATCGGTAATTACCGCATCTGCATATAATAATGCATCAAATGTGTTTTGAGCGCGAAGCGTGGCTTCAAAAATAGTTTTATTTGTACCTGCAGCTGTAACGGTACCTTTAACTTCGTTAGTTTTAGCATTGCTGCCGTAAATTAAATTGTTTTGGAAAACCAAACGGCCTGCAGTAAAGTTTGTTGAGGTTGAATTAGGAGTGGTTACTTTGGAGTCATCAATATAAATGCCTTCTACAAAACCTGCAAATACTGAGTTGAATATGCTTTCGGCAGAGTTACGACGAATTTGAGCTGCATGCAGATAGTTAGCATTGATGCCTGAAGCGCCTGAAGCAGAAATAGGACCCAACAATGTCATGTTTGAAAAGATAGCCGAGGTTTGCGGAGTTTTATCAGATCCGTTTGCATCGTTATCAGATTCAAAAGCGTTTGAGCCAGAAACATCGGCAATGGTAGGGTAACGTTGTGATAAGCCAAACTGAACTTTTCCTGAGAAACCAAAGTCGGTATCAAAATCATCATCCAAACCGCCAATAGCTAATAAGTGTTTGGCATTTACTGTACCGCCAAACCACTCGTATGAATCATCACCAGCGCGGTAAACTTCAATATAATCAAGTGTTGTGCCCGAACCTACACCACCCATAGTAAGACCATTGATCTCGTTATCCGGTGAAAAAGGGATCCCTCCATATTCAATACGAACATACTTTAATGAACCTGAGTTATCATTGGCTACAGTACCGCCGTATTGGATGTATTTGGCCGGATTGCCTTTATCATCCAATCCACCTTCAATACCTACATTATCGCCCTGGTTAACCGGAGCTTTACCTAATATGATAATGCCGCCCCAGTCGCCCGCATAACGTGTGCCTGCAGCAAATGATGAAGTAAATACAATTGGTTTAGATGCAGTACCTTCGGCCATAATTTTTGCGCCGCGGGTTATTATCAAAGTACCTTTGGTAATCTTCTCGCCTTTTATAATAGTTCCGGGCTCAATAGTTAAAGTAGCTCCATCAGTTACGTAAACAAAGCCTTTTAATAAATATATTTTATCGGCTTTCCAGGTAGTGTTTACATTGATATCGCCAGATACATTTACTGTTGTACTTATCTTTGTTGTATCTGTTACAGGCGGGTCAATTGTAGCTTCTTTTTTGCTACATGCCGAAGCCAATAATGCAACAGCCAGCGCTAAATATAATCCTTGTTTTTTCATAATAATTTTGTGTTCGATTAAAACTAATGAGTTATTGTTAATTTGGTTTTTTGTTTAGAAAGTATAATTGAAGGTTAAAGAGTAGGTAGCACCCGGCGTAAATCTTTTAAAGGTATTACCTGTGCCACCTTTGGGGTTTTTATCCTTATCAAAGTAGAAAGTGTCATTTTGATTAAGCAGGTCGGTGCCATTGAATTTGATCTCGCCTTTATTTTTCAGCACTTTGTAACCCAGCTGAAAGTCGATCACATCTCTTGGAGCTTCGTAAATACTTGGGAAATTTTGGCCGCCGGCAAAAAAGATCCTTTTACCCAGGCGGTTGTATAAAAGGTTAAATGATAAGGTATTATTGAAAGCGTTATGCTGGAAACCGGCATTGATCACGTACGGTGATTGCCCAACCAATGGCCTGTTTGGTTCCAACAGATTGGGGTTATCCGAATTTTGAATTTTTGATTTTGTTACCGCTAAATTAGCGTAAAGCGTACTGTTTTTAAAGAATCCCGACTCGTTGATAAAATCAAGCGACTTCCTGGCTTCCAGCTCGGCGCCATAAACATAGGCCGATTTGGAATTAAAATATGATATGGTTGTTGATGAGTTTACATCATCAATACTGGGTTCAATAGCGTTAGTGAACTTTTTATAGAAAGCCGACACCGAAAATATCTGCCCTGCGGATGGGTAAAACTCATAGCGCAGATCGGCATTATCAATCAGGGTTCTTTTTAAGTTGGGGTTACCCTGTTGGGTTGCCAGCAATTCATAGTCATAATAGGCAAACGGAGCAAGTTCCCTGAATTCCGGACGGGCCAGTGTACGGTAATAGGAGGCCCTTAAATTGGCTTTTGCTGTTAAAGCATATGTAAAGTTTACCGATGGTAAAAAATCGGTATTATTCAATTCGGCCTGGGGCTGGATTTTATCCGGATCTTTGGTGCTTAAGCTCAGGTCAAATTTTTCGACCCTTAAACCATAAACCACCCTGATTTTATCACTCAGCTTATTATCCAGCATGGCATAAGCAGCGTTTGTATAACTATGCGCGTTATACCTGTCGTTATAATTTGCTATCTCATCCAGCTTGAATGCGCCTGAGTTGATTGCGTTTTGACCAAACAATGTTGCAATAGGGCGCATGCGGATATCACTTGAACCATCAATAATGGTTACGCCCAAAAATCGCGCATCAAAAGTACGGTCGCGGTATTGTGATGAAACTCCAATTTTAAAATTGCTGGTTTGATTAAACAACTTTACAGGCAATTTAAAATCAACCTTGCCCGAGTAAATGTTTTCATCCAGTTTCGAGAAAAACCGTGCATTTTCTTTACCTAAGCTGGTAATGCTGGCAACAAACGGATCACCCGCCGCATTTTGAACATAATTTACCTTGCGCTGATCGGGCTGATCATTCAGTACTTTACTATAACCCAGGCTCCAGTCTAATTTAGCATTACCGGTACCTAATTTATGATCGCCATCAAGTGTTGATTTTAACAGCGATTTTTGGGTAAGATCATAGGTATAAAACCGGTTATCAAAACTGCTGGTTGAAGTATTTGATCCCGTACGATAAGTAAATATATCGTCGAAGATTCTGTTGTAAACGTTTTTGAAGGTAATTTTATTTTTACCGAAACTATAGGCAAAGTTGGCCAGCACACCTACGTTGGTCGAAAACTTATACTGATCTTCAGTATAATCGAAGTTATTATACTGCCTTACAAGGCCTGGGGTGGTAGTTTCGGCATTGCGGTAGGTTAATGCGATGGTAGTACCAAAACGATTTTTGTTTTCGCCAATTTCCTTAACATTACCTAAAGTAAACTGGTAGTTTTGGCCTAAAAACGCTTTTTTGTTATAAATAGTAAAGTTGTTATTTAATGAGCTGATAGATTGCAGATTTTGTTTTGCAGTTAAACCCGGGGGGGTAACAACCTGATCGGTTGTGGGAAAATTTTTCACCAACTCGCGGGCTCCGCCGTCAAAAGCAAAATAATCGCTTGTATTACGGTAGCCGCTTTTAAAATTCTTAAATGCACTTTGGGTGTTATAGCTATAGCCCAAACCAAGGGTTATAAAATTTTGATCTGGAATATCTTTTGTTATTATCTGGATGTTACCGCCTGCAAAATCGGCAGGGATATCGGGCGTGGCCGTTTTGCTGATAACTATGTTTTCTATCAGGCTGGCAGGTACAATATCAAAAGAGAAAGCCTTACGGTTGGGCTCGGTACTTGGCAGTGGCGTGCCATCTAAAGAAGCGGTGTTATACCTATCGCTAAGCCCCCTTACAATCACAAATTTATTGTCCTGTATGGTAGTACCGCTTACACGCTTTAAAACATCGCCTGTACTTCTGTCTGGCGATTTTTTGATAAGCTCTGATGATATACCATCGGATATAGAGGCGCTGTTTTTCTGAACCGCATAAAGTGCCGCTGCCGAGGCTTTACGGTAAGTGGCCGTTACCACAACTTCTTTCAGCGCATTGGTGGCGGCGTCTTGCATCACTACATCAAGATTGGTAACCGCACCGTCTTTAACTTCAATATCAGAAATGGATTTGCTTTGATAACCAATGTATCTTACGATTATGGTGTATTTTCCCGCTTGTAATCCGGATAGCACATAGCGGCCATCAACATTGGTTGACGCCCCCTTTGTTGAACCCTGAATTCCAACTGATGCACCGATAAGTGTTTCGCTTGTTTTTTGGTCTATTACCTTACCGGCAATTTTACCGGTACCCTGGGCATGTAATAAACTTGTATAAAATGCCGATAATATAAAAAGAAGTAATAATTTTTTCACGTGCTAATTTTAGTCAGCTGCAAAACTACCCGCCTCGTGTTAAGTGAATGTTAATATAAAATTACCATATCGAATATCTTAGATGTTAGATTTGATATTAAGTTAATCGCTCATCAAATCTTCATAATCCGTTGTTTCCTTTGCGGAAATGCTTAAAGGAAATTAATTGATTTAGGGTATTACAGATAAGTTTTATTTAATGGCTAATCACAAAAAAGAAGAGTTTACCTCTACAGATCAGCATATTTCATTAGTAGCGAAAGCAATGTCGCATCCGGCGCGGATTGCTATTCTGCGCATTTTGGCCAAACATCCTAACTTTACTACGGGAGAAATTGTTGAATTATTGCCATTAGCCCAGCCAACAGTTTCACATCACCTGAAAGAATTAATTGCATCAGACCTGATCATTGCATCCAATGAAGGTAAAAAGTCTATCTACCAGGTAAACTGGCAAAGCTGGACCAGCTACACCGGGGTTTTTGACAACCTGCTGGACATGATGCAAAAAAAATAATGCGTATTCTTTAAACCAGGCACATCCGGCCTGTATCGCTATAATTGTTACTGTATCGAGGCAAAATGCAGGCTTAGTAGCGGGATAGATTTGCTTCCGTTTTGTAATGGTGACGGCTTTGGTAATTTGCGTTAATTTATTTTTCTTATATATTGCAATGTTGCTTTAAAGCAACATTAATTTAATGTTAAGTTAAATGCCGTACGCAAAATCAGCCTTATCAAAATTCGATGCCGGTGATAACGAACTGTCAACTTTCGCAAAAGCTTTGGCTTTGCCTATAAGGATAGCCATTATCAGGACGATTGTTGAGCATGGGAATAGTATATCAAAGGACATGATATACACACTTCCCCATAATCCCGACATAATCAGCAGGCATATCTCTGAATTAAGAACGTTAAAAATCATCAGGCAAACCGGGATAAAGGGAAATATCATATATAATATTGACGAAGACCTTTTTAGCCGGATGTCGGCCATGTTTTCCATCCTTTTTAAAACAATTGATGATTTGCGGCCGCTTATTGAAAATACAGCCGAAAAAAAGGATGGTGAAAAACCGCCTGTATTCGAGAACTTTGGTGCATTTATTCACTTCCACCGGATGGATTTAAACATGTCTCAGGAAGTTTTTTCAAAAAAACTTGGCATCGACCGGGCAGACCTTAGCCGTATTGAGCGCGGCAGGAAAACCCTGGACGCCGATAAATTAAAACTGCTATCCAACGCTCTTTATATCGACCTGCCCACTTTGAAAAAAGAATACTACAGCCACCAGATAAACGAACTGGCCAACGAAAGCGGCTTGAAAGTTATTATTACGGCAGACAAACCAGTTATGGCAGATTATTAAACCCGGTAATACCAACCACAGGCTGATCAATCCAACAGCGGGACCGAGATCTTACTCCGATATTTTTGTACAATCCCGCCGGGCAGATTCAGTTTTTCTCCCGGTTTTTGTATTTTTAACCGGGAATATACACAAGTCGCTGATTAGTGTGGTTGCATGGGCGTACGTAGCATGCAGGCCACAAGCCGGGGATGCTTGCGACAGCGGGTAAACATCGCGGTTTCCAAAGCACAAAGCCCGACAGGTGCTAATAAGTTTAATCAAAATAATATTGGTATTCCAATTATAACGACAGAATTTAATCAAAAATCAAAATAGAAACAATGAGGACAATCAACAAAAACAATCCTCCGGGTACTTCAGCGATACAGGTGTTTCTAAGTGCAATAAATTTTAAACTGCCAGCTGGCTTTTTAGATTTTTTTAAAGATACCGATGGTGCGGAAATTGTTGGTGAGAACGAATATTATGATTTATGGCGACTAACTGATATGATTCAGCTCAATAAAGATTATGAGGTGGATGAGTATGCAGGCGGATTTTTTGTGTTTGGCTCAGATGGTGGTGATACCGCTTATTGTATTGAAAAGTCGACTGGTTTTATATTCGATATGCCCTTTATTGGTATGGCGAACGAAGAAGCAATATTTAAGTTTGATAATTTTAACGAATTATTGGAAAGTGTTTAATCTCATTGACTATAATTTCCTCAGCTGGCGCACGCATACGCCACTGATAGGTAAACATAATCGCCGTTAATTTTCCACTTCCTGATTTGGGTCTCCTTTCCAACTTTCAACTATTTGCCATCTCCGTCTAAGATATTCACTTGACATAAAAATAGCAGGCTTTTTTTTGAATCTTTTTACAGGCCCCCAAAACATATTTGAATTTGAAATTCGTAATGCACTTTCAAAAGCATAAGGGCCGTAAACTACAACAGTCAGCCAGTATTTTTTTGATGTAGAGATTTCGAAATAACAGAGTGTGGAGTCCCACTTGGTGACTTTTCCGGCTACTGCATAAACGCGGACCAACCCGCCCATATGTCTGGAAGCAGAATGAACGGTAGGTTTAATAATACTATAGTGCTGTGCATAGCAAAAATTAAATCCGATAATATTCAAAGCAATAAGTAGAAAAGATCTTCGCATGACGATGGTTATAATTTGGATTTGCGGAATAGATTTTCATAAACATAAACATTTCTCAGATAAATAAAGAAACTGGTTCTATTACCAACTTTCGCTGCCGCAGACCACCCCACTGATAGGAAAACATAATGCTGGTCAGCTATTTAAGCCCGGATGTATCAAGTTCATCCGGGCTTTTTTGTACTTGGATCAACTAATTGAGATGATTAATTTTAACGGAATCATTGTAGCTTTATACAAGTACTATAACTATGTTTGACTTTCGCAAACGACTATAGTTGTATTAAATAATCCGGACACACGCAGCGCGCGTGCCGCCAGCTTGGGAAATAGAATACACTACTCAATTTATTTGAAGATGAAAAATGTTATTTATTACCTATTCGTGGTTGTAATTTTAGTGTTATTCCTAATTAAAACCATTGATAAATCATAAAATCCATCCATTCTTTTCATATTTCTTTTTTTTATATTTTTTATTTATGCTACTGCTTAAATATACTGTGAGTATGAAATATAGGGAGGTGTTTAATTATCTATACGGGCTTGTATTATTAATCATTGTATTGGTTTTTAGGGGGATTTATTTATAAATATAAGCCATTCGGGTTGTCCATAGCTTCTAACAGAAAGCTATCCAAAACAATTCACTATAAGTAATAAAATATTATATGATCAAAAAAATTTATTTCCCAATTCTTTTTGTAATTGAGCTTGTTATAATATACTTCCTATCGGGACCAATTATTGAAAATCCCGATCATAGCCTAAATATATTTGGAAGTAGGCTTCAATTAGTATGCTTTGTACTTACACTCATTATTTGTTACGTTGTGGGTCCCAAATACCAGAAGCCAACAGCAATCGGGTTGATGTTTTTATATATCGTATTTTTAATTATGGCGAGGAAGTTAAATTTTTTATAGTGTAGAAAGCAAATCCCGGATATACGTTTCATCCGGGATTTTGTATTTTTAACGTATGAGCTGCAATTATAAATTCAGAAATCCGGCAGGATTATATCTTGTAAGTTTTGCAACCTTTTTTGGATAGATGTTTTTGTAAGGCTGTAATATTTTGATTGCCTGACATGGTGCTGTCCTAAATGCATGGCGCATACTTAGCATGCGGGTCACAGGGCAAGAGCTTTGCGATAGCGGGGGCTAATTATCGTCGGGAGGAGTTGGTTTTTGTTGGAGGTTTCAGTGGATTTATCACCGGTAAAAAGTTGTTGGAGACAACTCCAACAACGGCTAAAGATATTTCCCAATCATTGTACCAGTATATCTTCAATGGTATAGCGATACTCACTATCAATTAGCTTAACGTTGCAGACCATGGTAAGATCGCTTCTTTTATGATCATACCATAATGGAAAGTCTATATCGCAATTTGTATCTGTGTTTCTATATAATCGCATCAAACTAAATGCAGAATCTGGAAAATCGGTAATAATCCCAGGATAGTCTTCTATACCTTCTTTAACTTCGCGCTCCGTTAGTCTTTTTCCATAATCTCGCTCGTGTACTTTTTGATAATTTCCATCTATGAAATCAGTAACAATACTTTTAATGACATTTTGAATATCTGATTGTTTCATTTTTCTATCGTCCTGGAATTCTTGTTACCGTTTTCATATTGACACCAATTGATTTAAAGTATCCGTCTTATGCCGTTGTTGGTGTTCTCCGCCGCCTCAGCCGCACACCTATGGAGACAACTCCAACAACGGTGGAGGTTGCCGATTTTAAATCAAGCGGCAACGATTAATATCAAAGGACCAGGTCAGATTTTTTCACCCAAGCTTTGGAAGCGGATTTCTTAAGATATTGTACATAACAGTAATCGTTCTTTTCCGATAAAATGGAAACCAGGTCACCTTGTAAAAAATACCCTTTCTTTTGGGCTGTAGGCGTGCCTTCAGAAAAAGTCACAGCCTTCTTAGCCTTAACTATGCTAAATTTATGATAAGACACCAGTTTATCCAGCGTTAAGAAAATACCACTTTTAAAGTCAACCATCATTTGACATGAACCTGATTCTTCCAGGTGAATTTCTATTGACCCTCTGTGTCCATTTTTTCCCTGATGAAAAGCCAGCGTGCCTTCAGACGAAACGCCATCGAGACCATAAGGAAAAGCCTTGATCGGATATTTGCCATTATTGTCAGCAATACCCTGACCGCAGATAAAAAGTGTGCAACTAAAATTACCTTCTGCTGCATCGATTACGCCTGTAAATGCCTTCGTAGTTGTATCCACTGAAAGCTTCATTAAATCGTAATCACCAGATACCATGGCATTCGATTTCGCTTTTTGTTGTGCGTTTGCAGTGAGGGTGAAAAAAATAAAAATAGCCGCAACTATGCGAATAGTGTAGTTCATATTTATATATTTATTTGTAATGGGATCTGTAAGCAAATATGCAAGTTTAACATCTGTTATCTTTAGTAGTTAGTTCTTACTACGACATCCTACTTACCTTTCACTATTTTTGCCAAGGTAGCAATTGAAAATCTAATCCGCCGCTGCTTTGCTGATCTACCCCAGAAAATTTATTCCGCCCTTGTTGGTGTTCCCCGTCGCCTTAGCCGCACTTTGTTGGAGTTGTCTCCATAGGTGTTCGGAAGATTACTACCAGTGAAAAAGGCGATCTGAACTATATGAAATTATTAGTTGATGCAGGGGCAAAAGTAGATACTGTAAATGAGTACGGGAGTAGTCCGTTAGAGTTTGCAGTTGACGCAGCTGATATATACAGACGTCCGGAGATCGTCCTTTATTTGATAAATAAAGGAGCCGGATTCCAGAAAGTGCTTTATAAGACCATAGATGGCCAAAATAAATATATTACGGATGGCATGCGAGATTGGCATTTTGAATTGGGTTCAGCAGAATATAAAAAGAAAATGCAAATTGTTGACTTCCTGAAAAGGAATGGGATGGATTATAGGTCAACAAAAATACCAGAAGAAGATTTAGATAACTATTCCAAAGCGTATTTAGAAAAATATTAACATATTTATATCAATTGAAATGTACTACAAGTTTTTCATTGTCACGTATTTACTGCCCGTTTTATTTTTTTTAAAGGCAGATTGTCAATTTGATAAGAATACGATAAATACTTAGCATGCGGGTCACAAGGCTGAAGCCCTGCGACAGCGGGGGAGGTACCGGTAAAACCGGCACATGTACCACAAGCTCGTGTAACTTATGATGTGAGAAAGATGGCTACTGCTCAACCTGTTGCGTTGCTTAACTAATCAGCATTATTCCGGCAGGTTAAACAACCCTGCCGGATATTTCTATTCCTATGAAAAAAAAAGTTTTAATTTTGTTTTTTATGTTAACGGGGTATTACGCCCAGGGACAGCATAAGAATTTGCCGAGGCCAATACAGGGAAGTATAGT
This sequence comes from Mucilaginibacter sp. P5_A6, assembly GCF_056400585.1. NCBI lineage: Bacteria > Pseudomonadati > Bacteroidota > Sphingobacteriia > Sphingobacteriales > Sphingobacteriaceae > Mucilaginibacter > Mucilaginibacter sp. P5_A6. The sequence goes on along the minus strand of NZ_JBFUKZ010000008.1, from coordinate 68,284 downwards.
AAACGATTCGTTGAAAGCGGATTCGGTATCATTGACAACAGGCGTTATCGCTCCTAAATATTTTGAACAAAAAAAAATTTCGGCACCTGTAATAAATGGCGGATTTAGGCTGAACAATTCAGGCTCATATCCACAAATGTACCGGGCTTTATTTGCCAGTGACAGGAACATGCGGGTATGGCGCTGGGGAGTGATATTTGTAGATAAATCTACAACCCGTATGCAACTGGATTATTTAAAGGACGAATGCATTCAGGTGGGTGGTACTACAGCTGCTGAATTTCAGGATAAATTTATTCCTTTTATGCTTGGTAAAGGATATGACTGTTCCATGAACTTTTTCTATGAGTTATCATCAAATGAAGACACCGTTTTTGAATTGAAATTGATGGAATATGTCCATAAAAACCCATCGTCTTACGTAGCGCTTTGGGGCCTCATCGAACGTTTTAGCCTGTTCGGTCATACCGTGTTAAGGGAGAATATATTAAACTCATTTGCGCAAAACATAAAACGCTCGCAAATCTGGAAAATGCTTCGAACTGATCTTGAGCAGGCGCCCATAAAAGAAAATTCCAGGTTCCCCGATATGTCGCTCAAAACGGCTCAACTTGAGGCCGGTCACCTAAAAATACCTAAAGCCAAATACGTTTTTATCGATTATTGGTTCAGCCGGTGCAGGCCTTGCCTGGATACCATTCCCTATCTGAAAAAAATATATTCACTTTATCATGACCGTGGATTTGAAATCGTCAGTATATCTACCGATAAAACAAAAGATGTTACCATATGGCAACGCAGAATTAAAGAATATGGACTTATCTGGCCGCAGTATTTGGATGAAAACGCTGTTAATGCTAACAAGCTGTCGGTTAATGTTTTTCCAACTACTTTTCTGTTAGATGAAAATGGTACCATGATCAAGCGGAATATTCCCCCGGCCGAGCTGGAAAAGTTTTTAAATGATAAACTGAAATAGCAGATTAGTGTAGATTCGCCGTTTTACTTGAAGTTTAAACTTTCTCTTTAGATCGGTCGGCGTTACCGGTTAATACATGTTATTTTTTTAATGCTCTGATCTATCTGCTCTCCGAAGTCTTTCCGTTGTTCGAATGTTCCTATTCTCCGAAGTCTTTCCGCTGTTCGAATGTCTCCGACTTCGAACGACTATGCCTGTAGTTTAAAATTACGGTATGTATAGCAATTAGCACCGGGCCACGAGGCCGGAACCAATGGCCAAAGTTAGGTAAAAGGCAGGTTGTAATTTGGTCCCCGAACGGTGCATTATAAGGTGTACTTAATAGTTTGGAAGGATAGTTTTAAGTACATGAATTTTTCTGTATAAAAGTGGTATTTTTCTGAATTTAGTTGTGTATTTGTACCACAAAGTTTGATTTTTTTGAAGTGTAAATCGCTGGTTTTCAATAATGTTTTTGGTATTGGCAGGTTATAGTTAATTGCCTGCTGACAAGATCCTGTCAGTGTTCCGGATACTCCTAAAAAAGCGGCACCTACCTCCACATCTGCCTAAAATCCTTTCTTCCGGGTAATTCCCGGCTTCCTGCTTTTCTTATTATCGCCAATAGCGCCAACACCTTCAGCGCCGTAGCTGCGGGCCATTTTGGCTATGCGCTCTTCCATGGTTTCGGTGGTAAGGCGTTCGCGGCCCAGGCTGTCAACCATAATGGGGAAGGCAAATGGGGTAGGTCGCTCAATGGTTTTCAGGATAATGGTTTGGGTACCAATGCGCTGCAAAGCCGCCCTCAGCCTGAATTCTTCCAGCTGGAAGGCCAGCGCTTCGTTATAGGCCTGCCGCACCAGCAGGTTATCCGGCTCGTACTCGGTAAACACCTCAAACAGCAGCGAGGTTGATGCCTGTAAATGCTTGTTCTTCACCGGCTGACCGGGGTAGCCTGTAAACACCAACCCTCCTATATGCGCTATATCCCTGAAACGCCTGCGGGCCATCTCGTTGGCGTTTAGGCTATGCTGGATATCGTCGAGTAGGTTGTCTATCGAGAAGAAGCTGGCATCCTCCAGTACCTGCTCAATGGGCACATCTTCATCGGTAAGTAGCTCAAAGCCATAGTCATTCATAGCGATAGAGAAACTGGCTGGCTTTATTTTACTGATGCGATAGGCCAGCAGCGATGCCATGCCCTCGTGTACCAACCGCCCCTCAAAAGGATAAAATAGCAGGTGGTGCCCCTCCCGCGATTTGAAGGATTCGATCAAAAATTCATGGCTCTGCGGCAGGAGGGATAACTCCTGTTGTAGTTTGAACAGCGGTTTAAGCGCGATAACTTCTATATCCTTTTCGATACCATGCGCCACCTCATCAAGCTTATCCCGGAACACAGCTGATAGCTGGGACGATAGAGGCATCCGCCCGCCATTCCAGCTGGGGATAATGCCTTTGGTAGAATTTGATTTTTTTACATAGGCTGTCATTTCCTTTACCCGGATAAATTCCAGGCTTCGACCAGCGAACCAGAACGTATTGCCCGGTTTCAGTTTTGATACCAAGGATTCCTCAATAGTACCCAGACTGCCGCCGCTGAGCCATTTTACCCGGATGCTCAACTCGCTGGTAATGGTGCCTATACTTAACCTATGTCGCATAGCCACCCGGCGATTGTTTACTTTATATAGGCCGTCCACAATCTCCACCTTTAAAAACTCATCATACTGCGCCAGGGTTTTGCCGCCGGTTGTTATAAAATCCAATAGCTGACCAAACTCGTTTCGGGAGAGGTCGGCAAAGGCGTAGGTGCCTTTTACTTCCTTAAACAGGTCTTCGGCCGTGAAGCCATCCGATACCGCCAGCGTAACCATATACTGGATCAGCACATCCATGGTAAGCAGCATGGGGTCGCGGCTTTCAAAAATTCCTTTCCTGATAGCCTGCTTTAAAGCCGCGCCTTCCAATAGCTCAAGCGAATGAGTTGGCACAAAGTATGCCCTCGAGACCGCGCCGGGGTGGTGACCGCTTCGCCCGGCACGCTGCATAAAACGGGCAACACCTTTCGGGCTACCCACCTGCACAACGGTATCTACAGGGCGAAAATCAACCCCAAGATCAAGGCTCGAAGTACATACAACTACTTTCAGAGCTTCGGCATGCAGTGCCTGCTCCACCCAATTGCGTAGCTCGTTATCCAGCGAACCATGGTGCATAGCCATAATGCCGGCATACTCCGGGTAATTATCCAAAATGGCATGGTACCAGATCTCGGATTGCGAACGGGTATTGGTGAATATGAGTGTTGTTTTACTGCGGGCCACAATCTCCATTACCTGTGGCAATAGTTTTAAGCCGATATGCCCGGCCCATGAATAATTCTCCACGTTATCCGGTATGATGGATTTAATCTCCAGTTTCTTTTCCCGGTTGGCCCGTACCATTTTGATCTTTTCCGGGGGGAAATCATTACCTAACAAAACTTCTGCGGCCTGCTCTAAGTTGCCAATAGTAGCACTGATACCCCAGATACGGAGTTGGCGGTTTGCAGTTTTACCCGGGGGCTCATTTTCCATCACAGCTAACTGAGAACTGCCAACTGAAGCAAGGCCCTTTAGGCGGGATAAGCCCAACTCTACCTGTACGCCTCGTTTAGTTCCCAGTAATTCATGCCACTCATCAATCACCACCACCTGCAGGTTGCCGAACATTTTGGGATATTCTTTTTGGGCCAGCATCAGATGCAGGCTTTCGGGTGTGGTAAGCAGTACTTCGGGTAGTTTTTTCTTGAGGGCGGCTTTTTCAGCAGCCGAGGTATCACCGGTTCGGGTGGCAATTTGCCAGGGCAGGCCCATCTCATTGCAGGCCTCCTGCATGGCTTTGCGGATATCGTTGGTTAAGGCGCGCAGCGGGGTTATCCACAGCATGAATAAGCCGTTATTCTTTTGCGTGGTATAGGTATCGGGATGTTTATTTATAAAATCGGCCAGGAAAGGCAAAAACAACGCATAGGTTTTTCCGCTGCCGGTAGGCGCATTCAGCAAACCGGAGTAGCCGGCCAGGTATGCCGCTTCCATTTCCTGCTGAAACGGGAACTGATGCCAGTTTTTTTGCTTGTACCAATGCTGTATAACCTGCCGGCCTTTTTCTATCATGGTTTATTTTAACAAAGGAATAACACTTTAGTTGGATAATCAAAAAATTACCATCGGATAAAGGCGGCAATTAAATAAGCTCCTTTTTTAGAATCTATAAATCAAAAAAGGGATCAATGGCAGTTTGAAAATTTATTTCGGTCATTTAACTAATGCTTGGCCCCTGGATACTATCTTTTTGATATTTATAACGATTTTGCGTTAACTCGAATAATAATAGTGTTATTGACACTTATTTATGAGGTTCCCCAGCATCATAAATATTAAATTAAAGAATATAAGTATCCAGAAAATGAGTGTTTAAACTGTAAGTCTGTACGGTCTTGCATTTAGCCTGCCGGTATCAAAGCTAAGGCTAAATTATTAGTGTTTTAAACACAATTATTTCTGTGTTTTTGATTTGTAAATAAAAAATATTGCCTAAATTGCTCGCTATTATAACCTAAGTGTTGTTCTTGATATAGCTATAATTTCGGTATAGATAAAATTTGAAAGATGTGTAATTCACTGAAATTATGGTCTGTCGTCTAATAAACCCGTTATTAATTGGTGTTTAATAAGTTTACTTGTTAGCTGTCAGTAACTGCACATGCAGAATTAAGATGTTTTCCTGTTTTGTAAATGTGCAAAGCAATGATGTTTTATATCATATAAAATGAAGGAGTTGCGTGACCTTTCGGATAATGAATTAATCGAGCTTTTCGAACAGGATAATATTGCCGCCTTTGAAGAAATTTATAATAGATATTGGCTTAAATTATATGCTGCCGCCTATAAGCGACTTAAAGAACGAGAACCCGCAAAAGAAATAGTACAGGATTTTTTTACCGGTTTTTGGATCAACAGAACTCAGGTTAAAATACATTCCTCACTCCAGGGATATTTGTTTACTTCAATAAGATATTTAGTATTAAACTATAAAAGAGCAGAAGCGGTAAGAAATACTTACAGCGAATTATTTCTGTTGATGAACGATAGCTTTGATAACTCCACAGAAGAAAACTTCAGGTATAAGGAGTTAAAAGAAAGGGTTGATATAGAAGTAAATCAATTACCTACCAAATGTCGCTTTGTTTTTGAACTAAGCCGGAACCAGTATAAAACCAATAAGGAAATAGCCCAACTTTTAAATATTTCCGAAAAAACCGTCGAAAATCATCTCACCAAGGCGTTAAGGTATTTAAGGGTTAACCTTAATAGCTTAATTCTCTTTGTCCTTTTCTTTTTGCGCCACTAACCGCTTTTTGCAGCTCCTGGAATCCCAGGAATTTTATTTTTTTTAAATTATTTTAAATCAGAGTAGGGGTTATCCCCGGTTCAGGTTACATCTTATTATAAACCAAAGTTAATTCTTGTCCAAAACAAGCCCTTAATGAAAAAGAAATTATCATCAGAGATCCTGGAAAAATACTTTAATGGGGAATGTAACGAAGATGAAATGGCTGAAATATTTGCCTGGTATAAATCATTCGACTCTGATCAGGACGATGTTTCTAATTTACCTGCCGAGGAACGTGAGGTGTTTAAAATGTTGATGTGGAATGACATCAGGAATAATATCAGGGAGGCTGATAATGACAATGTTGTTCAGCTTGATAGGGTACGGTCATCGCCGTTCAGGTCGGTGGTGTACTGGTTATCCAGCTGTGCTGCTGTTTTATTAATCCTGTTTTTTGTAAAATATAAAGTTTCTCCAGGGAATCCGTTACCGGAAAACAGCGAAAAAGTGGTGGTCACTAATGCGACAAACACCATCCAAAAAATTACACTTTCTGACGGTAGCAAGGTGTGGATAAGTCCAAAATCAACATTGACGTATTTAAAAGTATTAAATAAGCAAAAGCGAGAAGTGTTTTTAAGCGGCGAGGCTTTTTTTGAAGTAACCAAAGATCATAAAAGAACATTTTCAATTTATAGCGGAAAAGTTATTACCAAAGTATGGGGAACAAGTTTCCGGGTACGATCATACGTTGAAGACAGTACCACAGAAGTAGATGTGGTTACCGGGAAAGTTTCAGTTAGCATCACCGGGCAAGAGGATAAAAAAGCAGGATCAAATGCCGCTAATCAGGCTGATGATTTAAACCAGGGAGTGATGCTATTGCCCAATCAGGGGGCTGTTTATGATAAGAAACTGGGTCATTTGCAAAAAAATACCGAGGTGAAAGACGTTTCGATAAACATGTGGAAAAAAGCAAGCTTATCTTTTAACAATACACAGCTGAGAGATGTATTTAAGGTGCTTAATAAAAACTTCAACGTTAATATAAGTTCAAAAGATGAAAAAATTAATTCAGATTATTTGAAGGCCGATTTTAATAATGAAAATCTTCCTGCTATCATGGAGATTCTGAAAAGAACCCTGAATGTTAATTACAGCGTCCATGGAAATGAATTTGTTTTGGAAAGCGAAAAATAACCAATTATATAAATAACCAATAAACCCCGAATAATTAAATTATGGAGAAACGAATTAGTACTTAACCCCATCAAATTTTCTTGAAAAAGAATAGGAGTGCTGGAGACACTCCTAAACCTTTTTAATACCCGGAATGCAACGCCTTAAACAAGGGGGACCGGGAATTTTTTGTCTCAATTTTTATCAAAAGAAACACTTAAATGTATGAAGATTTATTTACAAAACCATTTTGACTGGTTTAAAATTATGAAAGTCACTTTTAGTCAGTTAGTAATAGCCCTCATTTTTACAGGAATGTCCTATGCTACGTCAAGCAAAGGGCAGGCTGTATTAGATCGGCGGGTTGATTTCAATATCCAAAACTCAAGCTTAAATTTAGTTTTGAAGCAATTGGAGAAAGAAACAAATTTAAAACTTGTTTACCGCAAAAGTCTTGTTGAAAAGGAGCAGGGCGTGTCCATTAATGTAAAGCAGGGAAAGATAGGAGAGATACTTACCGAACTATTACAGCCCAGGGGTATTACTTTTGAATTCATTAGCGACCGTATTGTGTTAAGTAAAGTCAATAAAAATGACAATACAACTAACTTGCCGGCACCGGCGGAGGGTGCTACACCCGCAGAAGTCAATACAATCGAAGTTATAGCCAAATCAATAACAGGTAAAGTAACTGATGAAAATGACCAGCCTTTGCCTGGAGTAAGTGTTAGAGTTAAGGGCACCAGCCTGGGTACACAAACAGATGCAAGCGGTAAATATGCTATAAATGTTCCTGATGATAATGCCGCCCTGGTATTTTCTTTTATTGGATACACGCAGCAGGATGTTTTAGTTGCCGGCCGTAATGTTATAAATATATTGCTTAAAGCAGCGCCAAACTCGTTAAACGAAGTTGTTGTAATTGGGTATGGCAGCCAAAAAAGGGGCGATGTAACCAGCGCGGTTGCTACGGTAAAGGCAAAAGATTTTGTTAAAGGCGCGGTATTGGATGCCGGCCAGTTATTGCAGGGTAAAGTGGCCGGTTTAACAGTTGGCGCCCCAAGTGGTAACCCAACCGATGGTACACAGATTTTATTACGTGGGAGCACAACTTTATATGGAGCTAATTCAAATCCTTTAGTAATAATTGACGGCATTCCCGGCGATCTTAAAACAGTGGCTCCGGAGGATATAGAATCAATAGATGTGCTAAAAGATGGCTCTTCGGCCGCTATTTATGGAGTTAGAGGCTCAAATGGTGTAATCATAATAACTACTAAAAGGGCAAAAGGAACCGTTACCAACAGTATTGATTACAGCGGTTATACCACTACCCAGGTTATTGCAAAAAAGCTGGATGTACTTACCGCTCAAGACTACCGCGACCAGATTAAAGCCGGAACAAGAAATGCTTCATGGGATGCCGGAAGTACCACCGATTGGTTAAAAGAAGCTACCCGCACACCATTTACGCAAGTTCATAACCTGACGATAAAAGGCGGAAATAGTACAACTAATTACCTGGCATCTGCAAATTATCGCGGGCTGCAGGGCATTTATAAAAAGAGCAACAATAATACATTTACAGGTAGAATTGATGTGAACCATAGTATGTGGGACAATAAGTTGAAGCTTAATCTCGGAATACTTAATCAGACCAATAACTACGAAAGAAATTTTAATGGAGGCAGCTTTAATGGCTGGATTTACCGGCAAACAGTGGTACGTAACCCAACGGAGCCTGTACGTAATGCCGATGGTGCTTTTTATGAACAAACCGGAAACTTTGATTACGAAAACCCACTTGCCCTTTTGTATGAAAGTGACGGGCAATCGAAAAACGTAAACTCCCGAATGAACGGTAATATTGTTTACAAGCCTATTGCTGATTTAAAATTATCTGCCCTTTTTTCTTACTCAAGGTTTAACGGAAATACCGGATACTCAGAAACCAAGCATCATATTTCTACAGTTAAAAACAATTTAAATGGTTTCGCGTCAATAAGCTCTGATCTGTCTGTTGACCGGTTGACCGAATGGACAGCTGAATATTCTAAATCAATTAACGATCACCACTTTGTGGTTTTAGGTGGCTATGGTTACCAGGATAACGTTTCTACAGGTTCATATTTTGATAACCAGAATTTTCCTACCGATCTATTTAGTTATAATGACATAGGATTAGGTGAAGGGGTAAATGATAAAACTGCTACAATGAGCAGCTATAAAAGGCAAACAAGCCTGATCAGCTTTTTTTCGCGATTTAATTATAGTTATAAGGATAAATATTTGCTGTTGGCAAGTTTAAGGCACGAAGGTGCCAGCCAATTATATGGAGCCAATAAACCCTGGGGTAATTTTTGGGCAGTTTCCGGAGGTTGGAAAATTACCAATGAAAACTTCATGAAAGATCAGCAATTATTTGATCTCATAAAATTACGGGCGGGTTATGGTGTAACCGGAAATCAACCTTCAGACAGCTTTCGCGGGCAGGCGTTGATAGGATACGGAGACTATGTATATTCAAATGGCAAATGGACAAGAATCCTGGTACCTACCCAAAATGGTAACCCATTGATCAGGTGGGAAGAAAAAGCCGAAACAAATCTTGGAGTGGACTTTAGTATATTAAAAGGCAGGGTGAGCGGTAACATTGATGTTTATAACCGCCGGATTAAAGGCTTGCTTTATGATTACGCGGTACCAAGCCCACCTAACCTGTACCCAACTACAAGAGCCAATGTGGGTACAATGCAAAACAGGGGTATAGAGGTAATGCTAAACTTTGTACCGGTAAAATCAAAGAGTTTTACGTGGAATACAAGTGTTAACTTTTCAACCAATACAAACAAATTAATTAATTTATCAAACGATCTTTATCAAACAACTTCACCCTATTTCACTACCGGCTTTGCAGGTATACCAATTCAAACCTTTACCAGTATTGTAACTGTAGGCAAAGCTATTGGCGATTTTTATGGGTATAAAGTTATTGATGTTGACGCGAATGGTAAATGGATATATGAAGGCAGGGATGGCAAACCTGTTAGCTACGATAATTTTGCACATAGCTTTGAAGACAAAAAAGTAATTGGTAACGGTGTGCCAAAATGGTACGCGGGTTGGAACAATAATTTTTCATATAAAAATTTCGATTTAAGTATTACCATGAGGGGCGCATTTGGTTACCAGATCCTCAACTCGCAAAGAATGTATATGGAAAACCCAGCCATTCAAAATTATAATATTTTGAAATCCGCCTATGATCCTGTTTTTGGAAAAACGCAGTTAAAAGTAAACGCGCTGGAGATTAACAGCTACTATGTAGAAAATGGAGATTTCTGGAAGATAGATAACATCACATTCGGTTACGATTTCAATAATATAAAAACCGGTTATATAAAGGGTGCGCGTATTTACATATCTACATTAAATACCTTCACTATTACCAAATATAAGGGATTGGATCCGGAAGTAAACAGGCTTGGCTTAAGCCCAGGTATAGATGAACGTGATAAATATCCTACAACCCGTTCATTTACTTTAGGAGTGAATTTGAATTTTTAATATCTAAAAAAACAAGGACAATGAAAAAGCTCAAAAAAACATATTTGGTTATCGCGGTATTTGTTTCCGCAATAGCTATAACTGCCTGTACCAAATTACAATATAGTCCATCCAATGCCATTGTAACAGGTGATTTTACCGCTACCAAAGCCGATTTGCCGTCGCTGGTAGGCGCAGCATATTCTCAATGGCGTTTTATAATGCTTGACTGGAACGGCTTGTGGCGGGCCCAGGAGATAACAGGAGATCAGTTAGTTATACCAAAACGCCCATGGGGATGGTTTGATGATGGTGTTTACCAAAGATTACACAAACATACTTGGACTACTGATGATGATGTGGTTAACCAAACCTGGGCCCGAACATATAAGGGTATTACAAATTGTAACAGGCTTATTTACCAGATAGGATCGGGCCTTATTACAATTTCTGATGGCAAGGAAGCAGTACTTGCCGAATTGAAAGTTGTGCGGGCCTCATACTATGCCATTTTGTGCGACTTTTATGGCAATGTTCCCATTGTAACACAGTTTGATTTGCCGGCCGGATATTTGCCAAAACAAAACACCCGCAAGGAAGTCTATGATTTTATTGTTAAAGAACTTACGGATAACATTCCTTTATTAAGTGCTGCAAACGATGGCACTACGTATGGGAAATTCAATAAATGGGCAGCCTATACATTGCTTGCTAAAATGTACCTTAACGCCGGTGTATACACCGGAACAACTAAATGGGCCGAATGTATTGCTGCCTGCGATGCTGTTACAAATTCGGGCGCGGGATATATATTAGAGCCTACTCAGAAAAACGTATTTGTAACAGAAAATCAAGGCTCAAAGGAGATTATTTTTGCATTGCCTATGGACGAGAATTATACAAGCAACTGGAACGCTTTTGATCTTCATATGCAAACATTGCAGCAGGAAAACCAGGCTACGTATAATCTTAAATACACCCCCTGGGGCGGTATATGTGCAATTCCGCAATTTATAACCTCATTTGATACAACTGATGCACGGTACCTGAATAACTGGATAAAAGGCCAGCAATATACCTCTGCAGGTGCAAAATTGTACGTTGCTCAGGGCGATTTTTCCGGCAAGCCATTAATCTTTATCAACAAGTTGCCCGGACTTGAAAAAGGGGAATCTGTGCATGGATTTCGTTTAGGTAAATTTGAAATAAAAATGGGTGCCATGAACAGGTTAAGTAATGACTATCCTGTTTACCGTTATGCCGACGTGTTAATGATGAAAGCGGAATGTCTTCTTAGAACCGGGCAGGCCGAGGCTGCTGCAGCCCTTGTTACCCAGGTTAGGCAAAGGGATTTTGCATCAAACCCTGCTAAAGCTATTGTTACCGGCGCGCAGTTACAACTGGGGAGTTCATATGCCTACGGTCTTCAGGATGATGTAAATAACCTGCATACTACAGAGGGCGGCGCCGATATTCAATATGGCAGATTTTTGGATGAGCTGGCCTGGGAGTTTGACCAGGAAGGGCACCGGCGCTCCGATATGATACGATTTGGAGCGTTCACAAAAAAATCATGGTTATCACATGCTGCTACCAACAATAGCAACAGAACAATATTTCCAATACCAAGAACAGAAATTGAAAAAAATAATAACCTGAAACAAAACACAGGCTATTAATTAAGTGCATTTTAATGCATGTAAGTTATTGATTGAAGTAAAGGGCAGCGTTTATGTTGTCCTTTACTTTTTTAAACCCTGTTAGGTTTCTTATGTGCTCCGATACCCTAATTGCTATCATCGGATTATCGTCAGCGAACCCGACAAAGTACTTCGGCCATGTTTTGGGTTGATGATGTAATAATATACCCCGCCCGGTACCGCTGAACCTTTGTAGGTACCATCCCAGGGGATAGTATACCCTACGGATGCAAATAATTTGGCTCCATAGCGGTTATAAACATCAACGGTACAATTGGCATAGGTATCCAGGTATTTAATGTTCCATTGGTCGTTAACACCATCGCCATTGGGCGAAAAGGCATTTGGTACTACCGGTCCCTGCAACACAAAAACTTTTACCTGTGCGCTTACCGTGCACCCCGCGCTGTTGCTTACTGTGAGGGTATAAGTGGTATCCTGCAGGGGAGTAACGGTGGGGTTTAATGCGGTCGCATCATCCAGGTAAATTGCCGGTGTCCATGAATAAGTAAGCCCGTTGCCACTGGCTGTTGCCGGCAGGTGTGCGCTGCCGCCAGAAAGTACTGTAATATCTGGTCCTACGGTAATAACCGGTATGGGATTAACCGTAATGGTTTGGCTGGCGGTAACCGGGCAGGTGTTTGTAGCGGTATAAACATAATTGATGGTAAATGTACCAGCCCCTGCAGCAGCAGGATCAAACAAACCGGTGCTGCTTACTCCAGTGCCCGTATAAATACCTGTACCAGCCACACCGGCAATTTCCTGAGCCGCCAATTGCACAGTGCCTCCATTGATACACACGGCCGATGGTGCGGTGAAAGTTAACTCGGGCACTGCTAGTAAAGTGATGGTTTTATCCATTATGGATACGCAGCTGCCGCCCGAATAAGCTATCATTCTCACCTGGTAGTTTTGCGTTGCCGGGGTATGGAATGCGGCATAAGTATGGTAATATAGCTTACCATAAGTTGGGCTTTCGTCTGTAACTACCGTGGTTGGATTATTCCCATAATCATAGTACCACTCAATTTTGGTGATGCTGCCAAAATCTACGGTTGATGTATTGGTGAATGTAACCTGTTGATCGCTGCAAAGTGCTGATGAATTTGCAACCGTGAATGAGGCAACGGGTATTGATCCGTTAACAGTGAAACTTTGGGTTATGGCAGATGTACAGCCGCTTGCGGATGTTACGGTAAGCGTTACCTGGTATACCGCCGCCTGGGTATATTTATGCGATGGGTTTTTTAGTGTGGACGTATTGGGATTGGCGGTTGTTGCATTTGCATCGCCAAAATTCCATAAATAGGTAAAGCCACTGGTTGTATTATCGGCAATGGTGCTGTTATCTGTAAACGTGGCCGACGCATCTGCCAGGCAAACATCGGGCATGGCGAATGCTGCAACCGGTAACGGGCTTATGGTAATGCTTTTGGTACTGGTGGCCGTACAGCCGCCGGAATTGGTTATGGTAAGCTTTATGCTATAAGTACCGGCGATACTATACAGATGCTCAAATGCTGTGCTGTTGGTTTTGGTTTCAGTTGTGCCGTCGCCATAGTTCCAAAGCCAGCTGGTGATGGTTCCGGTATTGGTTGAGGACTGATCTGTAATAGTAACCGCTTTTGTTAAACAATCGGGCGTTGAAAAACTGAATGCCGCAACCGGCAGCGCACTGATATTGATGGTTTTGGTTGTTACTGATGGTGTACAGCCGGTATTGCCGGCTACCGTGAGCGTAACCACATAAGTGCCGGTTTTGGTATATGTATGCGATGGACTTTGTAAAGCGGAGGTTTGTCCGTCGCCAAAGTTCCATGACCACGAAGTTATAATTGATCCGTTGGTAACAGATGCATCTGTGAATACGGTCGCAGTGCCCAGGCAGGTAGGGTCGGGCACGGTAAATGCGGCCACTGGCGATGGCGTTACCGTTAAGGTAAGGTTGTTTGATGCCACCACGCAATTGGCAGAGGTAATATTACCTGTTATAGCCGAAACCAACCGGTACTTATAAGTGCCTGCGGCGGTGGGCGCGGTGATGGTGTAGCTTGTTGCCGTTCCGGCAGTGCTCAGGTCGGTCCAGCTGTCATTTGTATATATTTGTAGTTTTTGTACATAGCCGCTGGCCAGTGTGCTGGTGGCCTTTATGGTATAAGTTTGTGCCGAGCCTGCACAGGTAGTCTCTGTACCACTGGTTGATTCTGCAAACACAGCTGAAACTGTTGAACCATAAGGGCTAAAGGTTATATCATCAACCGCGAAATCGTTGCCCTGCGTACCACTGGCATTGCTTACCAGTTTAATTACTACATCGCCGGTACCCGCAGGCAGGGTAAAGTTGGCGGTATAGTTATGCCAAACATTGCCGGTGGGTACATCACCGGTTGATACGCCGGTGCCAAGTTCGGTTACCCCATCGGCAGCGTAAATATGGAAAACCATGTTGGGCAGTATCCCGCCGGATGCCAAAACGTTTTTGATCCAGACGCCAAACTGGTATTGCGTGTTACCGCATAAGCTGGTGACTTTACGGGTATAAACTGTGCCAGCCTGCACGTTGCCGTTTACCACCATCATATAGCCGTTGGTATTGCCTGTTGTTTCATAGTCATGATCATAGCTGGTAACAAAGCCGCCATGTACCGTAGTGCTACTTTGATTGGTAATAGTATAGTAGTTTTCGCCTATCTGGCCACTGCTGCTGTAAACATAGGTGGTTGTGCCCGAGTCGGCAGATAGAGCCCCGGCCCGCGAAGCTGTACCTGAGCCCAAAGTGATCTTAACAACCGGGTCGCCCAGGCTTTGCGCCTGTGCCTGGCGACCAAAAAATAGTGAAAGTAAAAAACATGCGATAAGTGCAAGATTTTTTTTAGGTTTTAAAGCAACCAACATTTATAAGCGTAATTAATTATGGTGGATTGGCGCAGCTAAGCACGCAGCTGTTTAACAACACGTGTAATAAGCAGCTATCAAGCTTAAAGATGTTTCAAAAAGCGCATATTCAAAATTAAGTATCGATTAACCGGCACTTTGAATCGGTAAACGAAGGATAAAGATTTTACTCCCCGATCCCCGCACCAACTTATCCTTACATTAGGGTAATTATTGTAAATTAGTATTTCAAGCAATCTGCCTATGCATTATCTTATTATTCAATACACCTGCCTGCTGGCCATTATTTTGTTTGTGGTTATGGCGGCACAAAAAATTAAAATTGCATACCCCATTCTACTGGTGCTGGTAGGCTTGCCACTGGGTTTTGTACCTGCTTTGCGCGGTATAGAAATTGATCCCGAATTGATCTTCGTGATATTTTTGCCGCCATTGCTCTATGAATCTGCCTGGAACACATCATGGAAAGATTTTTGGAAATGGCGCCGGGTAATCTCCAGCTTCGCTTTTCTAATTGTTATTGTAACTTCCTGTGTTATTGCCTTTGTATCGCATAGTGTGATACCTGGCTTTACATTGGCGGCGGGCTTTCTACTGGGCGGTATCATTTCTCCACCCGATGCGGTATCGGCCACCAATATTTTGAAAAACATCAAAGTACCCAAACGCTTCATCACCATTGTAGAAGGCGAGAGCCTGATGAACGATGCGTCCAGTTTGGTTATTTTTAGGTTTGCACTGGCCGCGATAACTACAGGAACTTTTGTATTTAGCCAGGCCGCTATCAGTTTTGTTGTGGTTATTGTAATGGGGATAGTTACCGGCCTGGCAGTTGCTTTGGTTTTTTATGCCATTCACCGCTGGCTGCCAACTACTACCAATATTGATATTATCCTCACTTTTATTACCCCATACGCCATGTATATAGCCGCCGAAGAGTTTCATTTTTCGGGTGTGCTGGCGGTAGTAAGCGGCGGCTTGTTTCTATCAATCAGGCGCCAGGAAATTTTTACCCACCGCAGCAGACTGCAGGGCATTAACGTTTGGGAGACTGTAGCATTTGTGCTCAACGGTTTTGTTTTTTTGCTGATTGGGCTGGAGTTCCCGGTGATCATTAAAGCGCTGGGGACAGATGGCTTAGGACCTGCAATTGAATACAGCCTCATTATTACGGGGGTACTTATTGTTACCCGGCTGCTAAGTACTTATGGTGCCACTATTTTTACCATGTTCATCAGCCGTTATATAACAACCGCCGACCCAAGCCCGGGCTGGAAAGCGCCGCTATTATTGGGGTGGACGGGCATGCGCGGTGTGGTATCGCTCGCTGCTGCCCTGAGTGTGCCTGTTGTGTTGCAATCCGGTGTCGCGTTTCCGCAGCGTAACCTAATTTTGTTTATTACCTTTTCGGTTATTATGGTTACGCTGGTATTGCAGGGCTTAACCTTGCCTGTGCTGGTAAAGTGGGTAAACATGCCCGATCCGGATTATACCATTTCATTTGAACAGCAAAAGCAGTTGGTACGTAAAAAACTATCGCACCTGTCGTTACAGTTATTAACAGATAATTACGCCAGTCAATTAGAAAATAATGACATGGTAAAATCGCTCCACATCAGGTTAAATGCCGATATGGAATTGCTCAAAGATTGGGAACTGGGCGACAACGCCAAACGCGCCGAAGATTATTATAAAGATTACCGTGAAATTATGGCGCACCTGATGCGCGAGCAACGCCAGTTGTTGCAAACGCTAAACAAGAAGGAAACCGTTAATGACGATATTGTTAAACAACAATTGGAGCTACTCGACCTGGAAGAAGAGAAACTAAGGCAGCATTTTGCTTTTGGCGAAGAGTAGTTTTTTGAGGGAACGGGGATAATTGGAGAGGGATGTTGTAGGTGGGCTCGACAGGGGAGTTTTAGTCCTGGTTAGTTTACAACCTTTTCTCAGCCAGATTCTCCACTATGCCCTACAAAAAAGGGCCCTGCATATTAATGCAAGGCCCCATAGTAATATGATTATTAGCGCGGTTACGACATTTTTAGCTTTTTCTGAATGTCGGCAACGTAGCCTTTGAATTTCTTATCGGTATCAATCAGATCCTCCACAGTTTGGCAGGCGTAGATCACGGTAGAGTGGTCGCGACCGCCAAAGAAATGTCCGATTGACTTTAATGAGCTTTTGGTATGCGCTTTGGCCAGGTACATTGATATTTGGCGGGCCTGCACAATTTCGCGCTTGCGGGTTTGTGATTTCACCATTTCAATAGGTACTTCAAAGTACTCGCAAACCAGGCTTTGGATATACTCCATTGAAATTTCTTTGGATGAGTTCTTCACAAAGTTTTTCAACATTTGTTTGGCCAGGTTCAGGTCTATCTCCTTGCGGTTAAGGGTTGATTGTGCAAGTAATGAAACCATGGCGCCTTCCAGTTCGCGTACATTGTTATCAATGTTATGGGCTACATACTCAATAACATCGTTTGACAGTTCGATGCCGTCCTGGTAGATCTTGTTCTTCAGGATAGCCATACGGGTTTCCAGGTCGGGGATCTGCAGATCGGCCGATAGTCCCCATTTAAATCTTGATAGCAATCTTTCTTCCAAACCTGCCAGGTCCTTGGGGGCCTTGTCTGATGTGATGATCAGTTGTTTGCCGCTTTGATGCAGGTGGTTAAAAATGTGGAAGAAGAAATCCTGCGTTTTTTCTTTACCGGCAAAGTTATGTACATCATCCATAATGAGTACATCAATGGCCTGGTAAAAGTTCACAAAATCGTTAATGTTATTATGTTTCAGTGCGTCAACAAATTGTTGAGTAAATTTCTCGCACGATACATAAAGTACCAGTTTATCGGGCAGCGAACGTTTAATCTCGTTACCGATGGCCTGGGCAAGGTGTGTTTTGCCTAAACCTACGCCACCATAAATCATTAAAGGGTTAAATGAGGTACCACCCGGTTTTGCGGCTACAGCGTAACCTGCAGAACGGGCCAAACGGTTACAATCACCCTCAACAAAGTTTTCGAAGGTGTAGTTTCTGTTCAGTTGCGGATCTACATTTAATTTTTTTAAGCCGGGTATCACAAAAGGATTTTTAATATCCTTATTGATTGAAATAGGTATCGGCATTGACTGATACTTTGACTCGGCGCCGTTTCCGTTCGAGGGCATATTAGTTGTATAGGGTTTACTTGATGATGATTGCTCAACAACAATATTATACTCTAAACGCCCTTCGTCCCCTAATTGTTTTTTTATTGTTTTGCGCAGTAAGCCCACATAGTGCTCTTCAAGCCATTCGTAAAAAAACAAACTTGGTACTTGTATGGTCAATACACTCCCCTCCATTCTCAAGGCTTTTATCGGCTCGAACCAGGTTTTAAAGCTCTGTGCCGGTATGTTGTCCTTTATGATCTGAAGACAGCTATTCCAAACGTTAGTACAAGTTTTTTCCATGTATATATAAGTAATTATTTGATTTCCAATCCCTCAGCCAACATCTTTTGGGACTGCTACGGAACATCGAATATTGCCAAAAAAAACGTATAAAAAAATTAAATTTTCACTTTTTTAACAATTCTCAAGTTATCAACAAAAGTTGTTTTTAAATATAAAAATTGTATATAACGCATTGTTTTTTGTTGAAAAGTGCAATTTTATAATTTTTTAATTAAATAGTTTTCTTTTAGATTTTTCAAAGAAAAACGCCAAAAAAACTGCGTTTTTCTTTGTTAATTATGCGCCAAAATTTTGGCAATTGTTGAGCTATTTCAGCCGTTTGCGTTGCACTAAAAACTGAAGCACCGGATTAGTGCCAAATAAAATTAAAATTTGATATTTATTAAATGCGGCAAAGTATACTCACGGTTTCAAAAGCCACATTGTAAGTAATATTAGTACTCCCCAAAAACGCTGCGCAAGGTATCAGCGATCTCCCCTAAGGTAGCATAATTTTCAACCGAAGACACTATAAAAGGCATTAAATTTTTAGTGCCCAAAGCAGCCTCCTTTAATAGTTGTAAATTGTCTTTAACAGCCTGGTTGTTTCTTTTGTTTTTAAGTTTAATAATTTTTTCCATTTGCATTATGCGGATGGAATCATCAACCCTAAACACATTTGCATGAACATCCTCCTGCTGGGTAAATTTGTTTACGCCCACCAAAATTTTTTCGCCGCTCTCTATTTCAACCTGGTATTGGTAAGCCGATGCTGCAATCTCCCGCTGAATGTAATCCTGCTCAATAGCCTTAACTGCGCCACCCATGGCATCTATTTTATCTAAGTATAATTGCGCTGCGGCTTCAACCTCGTTGGTAAGGGCTTCTATAAAATAGGAACCGGCCAGCGGGTCTACCGTGTCAGTTACCCCGCTTTCAAAGGCGATGATCTGTTGGGTACGCAAAGCTATTTTTGCCGCCGCTTCGGTAGGTAACGACAAAGCCTCATCATAGCCGTTGGTGTGCAATGATTGCGTGCCGCCTAATACCGCGGCCAGCGCCTGGTTGCTAACGCGTATGATATTATTAAGCGGCTGCTGTGCTGTTAAGGTGGAGCCACCTGTTTGGGTATGGAAACGAAGTTTTTGCGCCCCGGCATCGGTTGCTCCCAAATCCCTGGTAATATGTGCCCACATGCGCCTTGCCGCCCTGAACTTGGCTATCTCCTCGAAAAAATTATTATGGCAATTGAAAAAGAAAGACAGGCGTTTGGCAAATACGTTTATATCTAACCCTTTATCCAGCGCTGCTTTTAAATAAGCCTTGCCATTGGCTAAAGTAAAAGCCAGCTCCTGAACCGCGGTTGAACCAGCCTCACGGATGTGGTAGCCCGATATAGATATGGTGTTCCATTTAGGCACTTCCAGGCTGCAGTATTCAAACACATCGGTAATGAGGCGCATGGATGGGGTAGGCGGGTATATATAAGTACCGCGCGCGGCGTACTCCTTTAATATATCGTTTTGTACCGTGCCCGAGATCTGCCGCAGATCGGCGCCTTGTTTTTTGGCCAGGGCAATGTACATGGCCAGTAATATAGGCGCGGTGGCATTGATGGTCATGCTGGTGGTGATATCCTTTAGCTGGATGCCATCAAACAGTATCTCGATATCTTCTAATGAATCTATGGCTACGCCTACCTTGCCAACTTCGCCCTCTGATAGTTCATGGTCACTGTCGTAACCAATTTGTGTAGGCAGATCGAACGCTACCGATAAACCAGTTGTGCCCTGGCTTAATAAGTAATGGTAACGTTTGTTTGATTCTTCGGCTGTTGAAAATCCGGCATATTGGCGCATGGTCCAGGCTTTGCCCCGGTACATATCCTTTTGGATACCGCGTGTAAAGGGAAACTGGCCCGGCAGTTCGTCCATATTGGATGGCCCGGTATAAACCTCCTTGATTTCGATACCCGATGTGGTGCTGAATTTTTTAGCCATTGCGTTTAAAATAATTCTTCCAGATCCTGCCTAACCAGGTTGACGGCTATTTCGTACGGATCATCTTCCAGCTGGCTCAAATGGATCAGCACGGTTTTACTCAGCTCCATGCCGGTTGAATTTTCGGGCAGGGCTTTTACGCCATTATTTACCAGGCTCAGGGTATCTTCCTTAACGCGTTTTAGCACAGCCCAAACCCGGCTGCTTACATAAATTTGCTGGGTAATGTTATGCTGAAACTCGTTACGGATCTCGTTTACAACAATGATGTGCAGTTCGGCTGCTGATAAACTGCCAACATTAAGGCGGATAAGCATATTAGCAGGGTTAATGCGCTCTATAAATAAAACCACCCGCTCATAAGCCTGTAAACGCAGGGGCAATGTTTGGTTGCCGGCGCTGCGTTTAAGCTCCAGTATTTGTAGTTGGCTTTGTTTATCCAGGTAGGGCTTAAACAGGTAAAAAGCTATCCATACTACGCCGGCTCCGGCAATGGTAAATTTTAAAATATCAAGTAAATAAAGCGGTGTTAGCATGTTTTGTTAAAATGTTAAGCTGAAGTCATAAAATACCTGTGGATGTAAAAATCCACATTTTACCTTATATTTGTATAGTTAAATAAAAATAAGATGAGTACTGCTGTTGAAATTGCCCCGGTATCCTTTACAGAAGGAGCCGTTAAAGAACTTGTTAAATTGAGGGATCAGCAAGAGATAGGTGAAGACTTTGGCCTGCGTGTTGGTGTTGAAGGCGGTGGCTGCTCGGGCATGAACTACGTTTTAGGTTTCGACCAAAAAAAGGATGGTGACCAGGAATATATTATAGATGGTATAAAAGTATTTATGCATAAAGCACACGGCATGTACCTGATGGGGATGCAAATCAATTTCCAGGATGGCTTAAACGCGCGTGGATTTACTTTTAACAATCCTAACGCTGCCAGCACCTGTGGCTGCGGAACCTCGTTCGCAGTATAGTTCTTTTGGAGTAAAGATAGAAGGATTAAGGAGCAAAGACTTTTAAAGCCAGTTCTGACTCATACTTCTTGATTCTATAAAATATGCAGGCAGCCCAAAAGGTTGCCTTTTTCTATTGATGGACATTCATTCGATAATATATCAAATTGGGATTTGATAAAGGATAATGAGTAAAGAATAAAAATGGGTTTATCTTTTTAAACTGCCTTTAATCCTTGTTCCTTCCATCCTTAATCCTATCTTGCTCTTGATTCTTTTTAACAACAGCTGTAACAAACCTATGGGGGTGTTAGTCATATAGCTGCTTATTACATAATTACGCCCATGCCGGTAAAAACCTCTCTCAGAGAAAATATTTCGATAGCGTTACAGTCTATAGCCGGTAACAGGCTGCGTACATCGCTTACCGCGTTAATTATTGCTATTGGCATTATGGCCCTGGTAAGTATTTTAACTGCTATTGAGGGCATCAGGCAGTTTACTAATGATGCTTTTGCTGATCTGGGCGCCAACTCGTTCACTATTCAGAACCGAGGCGAAGGTTTGAATTTTGGAAATGGAGGCCACAATAAAGTATACCCATCCATTACTTATGACCAGGCCGACCGCTTTAAAAAAACATTTAAGCTACCTGTAATAGTTGCTGTTAATTTAGATGTTACCGGTATAGCGATAGCCAAATTTGGCAGCGAGAAAACAAATCAGAATATTTCTATTTCCGGATCGAACGAAAACTACCTGGCCACCAGCGGTAAAAAGCTATCCTTTGGCCGTAATTTTTCAACCTCCGAGCTGGAGCATGGATCAAACGTGGTGCTTATAGGCGATGAGATCAAACAAAAACTTTTTAAACATACCGATCCTGTTAACCAAAATGTTTTTATAGGCGGTAATAAATATAAAATAGTTGGGGTAATTGCTTCAAAAGGTTCAAGCTCATTTGGGGGAGATAAATTTTGCATCATTCCAATATTAAAGGCCAAACAGATAGATACCAATAAAAACGCATCATATACTATTACCATTAAAGTAAATGGCCCCGGAGCCCTGGATGCAACAATTGGTGAGGCTACATCATTATTCAGGAACGTGCGTAGCCTTAGTGTAGCTAATGAAACTAATTTCGAGATCTCGCGAAGCGATTCTGTTCAGCAGGAACTTTCAAGCCAGATAGCCGGTATTACAATTGGTGGGTTTACCATTAGTATTATTACACTAATAGGTGCTGCAATAGGGCTCATGAACATTATGCTGGTGTCTGTTACCGAGCGTACCCGCGAAATTGGAGTACGTAAAGCTGTTGGCGCCACGCAAGCGGTAATCCGTAAGCAATTTTTAATTGAAGCCATTGTGATCTGCCTCATGGGCGGAGCGGCAGGCATTATACTTGGTATGGCTGCAGGTAACGTAATTGCGGTTCAAATAAGCGGAACGTTTGCTATACCCTGGGGGTGGCTGGTATTTGCCGTAGTACTTTGTACTTTTATCGGACTGATATCGGGCTATTACCCGGCCAAAAAGGCCGCCAAACTCGACCCGGTTGAGGCTTTGCGTTATGAATAAAGCTGAAGGTATTTAATGCCGAGCGTTTTAAATCGGAAAATCTGTTCGCTGAAATACCTGAGGAAGAACAAAAGAAAGAATATCTTGACCGGATCGAAATACTGATGCTAAACAAATTTGCCATCATTCAGTGGTTGTTAAAGAATCGTGAGCAGAAAGTCGCAGAAGCTGTGGTGGCTAAAGTCATATGATACCAATGGCCAACAACTATTCAACAACGATTAGGATAAATGCTGAAACTGCCAGAGTCTGGACAGCAATAACAGATCCTGGGCTCATGTCACAATGGATGGGCGACGTTGAAATGGCCATACAGGTTCGAACAAGCTGGCAACTCAATTCTCCGATTTTAATCAGTGGGTTTCATCATACTCAATTTGAAATTAAAGGCATGGTATTGAAGTTCCAGGAAACCAAAGTTTTAAGTTACACGCACCTCAGTTCACTGTCCATGCTTGCTGACGAGCCCCAAAATTATACCAAACTGGAATTCATATTAAACACGGAAAAGGATCATACGGTATTAACAGTAAACCTTGAAAATTTCCCAACAGTAATCATTAAAAATCATTTAGAATTTTATTGGCGCGGAACCTTACCGGTGATTAAGCAATTGGCAGAAAACCTGGGGTAAAGTAACCATTATTTAAAGCTGCTCAAGCGTGGAGAATATCGGAGTGAAACCGATGACCTCTTGCATGCAGGAGACGCAATCCTGCGCCCTACAATAGGAATTTCATCCAAATCAAATATCCAACCCATAGCAGGATGTTGGAATAAACACCCGCCAGCACATCATCCATCATAACACCGGTGCCACTTGGGAGGGCTTCCATCTTACGGATCCCCAACGGTTTTACAATATCAAAAAAACGAAACAGCACAAGTCCCGCCAATAAAAAGTAAAGGTTTTGCGGGATGAATAGCATTGTAATAAGCATACCGGCAACTTCATCTATTACCACGCGCGAGCTGTCTTCGCCCCAGTCGGGTTCAACTTTATTGCTTACATAAACACCCCACAGGGTTATAACGATGGTGATTGCCAGCAAATAAAAAGGGTTTTGAAGCGCTGCACACCGCCATAGCAACCAGATTGCTCCGCAGGTAACTATGGCCGCGTAAGTGCCGCCACCCTTTAAAAAACCTATGCCGAATATGGAGGCTATTATTTTATTAAATTTCATTTTGTCATTAGTCGATAGTGCAGCTTTAAATTTATACATCGGGTTTAACCCCTACCTCTCCTTTTCCCAAATGTCATTGAGTTAAGAGAGTTTTCACGCAAAGACGCGAAGACGCAAAATGATTAGCTTATTTTTGTTACGCCCTGGCGCGAAATTAAAATTTTACAACCCTGTTCCTTTTAGCTGCAAACCGGCTTGTGCAAATTGCCAATTCAAAACCGTTCACTACCTACTGCTTATCTAAAACATCTTCCGCGGCCTCAGCTACTTCCGGTTCAATGGTATGGCGTTTGGGATAGTTAAACAACAATGAGGTTAATACCGGGATAATGAATATGGCAACGGTAAATACCGAAGTCGCGATATCGGCGTTTTCGCCCTCCATCATTTTAGAGAAGGGTGCTTCCGGGTAAAAATGGATGTATAACGACGACGACAATTTTAAGCCAAGTACACCTATTACAATAAAAGCAACGGTTTCCAGGAAAGTAAATTTTTCCATCAGCTTAACAAAGGCTTGTGCCACAAAACGCATGGCCAGGATGCCAATAAATACACCGATATAGATTAATGCCACATGATCGGTAAAAGCTACCGCTGCAAAAACGTTATCGATAGAAAAAGCAAGATCCATAAGCTCAACCAAAGCAACCGTAGCCCAAAACACGCCAAACACGCCAACTGTTGATTTATACAGCCAGTTTTTGTTTTTATCTACCTCTTCTTCTTCGCCACCAGCATTTGCCGCTTGTATTTTGCCTTTAAAATAATCAAAGCTGAGGTATAGCAGGTACAGGCCGCCAATAGGTTTTAACCACCATATTTTCACCAGCCATGCAGCTAAAAACAGGCACACACCACGCAATACATACGCGCCAATGATACCATACCTTAGCGCTTTTTTACGCTGATCTTTTGGCAGATCAAGTACCATGGTGGCCAGTACAGCGGCATTATCAACCGAGAGCAGGCTCTCAATAAGTATTAAGTTTAAAATTACGAGCAAGCCCGCTTTAATGTCGGGGCCTAAAATTGTGTGTAAAAAATCCATATTTAAACAGGTAATGTATTTTTGTTAATGTTAAATAAACTAAATTAAATCGGTATTCAGCATACTTTTTAAAATATTGGCCTGAACATCAATATTGGTAATATCGTCAAGAAAACTAATGTCCGAGATCTTTTTATAATTATCGGCAAGCAAATTCTTTATCTCGGGTGGCATGTATACCTTCATAGCTGCAGCATTACCTTCCAGCTTGTCATTCTTGTTCTTAAGCTCATAAACCAGTTGTTCTTTTTTAGAAAGATTGGTCGACATATCGATGTTAGCGATTTTGGCCACATCAAAAAACACAAACAGGCTATCTGATGGGGAATATAAAAAATGCCGGTCGGCATCAATAAACTTGTACACCTCAATAACCTGGCTGCCCGATTTTAAACCGCAATAAAATTCAGTTTTAAAATCATATTTACACAATACGCCCATCAGCTTGCGCTGTATGGTAGCATACTCGTCTTTATAAACATCCTTAATATCGTAAGCTGTTACCTCCTCAACCAGGTCGTTACTGACGGTGTAAAAAAAATCGGCAGCAAACCTGGAGCTAAATGAGTTGATATTTTTTGAAAACGGGTTTTCTGTTGAATCGTCAGACAGTACCTGGAACAACTTGCGTAGGGAAAGATTGATTTTTAAGGCCTGCCTTTGCTTTTCCAGGTTGAAATTAGCCTGCGTATATGTAGGGTCGTTCAGCCTTTCAATCATTTCTTTATTGATCTGGATCTCATCAAACAGCAGGCTGATATTACCCTCGTTGTTCTTCTTGATCTTGCGGAGCAGGTCGATCAAACTTTGGGTAAATTGCAGGTGAAACAGGTCGAGCTTGTTGATATCCAGTTCGGGGTTGCTCTCAAACAGTTTATGGATCACCTGGCTGCGCAGGTAAATTTTATAAATAATATCGTCGCCAAAATACACAGAAAGCAATTGCAGCTTACTGAGCATTCTGTTGCTTTGATTTAGAATATTTAACCGATGTTCATCCATGTACTAAGTACAAAACTACGAAAAAAGAAGCCTCGCCCAAACCTTCTGCCAATTGGCAGAGGAGCCTTAAAGCAAAATCGCCTGTGGGTACAGGCGATGAGGTTTAAAATCCTTATTAATATTAATCACGTCACTGCTTCGTGCCTCGTGACGTGGTTTTTGTATGTGGGTGCCTAAGCGTTAGTCACATGCTTCTTCAACTCTGTTTCCAGCGTTTGCAGCTCGGTGTTAAGTACCTTCCGATTAGCTGTACCTTCATCATGGATGCGTTTTACCTCGGTAAGGGTTTCTATCAGGGATGCAGTGGTACGTTTCAAGGTATCTAATGATACAACCGTTTTCTCGTTCTCGCGGGCTACGTCAATGCTGTTTTGTTTAAGCAGCTCGGCATTTTTTTGCAGGATGGTGTTAGTTGTATCCGAGATCTTTTTCTGCATCTCTACGTTTTCCTTTTGCCTGTTGAGGGCAACGGCAATAGTGAGCTGATTTTTCCAAACCGGGATGGTAGTTGATACGATAGATTGTGCTTTTTCGGCAATGGTGGTATTATTGCTTTGCACTATACGGATTTGTGCCAGTGATTGCATCATGATAAAGCGCACCACTTTCAAATCGGCCAGGCGTTTATCAAGGCGGTTCACAAAATCGCGCAGATCGGCAATTTCGTAATCATTATAGGCCGATGGGTTGGCATCCATTTGTGCCAGCTGCTCGTTCAGCTCGTTGTACTTTAACTGGCCCGATATAATAAGTTCCTCCATCTGGTGAATGTAGGTTACATTGCTATCAAACATGGTTTGCAGCGAGCTGTTATCCTTCAATGAATTAACGCGGCCGGCCTTGATCTTATTGGTGATTTTATCGATGTTGTTGATAACGGTATCGTACTTCTGGAAAAGCTTTTTGGTATCAAATACTAGTTTTTTAACAAAAGGGATATGCGATATAAAGGAGGTGAACGCGTTTTGGTTCAGCTCATCAACGTCGATGTAGTTTAGCTCGGTAAGCAGATCGTTGATCAGCAGACCAACCTCACCGGAGTTATAGGTACGTACCGAGGTTAAAAAGTTGTTGCTGTATTTCTCCATCGAAGCCTGCACATCAGTACCGTAATTCAGGATGGAGTTAACATCTTTCGGGTCGAGTGCTTTAGCCACCTCGCTGTATTTTTGCACTTCGGTAGACGAAATATTGCTCAGGTCTACATTCCCCTCTTTATCCAGCAGCTTTGCCGGGGTGGTAGTGCCCGGGGTAGGAGTAATGTCCAGGTTTACCGGGGTTATATTTATTGGGTTGTTATTGGGTGTGCCTTCCATTTTGTTAAGTTTTTGATGGTGAGTTGTGAGTGGTCAGCGGTGAGGTGTAAGTAGTGATTTGATTTACATTTCGCAAAACTCACCACTCACTATTCACCACTCACTATAAATAGTTCTGTGTTACTGTTTTAACGGTTTCTTCCAGCTTGCGGTCGCGTGTTGGTTCGCCTATGGCGTTAAATTTCCATTCAGCGTTCTTTTTGTAAAATACGCCCAATACCATAGCCACGTGGCCTGCAAAATCCTTACTGTTGGCAATGTCATAAGTAGCAAATACTTCGCTGACGCGGGTTGGTGTACCTTCGTAAATGCGGATAGATGCGAATGGTATCGACGCAAAATCCTGCCCGCGGAAACTGTTCAGCATAAAAGCCACATAAGTTACTGAGGCAGGAAGACCCGAAAGATCAACCGTGATCACTTCATTATCCAAACCATCATTACCGTTTAAATCGCCGGTGAGGTCATCGCCGCTATGTTTTACCGAACCGTCTTTTGATTTTAAGTTGCCGAAATAGATCACATCTACCAGGCGTTTGCTTTCATCAAACAATGCACAGCTGGCATCCAGGTCCACGGCCTCTTTAGTTGCACCAAAACCGAACATGCCTTTCTTTTCGATAGCGCCCCAGTTGATGCCTATACAAACACTTTGTAATTTACTGCCGTTACTTTTTTCGAGACTGATGCGTTGTCCCTTTTGAAGATTGATTGCCATAATTTTATTGGTATTTGGTTAAGTAATCCTGTAAGCCGCCTTTCATGCCAACACCAACAGCTTCAAATTTCCAGTTGTTATCTTTTTTGTAGATCCGGCCAAATTCAACGGCGGTTTCTATCGAGAAATCCTCTTCCAGCTCGTATTTTAAAATTTCGGTATTGGTGGCTGCGTCAAAAATCCGGATAAAGGAATTGCGAACCTGGCCAAAGTTTTGTTTGCGTGCCTCGGCCTCGTGGATGGTTACCACAATGCAGATTTCAAATACTTTAGCATCTGCTTTTGACAGATCTACCTTGATTTGCTCATCATCGCCATCGCCGGCGCCGGTAAGGTTATCGCCGGTATGTTCAACTGACCCATCAGGCGATGCCAGGTTATTGTAAAATACAAAATATTCATCGGCCACCAATCTTTTGTTATCGCCCAAAATAAATACCGAAGCATCTAAATCAAATGCGCTGCCTGTTGATGAAGTATTGGTATCCCAGCCCAGCCCTATGGTAAATTTAGGGGCATTTATAGCTTCGCGCTGGCCTTTTTGCAAATTAATTGCCATGTTTAATTAAATTTTTGTTGTTTATAAATAGGTTGCCGGTAATAAAGTTAAGGTTTTTGGCGTAGGCGTCAATAGTATGGTAGCCATTGCCCAAAGCCATATCATACAGCAAGTTTACAAAATCCGTAGATTGGTTTTGTATAAAAATGCTGAAACAATCAGAATTATAATTCAGGATATATTTTACTATCCTGGTATTGATGCAAAAGTTACCGCTTTGGATAATAGGCTCCAGATCGAAAATGGTTTTTACCTGGTGATAGTTCAAAAAGTTTTCGATATTGGGATGAATGTTTTTGTTTACCAGTTCGGCAAAGTAAAGCATATAGATATCATTACTTAAGCCGTTGGCATCAACCATTTTCATGATCATACGCTCGTGGCTGCCGGTGATCTTGATATCGTCCAGAAATATCAGCGTTTTGTTGGTCAAAAAATCCTTATCGATATGGAACGAATCGTTACCGATGAGGTTTATCCTTTGCTCGGCATCCAGCTCACCATAATCCTCTTTGTAAGTAATAGTGCGGTGCACCCTGGTTTCCTGTACTACAGGGTAGCCATGTTGCGCCAGCCAGCGGTTAAGCCTGTACACAAACCAGGTTTTCATAGCAAAAGTAGCTGTTGGGATAAACGAGTACGGACTTGATATCACTACAATTTGTTGTGATATAGGCTTTATGCTCAGGCTTTGCTGTATAAATCCATTTGCCAAAGCGGTGCCAAAATCGCGGGCTACAGCTTCATCGCCAAATTTAAAACGGCTGTAGCTATCCGGGCAAAACCCAAATTGCGTGGCGTTATCAATATGATGTAATGACCAGGTTGCGTTCATTAACTTATTAAGCTTAAAATGGATTGGTTGTTTGAGTTGATAAGCAAACTTTTTATGCCTGCCGCGTTGGCGCCTTCAATATCAGCCTTAGGGTTATCGCCTATGTGGATGATGCTGTTTAAATTGATATTTTTATTAATCTGTTTTATATGCTGCAACATTAAATCAAACAAAGCCGGGTTTGGTTTCGACATCCCTGCCTCATCAGAATACAGCTGAAAATCAAAGTATTCGTTCATCTTTAATTCCGCCAGTATTTTTCTCAATGTTACTCCTTTAATAAAGCCGGTATTACTTAATAAACTAAAGGTACTGCCGCTTTGTTGTTTTAGATGCTGCAACGTTGGAATTGTTACAGATGAGTATACCACAGGCATATAGTAAAACAGCAGCTTCTCCATATCCTGGTACAGTTTAGCGGCGTCGATATCCGCAAGACTTAACTGGTTATCATTAATAAGGCTGATTACCATGAGGTGCATTTCATCAGCATCAATGTTTTTGCCCGTATTTTCGTTCACGGCATTGCACATCAAATCTACCTGCCTGAAAGCTTTTGCAACCTCATCGATACTTTTACCCGTCGGGTTAAAATCCCGGTGAAAGATCTTGGTCCGCTCGATCTTGAAATAGGGATTAGATTTGATGAGTGTAAGCCAGAGATCGAAGGAGTAATGTTGGTAGGGCATAGGTTAGTCGTTAGTCGAAAGTCTTAAATCGAAAGCCGCAATTTAGCATTTCCTTTTAAAACTTTCGACTAACGACTCCATACTTAGTACTGTTTCAACAGCTCTAAAAAATTATCGGTAGCAAACGGTTCGCCAATTGCGCGGAATTTCCAGGTGCCATCTTTGCGGTAAACCTCGGCAAATTTCATTGAACACATGCCGTTATAGGTAGCGTCGCCGGATAGGCTAAATTTAGCTATCTCTTTGCCGCTATTATCTACCGCGCGGATAAACGCATTATCAACCATGCCAAAGTGCTGGCTGTTCCTTTGACCCTGGTATATGGCTACAATGAACAGGATACGGTCGAACTTTGGGTCAAGTGAATCAAGTTTTACAATGATCTGCTCATCGTCGCCATCGCCGGCGCCGGTACGGTTATCGCCGGTAAGCCAGATATGGTTTGATGGATGCCTCATGGAATTGAAGTAGACCACATCGCCTTCATATAAGCTTACTTTATTGCCATTGGGTTTTTGCCAGGTGCGGCCCCTATCAGCTACCTTTCCATTCTTATCTAACAGGAAAGCTATAGCATCAAGGTCATATTCCACCTCCTCGCCGCCACCGCCAAATAGTTTGCCTAAAAAGCCGCCGCCATTGTGGTTTTGCCTTACATCCCAACCTAAACCAATGGTTACCGAAGACAGATCGAAGCTTTCGCCTTTATCATTTTTACGAAGATCAATAGTTTGACCTTTTACCAGATTTATTGCCATTGTATTGCTTATTTAATAATCTGTCCTTTAAAATATTTACTTAAAAAGAAGGCCAGGTCTTCTTTATAGCCCACGCCCGATGCTTCAAATTTCCAGGCCCCGCTGCGGCGATACAGCCTGCCAAATTCGATAGCTGTTTCGATTGAGAAATCCTCGCCTAACTCGTATTTGCAAACTTCGCTGCCGGTTTGTTCATCAATAATACGGATGTAAGAATCGCGCACCTGGCCAAAGTTTTGCCTGCGGGCCTGCGCCTCGTGGATGGTTACCACAAATAATATTTCCTGGATCTTGGCATCTACCTTAGTCAGGTCGATATTCATGGATTCATCATCGCCACCATCGCTGTTACCGCCCGATGGATCATCGCCGGTATGGTGAACCGCGGTATCGGGAGAGTCGACATTATTATAAAAAACGAAGAACTCATCCTGGGGTACAAAACGGTTGGCATCTATCATAATTGCCGATACATCCAGGTCGAAATCGTAACCTGTGCCTTCGTTGGGGTTCCAGCCCAAACCAACTGTCATTTTTGACAATCCGATATCTATTTTTTGTCCTTTTTGAAGATTAATAGCCATTGTTATTATGTTTATATAAAGACATGCAAACCCTAATAATGTTACGAAAATGCATGTGTATTTTGCCTCAGTTGAGGCCCGAAATATTAGACTAAGATATATGTTTTTTGATTTCCAAATATGAATAAAAAATGAAGAGAGAGAACCTGGCGTTTGCCTTAAATATCAGGGAGTTTCGCGACAGGACGCCATTGAATTCGGGTAATAGCTACCTCCTGATAATGATAGCCGCTTTCTGTTGTAGGGTCTTTCCGCGAAAAAAATCTTAACTTGATTTCCGATAAACCTGCAAACAATCATGGCAAAATTACCACCCAAATCAAACACTGAACAGGTAACAGAATACATCCAAAAACTGGAGGCGCCGGTTGCCGAAATTGTGAAAACGATCCGGCAGATTGTTTTGAGCACCCACCCGGAAATTGGCGAGGAAATAAAATGGAATGCGCCAAGTTTTTTGTATACCGGTGAGATGAAACCCTTCAATCCAAAGGAATATAAAAGATACATTATTGTGATGAACCTGCATAAACGCATCCTGCTGGTTTTCCCGGGAGGGGCAAAGGTTAATGATAAAAGCGGATTATTAGAGGGCGATTACGCCGATGGCCGGAGGTTGGTGTATATAAAGGATATGGATGATTTGAAAAGCAAGGAAGCCCGGATCAGGAAAGTGATACTGGATTGGCTGGCCCTGGTGGAAAAGTAGCATGTTGTGGTTTACTTCTTCGCCTTCTTTTCTCTTTTTTTCGGCGATGTCATTTTGGTAATGGTTTTTCCCTCAACAATGTCTTTAGGGTTTTTGATTTTTGCCAGTGAGTTTTCCCAGGCTTGCTCAACCAGGGCGGTGATATAATCGCGCGGAAAGTCGTCTAAACTTTTTACAAATATATACCTGTATTGGCTACCGTTGCCTAACAGAAGCTTTTGCGGATCGGCAAGTTCTGATCCCCAGTAAAAGCCAAAGTGTACGCCTTCGTTGATGCGATATACCGCTATGGAACAAAAAGTATGCCCCAGCTTTTCTGTAGGCGACCAGCCGAAAGCCAAAGCATTATAATTATCGTAAATAAGCTCATTGGCTTGCGGGTATAAATCCCACACAAATTCGCGCAGCCACAATACCTTTCCCCTTACCTCCGGCGAAAATTCATAAAGGAATCTGAGCAGATCGGATACTTCTTCTTTTGACATGGTTGGGTTAATATATTAAAAAATGTATTAATACTAACATCAGGCTTTGATCTTTTGCCTATGGTTTAATCCCCATTGTACTAATGTTTCTGTAACGGGTAAAACACTCAGGCCATAATCGGTAATGGAATAATTTACGGTGATAGGCCGTGTATCCATTACCGTTCGGGAAATAAGCAGGTTCAATTCCAGGTCCTGCAATTCTTTAGATAGCATTTTGGCCGAAATCCCTTCAACTTCGCGTTGTAGCTTTTTAAATGTATTTTTCTCGGCCGAGCGGTTATTCAGGTGGCGCATGATCCTTAGTTTCCATTTCCCGCCCAATATTTCGAGGCTGTCTTTAATGGCAGCTAACTCCTGGTCGCAGCTTGCTTCCTGGATAGTTCCGTTTAAGTTGATAGTGGCCATAATAATTGATAGTTAACTAAAGGTAACCGGTTACCTTTAGTTAACTCATAACAAAAATAAACTATCCCGTTTTAATTTTGGCATCAGGTTAATTAAATAAAAATGAAAAAACTTAATTATTACGTGCTCGATGTATTTACAGATCAGAGATATAAAGGCAATCAACTATCGATAGTTTATAGCGACGACGAACTTGAACTAAGCGAGTACCATGCTATTTCAAGAGAATTTGGCTATTCCGAAACTTCTTTTGTAAGCTATTCAACAACAGAAAATGCATTAAAGGTACGCTCTTTCACCCCTGCAGAATTTGAAGTAATTGGCGCCGGGCATAACCTGTTAGGCGCGGTATGCCTGGCTTTAATAAAGGGCTGGGATATTTTTAAACACCAGGACGGGCCGCCATCGGTAATTATAAAGGATACAAGGATCCCGCTCCGGGTGACCGAAGATGCTGGTCTCCCGTACGTTGCGATGAAACAACAACCGGCTAAAGTAATCAGAACAGTACCTGCTGATGTGGTTGCTAAAGCCGTGGGGCTAAAATCCGAAGATTTAAATTTAAACGGCTGGGAAATTAACGTAGTTGAAACAGAAGTTGCGCATTTAATGGTGCCGGTAAAAGATCTGGAGACATTACAAAACGCGGTACCCAATAAAGCGCTTTTAAAGCAGGCTTCTGAAAAATATGGTTTTGAAGGTTACTACCTGTTTACCACCAATAACCCGGATGCCGGATATGTTGCCGAAACAAGGTTTTTTAACCCCGGTATCGGGATTGATGAGGATCCGGCAACAGGTACAGCAGCCGGACCTTTGGCCGGTTACCTGGAAAAGTTAGGGTATATTAAGCAGGAGCAGGATTACCGGATTTTGCAGGGTAGGGCGGTTAAGCACCCTTCATCAATTCATGTTAAAGTTTCGGAGGATGGTATTTGGGTAAGCGGATCTTCTGTTATCGTTATGGAAGGAATTATATACCTGTAAAAAATGGATCAGGCGGCTAAATAAGTATTATTGTTTTTCATAATAATCCACCGGTGCATCGGCGGCGCTCCCAATAGCACCGCCCAGGCTAAACTTGTTTCCGATAAATCCTATATATTTTGCCTCGCTGCTATAATCACTATCAAAAATGATGCGGTTTAGCTCGGTCCCGTTTACCTTTTCTTTAAACAGTTTGTATGTCCCGCTTTTCCGTAGCGCGTGTTTAAGATAATATTTGTAATTGGTGGCCGAAAAGTTGTAAACGGTGCCGTTACCTGGTTTATATGCACTGCTATCAGTTGGTGGGGCACAATAACACGTTGTGCCGCGGTACTCCCAGTTGCCGGTGAGGTTTAAGTTGTTGGCAGTGTTATCTTTTTTACAGCTAAATAAAAGGGCGAGTATGCCTATCAATAATAATTTTTTCATTGATACTCAGGTTTGTTAATAGAGTTACGCACATGGTAATGAAAATGCTACACTAAATTTTGCTCAATAGCTATTAAATATGTATTATCGTAGCAACAACCTTTTACAATTTATAATGAAATATATTAATTCCCTAAACCGGATCTTCTTTTTTTTATTAACTGTTTTTGTTTTACAAAGCTGCGCGCCACCCGCTCCGGGGATCTATAAAAATGATAAGATAAGCTCAGGAGATCAAAGCCGTTTCCATGATTTGAATAATAAGTTATTTAATGCACTTAAAACAAACGATGAAGCACAGCTGGAGTTTATCATGTCGCAGGATTTTATTGCCGGCACTGGCAGAAAACGGCAGGTGGAACTGGCGAGTAACCGCTTTAAAGAGGGTACTTACACCCTGCTTGATGAGTACTATATAGTAAACCATTACATTCATGGCGATACCATTAACGCTAATTTAAAGGGTAACGCCAATTATAAATTGTACTGCCCCGGTGGTGTTAAAGAAATGTACATTGCCTGTTTTGTGCCTAAGAATATCCCCAATCAATACATGATAACGGCAATTTATTGCAAGTACGATTATGGCTGGAAACTTAACCAGCTTGATGAAAGCGCTTATGCCAAAAATGGCCTAAACACGCCACAGCTTTATGAGGCTGCCAAAGCAAGTTATGCCAAAGGTTACCTGGTTAATGCGCTTAACACCGCTGCATCGGCCATTGACTGTACCCGGCCATGCACTATATGGAAATATGATGCGGAAACCGAAATAAGCGGGTTTTACAACACAGTTTTAAACGAAGTATCGGGCAGGTACCGCATCCCATTAGCTATAAAGGATGCGCCCACACATCTGGAAATAATAAGGATATTTAACCAGCCCACCCCCGAGGGCGATTTCCCGATGATATATTATCTTACCAATATCAAACTAAAGGATACTACGGCCATTAAAAAAGAAAACGAAGTGATAAGAAAGGTGATTGACAAAACCATACCCGGGCTTGACCAGGAGAATAAGTGTGTTTTGTATGCCGCCTTTAACGAGTGGCCAACGGGCATTAAAACCGTAGAGCATTTTGATATGAAGCAAAAGCTGAGATAAGCTAAATGCAGAAGGCATAAAGCCGAAAACCAGGCCGGAATATGGATGAATAGTTGCCAGGAATAAGATGCAAATCCGCATCCCTGCTATCATTAATCGCTGTGCTCGTTCTTCATACCTTTCAACAATTCGTAAATGGCCATGGCATGGCCGTGGCCCAGTTCAAAATCTTCTTTAAGCCATTTTACAATATCGCCTGCTTTTACATCGGCCTTTAGTATACCATTTTGAGTGAAGCCTTTTTCTTCGGCAAGGATCCTGAAATCAGCGGGACCATTGCCGGTTTTTGTTTTAATAGTATTTAAATATCCCTGGAATGACATAATAGCTTTTATCGGTTTATTAACCTAAATATATATAATTGTAAGCATTGTGCATAGCAATCCCGAGGGAAATTGCCTTTAAAAAGGAGGCACCTACGGAGCCAAAGAATAAAATATTTTTTCACTATAAACACATAACTCCGCTGGAGTTGGAAATGGTTGGTATATCATTGACTCCGTGGGAGTCACGTGTTTATAGCGCAAGAAAGCCCCAAAGCCTGGCTCCGTAGGCGCCTCCCGTTTTTTTAATTTAAAAAGCGATTTCCTGTAGCAATTCTCCATTATCATATTTTATCGAGGCTGTTTTTGTAGGCTTTAATACATTTTAAAGCGGCATATCTGCCGGTTTCTACCATTTCTTCGGCTTTATAAAAATCATAGGTGCTGCAATATTCATGCGATATATTGATCAGGATATTTGGCGAATATTTTTCAAGAGCAAGCCGGGTGGTATGGTAGGTCATTAAATTTAAGGTTTTATTGATCACGTTAAAATACCCCAGCTTTTCGGTGTGGTCAGATGGCTTCACGGTGTAAAGATAGCTGTAAAAATCCCTGATCTTTTGCCGGTAAATGGAATGTTTTACTTCCATCGCATTTTGGGATACCACCGGTTTGTCAACAGGTATCATCGCATTTACATTAACGGCCACCAGTATATCGCCGGCACTTCTTTTAACATGCTCAATAGGCAGGTTATTAATAATGCCGCCATCAACAAGTAAACCATCGGCATGCTTTACAGGGGTAAATACCGTTGGTATGGCAATAGACGCCCTGATAGCATCGTATATGCTCCCTTCGGTAAAAACCACTTCTTTTTTATTAATAATATCGGCCGCCACAGCTGCATATGGTATGGTAAGGTCTTCAATATTGGCGTCATTGATGAACGCTTTAATGGTATTAAATAGCTTATCGCCCTTAACCATGCCCTGTGCGCTGAAGCTAAAATCAATAAGGCCAAATACTTTTAGCTTATCAAGGGTAAAAAGCCAGTTTTTAAAGGCATCCATTTGCCCTAAGGCATACACACCGCCAACAACAGCCCCCATTGATGTACCGGCAACCGAGGTAATGTTAAACCCCTGCCTCACTAATTCTTCAATTACACCAATGTGAGCTATGCCCCTGGCGCCGCCACCCGATAGTACTAAAGATACGTTTTGTTTCATTTAATAATAATAAAGGTTTTATTGATAGCCGTGATATTAACCTGCCTGGTAAAAGTAACAAATAAGAGACTACAATGAAGCAGAAGTAATATCTAAAGGATTTAAGGCTACTGCCGATGGGTTTATAAAATAAGTAGCATTAAACTATCATCAATTATCCAGCCATGTTGGTGCATGGTACACCGGATGATATTATTGCCGATAGTGAAATTATTTATTGACAGCGACATTTTTTAAGATCCCAGTCGCAAACAAAACAGCAGAAAATGAAAAATTGACATACCGGCTGAATTTCTTTCACCCCGGATGCTGTCGTTTTTTCCATTGGGTACAAACCCCGGCAGTTTTAGCCCTGTTTGGCATTCTACTTGATACAATTAAGTGGATAGTTATCCAGGTTTAATGTTTATTTATTTTAAATCAATTTAAGGAGAAAAGGCAATGACACTGGTTAAATTTAACAGAAACCAACCAGGTAACGCCGCAATGCCAGGCATTAGTGACGTTTTTGAATCCATTTTTAACGACACCTTTTTTAATGATCGTATGATAGCCCGGGTTCCGGCTGTAAACATCAGCGAATCTGATGAAAGTTATCATATCGAACTGGGTGCGCCAGGCTTGAAAAAGCAGGATTTTAAAATCAATGTTGATCGTAATATGTTGCACATTTCGGTTGAGCAGCAAACCGAAAATACCAATAGCGGGCGCGTATATAATAAACGCGAGTTCAGCTATAGCTCTTTCGTGCGCTCATTTACTTTGCCCGAACTGGCCGATTACAACCGGATAGATGCAACCTATGAAGATGGTGTGCTTAAAATTGACGTGGCTAAAAAAGAAGAAGCTAAAACCCAAAGCCGCCAAATAGAGCTAAAATAATCCATTCAATGTTAATAAAAAAGGTCGCCAAAWGGCGACCTTTTTTATTGGCGTAGGTACTGTAATTCTGCAGATTAAAGGATACAAGTCATCCGCTCGCCTGCTACGTATAGGGCTCCGCCGAAAGCAATAACCGCACAAGGTAATAGCTTAAAAAAATTATTATCAACTAAGGAAGAATAACACCGTTTATTTTAGTTTTGAGTATTACAGATTGAATTACGATGGCTAAAAAGAAAAAAGGGAAGGTTATTGCATTAAAACCTGTGCAGCAAAGTGCAGAAAATTATATAAGGAACAATGCACGCTTGTTGCCAATTGTAGAATGCATTATAAATGAAGATTGGGAAAGTGCAGGAATCTGCAATATTGTTGTTGCACGTAAACATAAAAACGGCAATATAACGGCAGGATTATATTTAGTGGATATGTTTTGCCTTGGCCTTAAAGATACATTTTACGAATTTAATCTTCTTCCGGCTGATTATGAACTGCTAAAACGCAAGATGCCTGATTGGGAAGCGTGTGAATATTCACTTGCGCACAATATTATTTATGGCGGTATTGCTTTTGCCGAAGAATATGGATTTAAACCCCATAAGGATTTTGAAATTGCCCGCTTTATTTTGGAAGAGGATACCGACGATGTGGAATTTATAGAATTGGATTTTGGTATAGATGGTATACCCAATTACGTACCGGGTCCCAATGATAGCCCGCATAAAATACAAGCCGTTATCAGCACGCTTACCAAAACTGCAGGTGCAGGTAATTTTAAAATAGCAGATCTGGATGAAGATTTTGATGATATAGATGACGACTGGGAAGATGACGAGGATGAAGAAGATGATGTGGATGAAGAAGATGTTGAGTCGGTTGTATTGGAAGCTGTACTGCAGGTTTTTGAGAAAATTAGCATAGCTTATGATGATAAGCTGAGGACACCCAGGGCAAAGGAGTCGCTCGAAGAGCCCTTTATTGGTTTAGGTTACCGGTTGAGCGATGACGGGGCCGAAACAGCATATGTAAAATTTGATACCCCGGAGGAGGAAAAGGAATATTACCGCTTGTTGGATATAGCATTGGGCGACCATAACTTTGAATTAGCAATAAAAGGATTACGGAAGGCAATTGTTAAATATGCTGATGCAGCACCATTTTACTCACTGTTACAATCGGCGCTTAGTTACAATAACCAGTATAAAGAAAGCGATAAGGTAGCTATACAAATGTATTTTAGGTTTCCTGATTATTTACCCGCCAAGGTGTGTTATGCAAATTTGCTCATTGATGCAGGCACGCCCGAGGGTGTCCTGGAGGTATTTGATGGTACAATAGATCTTAATTATTTATACCGCGACCGCAAAGTATTCCACATTACCGAGGCTGCAAACTATTACGCCTGTATGTGCCGTTATTTTACCGCAGTTGATAATATTGATAGCGCCGATATGTATATGAATGCCATCATAAAAAACAACCTTATTAGCGTTCAGCCAATGGTAAAGTTGGCATTAACGGAGCTTTGCCACGCAAAAATGGAAAAGTTAGGGGTATTGGAAGGGTAAAGGCTTTTAAGTTCTGTTGCACCTTTAAAATTTACGCAAAGGAACCGTGCATCAAAAGAAGAGCCCGGAAAAAACGGGGATGACGCTTTGGGTTTAGGACACAACAACAACAATGTCATACGAGCGCAGCGCGGCAATCGCGAACTGTGCAAATCCGCTCTGTACAGTATGCGATTGCTTCGTGCCTCGCAATGACATAGATTATATTAAAAAATAGCACTGAAAATCAACAACTTGCAAGAACGTCGTTATAAGAAACGAAACAATCCCCAAAATACATGTCGGATTTGCAAAACTACCTGTAAGGCGGGGATTGCTTCGTACCTCGCAATGACGGTGGGTATGTGCTTCATTAGAAGTCTAAAAATATTTAATAAATCATTTTTAGACAGCCTCTAAGCAAAGCCTTAGGCTTTCTCTGTTTTTGATCGCTGGTTTATACCGGCCCGGGCAATTTGGGTAAGCAGGCTATCACAGTTTTTTTCTTCCTGCAGGGTTGAATCCAGCAGTTCCGCAGCTTCGTTGTAACCCAGTACGCTGGCCAGTGTTTTTAACGTTCCGTATGTGGCAATTTCGTAATGCTCAATTTTTTGAGCGGCAGAGATGAGGCCGGCATCACGGGTACTGCTGTGTTTTTCAGTTTCGGCAATAATTTCTTCGCTCTCCTTCAGTAAACCGGCCATAGCTTCGCATTTTACGCCAACTGCTTTTTCGCCCAGCGATGCAAAGGCATCTTCCAGGCGGGTAACCTGGCGTTCCGTTTCACTCAGGTGGTTTTCTATTGCAGCACGTAGCTTATCTGAGGTTGCCGCTTTTGCCATTTTTGGCAAGGCTTTGGTCAGGTGTTTTTCGGCCCAATAAATGTCTTTTAACTCATCCAAAAATAATTCATTTAATGCAGAATCATGTACATCGGTTGTTTGTTCGGGTGCCCTTGTTTTTGTAGTTGCCATGATAAATGTGTTTTTAAGGTATGATGAAAGAATACAAAGCTAATGCCAGTTTTACCTGTTTATCAACAATATTAATTACTGAGAGGCTGTATAAAAATGATTTATTAAATGTTTTTAGACTTCTAATGAAGCATATATCCACGCGTCATTGCGGTACGAAGCAATCCCCACCTTACAGAGTAGCTTTGTAAATCCGATCTGCATATAGTTGGGGATTGCTTCGTGCCTTATAATGACGCGTTTATAAGTTATTGATTATCAGTATATGTTTTAAATAACCTATAATATGAATTGTAAAATTTCGTGAAACTGAAATGATGTTTCAGCATAGCGGCGAGCCGACTCACCCCGACATCGCTGCGCTTGTCACCCCTCTCTCCGCTTCGCGCATAGAGGGGATTTGAAAAATTAATAAAAATGTTTTAAACCCTCTTTCCAACGAAGTTGAAGAGAGGGTCGGCCAGCGAAGCGTAGCCGGGGTGAGTCGTTGCCAGCATGCAAAGCCGATTGCTTGGTTTAAACCAACGTCATCCCCATTTTTTCCAGGATTATCCTGGTGGTTACCCGTGTGACGGTCTGTTTTTTTATTTTTAGACAGCCTCTGGGGAACAGAGGGGTGGTTTTCTATCAAAAGCAACAAGTAGTGTAATGTTAAAACTTAAAGTTGTATGGAAAACAGTATAGCACATAGCCGCACATATAACGTGCTAAGAAAATAGGGTTAATGGCAATTGTGACAACACCAACGTGACCCCAAAGGTACAGATGTCGAACTCTTTTATAGATGACTGCAGGAAGATCGTAGCTTTGAAAAGGAAGTAAATAATGTTACTTTTCAGATCTATTTACTTCCATATCCTGAAAAGGATAAGGGCATAGCACCCTAATACAATAGCCATCAGCAGAAAAGATTCAAACTGTGTTTCGGGAAATCTAGGTGATTGGGCCACAAACGCTCCGGTTAATAACAAGATAACTATTCCACTTCCCAATGTTAATATAACTTTTTGGGGCTTATTGGCACGTTGAGAAACAGCTACCTTCAATTCATTTTTACCATTTTGTATTTGTTCGAGAGAAAAGTCCAAATGCTTTGACAATATTTTTAATGTATACATCCTTGGTAATACCTCTCCATTTTCTATCCGCTGTACAGATCGCAGGCTAATACCTGTCCGTTTTGAAAGTTCTTGTTGAGTATAACCTTTGGATATACGACCACCTTTAACCAATTGCGCGATTTCTTCTTTTACCAGATGCATGCTTTGTAATAGTGAAATTACGTTTACGACATTCTTACGCCAAACACAAATGACGTTAAATTTCTACTTTTTAAGGTAATACATTTGCCACGACAGTAAATTTAATAGCAATACTTTATTTATTTTAACATGGAAAAACATTCTAACATAAATGCACTCGTTAAAAGTATTTTATTCTGGACGGTATTTCTAATCCTGCTTGCAGCCAGCGGGCTATTAGCTTCTTTTTTTTCCGCTAAATTATCCCGGTTATTATATGGCTCTTTCGGAACCGTTGGAGCCTTTATCGCGACCTGGATATTTATAAAATTCGAAAAAATATCATTTAAAAGTATCGGACTTATTTGGGAGGCCGGCACTTTTTTAAGGTTTATTAAAGGGCTTTTTATCGGTGCGCTAATATTTACGTTGATGGTGTTTGCCTTAATTAGTTTTACCAGCCTTCATATTCAAATAAATGGCAAAGGAACTAGCAACGCAACATTCCTCGGTTGCCTTACACTTCTTCCGTTAGCGTTAATGGAAGAAGTTGGCTTTAGGGCTTATCCTTTTTTAAAACTGAATAAGCTATTTGGTTTACGTGCAACTCAACTTGCCACAGCGCTTGCTTTTGCTGGTTACCATGTATTAAATGGTTGGAGTGTATACACATCATTTACTGGGCCGTTTGTTTGGGCCTTTGTATTTGGTTTGTCAGCAATATGGTCTCGTGGTATCTCTATGCCAATAGGGATACATGTCGCACTAAACATAGGTCAATTACTTATTGGCATAAGTGGCAACGCAAACTCAGTTTGGAAAGTAGGTTATGTAGAAGTTGCTTCTAAAGCCGACCTTGCCAGAACTGAGCATATAGGTTTAGCACTACAGATAATTGTTTTAATAGGTGCTGTTGGGTGGACGGAGGTTTTTATAAGGAAAAACAAAAGCCTTTCTACATTAAAGTAAAAAGGCTTCAGTGCCCGAAGAGAGACTCGAACTCTCCGGCGCTGGTTATCGGCTCTTCTGCTATATTTTTTGAACCTCAATTTAATTCATCACGGCAGTACAACTATTTTTCCACCTGCGGTATTACTTTCCATCAGCATGTGTGCTGCAATAATTTCATCAAGTGTAAACGTACGGCCGATGCTCAGTTTTATGAGCCCGGTCTCAATATCCCGGATAAATTGTTGAAAATGTTGTCTGCCGACCCTAATTTGACCGCTATCATAAACGGTGAGATTGACGGTAGCGGGAATATATTCCATCGGCGCGAAATCGGCAATAGACCACTGTTCGGATAACATACCGGTCATGCAAACGGTGCCTCCCTGCGCAGCGCACGCAAGTGAATCTTTCAATGTGGAAGTACCAACCAG
The DNA here is from genome assembly GCF_056400585.1 of Mucilaginibacter sp. P5_A6. Lineage (NCBI taxonomy): Bacteria > Pseudomonadati > Bacteroidota > Sphingobacteriia > Sphingobacteriales > Sphingobacteriaceae > Mucilaginibacter > Mucilaginibacter sp. P5_A6. The sequence continues at coordinate 25,294 of NZ_JBFUKZ010000008.1, read as the reverse complement.
TTCCAGCACTTTATTTACACCTGTTGGAAAGAGCTGTTTTAGCTTAACAGCTAAACTTCCATCGTCGATCAGGACATGATCGGCGCCGTTCTGCAACAGGAGTTGTTCCTTTTGATGATTCCTGGTAGTAGCAATAACCCTGAGCCCGCTTATTTTAGCAAGCTGTGTGGCCAGCATTCCGATAGAAGAAGTGCCGCCCCTGATGAGCAGGGTTTCATCTTTTTGGATCTTCAGCGCAAGATGGAGCGAACCATACACTGTTTGAAACATTTCGGGTATAGCTCCAAGCTGTTCCCACGATAACCGACTCTCAAAAGGATAAAGAATAGACCTGGGCAGTACCGCATACTCCGCATAGCTGCCGTCAAAATCCCGGCCCATGCCTCCCATAAAGGCGGCTACCTTTTGCCCTGTCTTCAATTCTCTGCCGGGATCGGTTTCAACTTCGCCCACGCATTCAATACCAAGTACCCTCGGAAAGATCACTCCCGGTGACAGGCCCTTGCGGGTCATCAGTTCTGACCTGTTCAACCCGAACGCTTTTATTTTAACCAATACCTCGCCGTCTCCCGGATTGGGCAATGGCCTTTCCCGGATAACAAAATTTTCGGGACCGCCCGCACTTAATAATACTGCTGCTTTCATATGCTACTACCAGGGTGTTGTTTAAAATATGGTCTCAATAAATCAGCCTCTTTCAATCAGGTCGCCGGTACTGCGCCAATTTGCTGCAATAAGTCAAGAAGATCCGGCTGACCAAATTCTTCAATTATCTGGCTGCCCGAAAAACGGTAAAAATTGATAGCTCCTACTTCAATTAATTTCCCGGTGGCTGGTACACCAAAAAAAGTGCCCCGATGTGTTCCGCGCATTGTATAACGAGCCGCCACCTGGTCGTTTTCGGCTATCATGTCGTCCAGTGTCCATTGGATATCCGGGAAGCCTGAGCGCATCATATGTATAATCTCTAAGTAGCCTGCGGAGCCGCGCATGGGGTTGGGGCGTCCCGGTACGTAAAATACGGTATCCGGGGAAATCAGTTCATCTGCCAATGCTTCATTGGCGGTATTGATGAACTCCACAAAACGGTGCATAATGGCTTTATTATTTTCGGTTACCATGTTGGTTATATGTTTTAATTGAACTATCTGTTAAATCAGGACAAAGGTGACCATTCCGGGCCTGGCCAACCAATAAACAACTTTAAGAAATACCCTTAAGATAGTTTAAGGGTTAGCCTTTATGGGCAAGGCTTTTGCGGATTGTGCTTAGAAATTCAGGAGTAATGCCCAGGTAAGAGGCTATTTGTGTATTGGGCAGACGGTTACTGAGGTTGGGATACTGCTTTAGGAAAAACCCGTACCGTTCTTCAGCTGTCGAGCTTATGTTTTGAAGTACCCTGTTTTGCAACTCAATGTATTTTTTTTCTATAATGATCCGAAAATTGCGGTCGAATTTGTGATGGTTGATATACAAATTTAAAAGATCATCATGCTTAATCTGCAACACAATAGTTGGTTCGATAGCTTCTATGTACAGCTGACTTGGCTTTTCAGAATAGAAGCTACTCAAATCAATAATCCAGTCATTTTCTGCCGAAAACTCAATATTATGCTCTTTACCGTTTTTGTCTGCAGCATACATTTTCAGGCAGCCGGAAACAACGAATGTAAAGTGACTGCACACATCGCCCTGCTGCAAAATGAATTGACGACGTTTAACCTTACGTTCGGTGAAGCGCGACATCAATTCATCACATTCCTTACTATTAAGCGGAAAGTAGTTGCTAAAATATTTTATCAAACTTGCTATTGATGCATCTTTAGTGGCTAACATTCATGAAAGATAAGTACAATAGCATAAAATTTTATCAAAATATAACATGTTTATGTGTCATAGCGGGCAAAGGTAAGCGGCATGTGCACCAGGGGTAAAAACCAGGCAACAATGAGCGGTGATTATCGCGCCAGCTATCAGGGTTGGGTAAGTGCCGATGGCCACCTTTTATGAATTACGCTTGCATCATAGTTGTTAACAAAAAGGTAACATAGGATGCTGTATCACATCTGTTTATGCCGTCGTAACAAGTATAAATATCACACAACAATGAAAAACAAATACCATCTGCTGTTATTCGGCCTGCTCACCGGGATGACACTGTTTTTATCCTGCACTAAAAAAAGCGATGTGCGAAACGAGCTAAAAATTGATGATAAAAATTTAACCTCCTGCAAATCCGGTGCCGGTTGCGAATATCTGTTTACGGAACAAGCGGACTTAAATGCCGACAACAGTTTTAAGCCAGGCCCTTATCGTTTATTCTGGTTTAAAGAGCAATCTCCCGGTTTCTCAACTTCTATCTATATAAAAACTCCTATGCAGGGAAACAGCTTTGAGCTGACCAAGGCAGACCTGTTGGCCGGCCGGGTACTTTTCAACCAGTCGTGCCCGGCTTGTAACCTGGTCCTTTTTAAACCGGCAGACGGTTATGTAAAAGGGGTAAACACTACGCCGGAAAAGCGGGCAGACCAGGCACGATGGCTGCTTGAAGGTAAAGTGATATTACAAGGCGTGTCGGATCCATCTATCAGGGATACGGTTTTTGTAAAGCAATACTTCAGTCCTAATTTTGTCTTTGATTAACTGTCCTTTTCGGGAGTAGGGATTGCTTCGCACCTCGACGGTAGGAGAGGACCGAAACAAATTCCCCCAAAACAAAAAAGCCACCTGCTTAGCAGATAGCTCCTGTAATATATGATGGACTTTTGCAAAAGTCTGGTACTTACATGCCAATTGTATTGCTGCTCATACCGGCAGTAAAAATGGCTTTGTTTTCAACTAAGTGGCTTACCGCAAAGCTGTTGCTTATAACGTTCGACTGGATTGCCCTGTTAAGGTTTAATTCTTCGGTAGCGCCTTTTAATTCGGCTATTGCATGATCTTTTACGGTTACGGTAGTACTAAAAGCATCTAAGTTTAAGCTGGCTACGGCATTATTGTGCAAATCGACGTTAAATTCAATTTTTGATAGTTTACCGAATGATTTTACGGAGGAGTTATCAAATACCGAAACGGAACGCAGGTTGGCAGCGCTTACCCAAACTACCAGCTTTTCGTTGGTGTATGAGGCAATGCTTAGTACGCCATTTTTGGTTTGAACCAAGGCGCGTTCGGCGTAGTATTTATTATAAACTTTTACCTGGTCTTGAGTTGCATCAGAGATGTATAGCTCCACATTGCCGTGAACTTCTATTTTATTGATGGTGCTGATATCATTTAATACGGTGAAGGCATCAATTGTTAATGAGTTGGCATAGGTTGATTTTGTTAATCCTAACACAACAATAAACATTGTGATTACGGATAAAATTTTGGTTTTCATTGTTTTATTTTTTAATTGTGAGTTAATTAATTGTATTGCTTATCTATGAATACAACCAAAAAACGGGGCCAATTTTAACCCGATATTGTCGCCCTGTGGGGTTATATACTGGTGTCCTGTTTTCCACTGCAAAGGTGTGGTTTCTTCGGGTTAAATTATTCATCTTAGTGTAATTATTACACTAAGTTTTTTTGATGCGTTTTTTAGCAGGCGGTATGATGTTAATATATCTTGATTTAAATTAATATAACTCGATATAGCTTGACTTTAAGGATTTATTTAATTGCTTAACCGGAATATTTACCATTAATTTTATTTTACGACTGTGTAAAATGGCACGATGTCGGCAATGGTTTTTCGTCTGTTAGTGATGCTTTTACCATTCGTAAGGCCCGGCGCAGTATGCATAAAGCCCGGCCTGGGCGGTAGCGGGAATATGCCTGATTAAGTTTCATTTTATTAGGGTTTTAGGTATAAAAGTGTCAATTTGTAAAAACGATAAGTTGTTGATAGCCAGTATAAATGGTGTTCCATGCTGTGTTTTGACAAAATGTAAAGTATTGATAATCAACGCCAAGGCGTTCCAGGGCGTTCGGGGCGTACCAGGCGTTCCGGTGGAACGGTTTTGGGGAGATCCTGGCTCGTTACTTTATTTAGCCGAAGCGAAAGATCTTGATTTTTGAGATTAAATGCGGATATTCGGATAGATACGATTAAAATAGCATGACTATGAATAGCGGGTATAAACTTAACCTGGAATGGATTCCCCTGGCCTATAGAAGCACGGGCGATACAAAAGGAAAGGATGATAAGATCCACGTTCGGGCAAATGCCAGGCAGGAGGCAGAGCCTGCCAAAACAGGAGTAAAGGGGATCTATAAGCGGGGTGCAAAAAAGCTTAATCACTAATACTGTAGTAAAGGCCGGGTGATTAGAAATTCCGGATTCCTTTTTGGAAGCCGCGGTGCTTATATTTGCATTACCGATGCCAAACCAACCCATACAGCTCATCCGTAAAATTATCCATATTGATATGGATGCCTTCTACGCGTCTGTTGAGCAGCGGGATTTTCCGGAATACCGGGGCAAACCTTTGGTGGTTGGTGGCTTGCCGCAGGGCCGTGGCGGTGTTGTTGCAACAGCCAGTTATGAGGCACGTAAGTTTGGCATTCGCTCGGCTATGTCATCAAAAAGGGCCTTGCAGCTGTGCCCGCATGCCTTGTTTGTAAGGCCGCGCTTTGCGGCTTACAAGGAAGTATCGCAGCACATCAGGGAAATCTTCAGCCGATATACCGACCTGATAGAACCGCTTTCTTTAGATGAGGCTTACCTTGATGTAACCAACGATAAACTCAACATAGGCTCGGCCATTGACATTGCCAGGCAGATAAAACAAGCCATTAAAGACGAGCTGAACCTCACGGCATCCGCAGGGGTATCTATCAATAAATTTGTAGCCAAAATAGCATCGGATATCAACAAGCCTGATGGCCTGAAGTTTATCGGGCCATCAAATATTGAGGCCTTTATGGAGGCTTTGCCGGTTGAGAAGTTTTTTGGTGTAGGGAAGGTAACTGCACAAAAAATGAAGCAAATGGGCCTGCACACCGGCGCCGATCTCAAGAAACTCAGCGAGGAGGAAATGACCAGGCACTTTGGTAAGCCCGGCCGGTTTTACTACCAGATAGTGCGTGGCATAGATAACCGCGAAGTGCAGCCCCATCGCGAAACCAAATCATTAGGTGCCGAGGACACCTTTGCATATGACCTTACAACCTTGCCCGAAATGGAAATTGAGCTGGATAAAATAGCCCAAACCGTTCACAACCGCCTGGTTCAATATGAGCTGAAAGGCCGGACCCTTACCCTCAAAGTAAAATATAGCGATTTCAGGCAGATCACCCGCAACCAATCGTTCGCCACTGCTTTTAACGACCTGGACACCATCAGCCAAACGGCCAAACAACTCATAGCAGCCACCAACCCCGAGGACAGCCGCATCAGGCTATTGGGCATCTCATTATCCAACTTTGGTGATATTGTACCTAAACATAAAGAGGAAAAAGAAGCCGGTCCGGGAGATCAGCTAACTTTGAAGTTATAGGAGGGATAAACTTATAGTAAGGTCCCGGCTGGTCTTATCTGCCGATTCTAATCTCGTGGCTCTATAAGCCTACCAGCTCCATCACCTTCAAAATAGCATCTACATACTCGCGGTCGTTTGCTAAACGCGGTACTTTGTTCTGGCCGCCCAGTTTGCCTTTTTCCTTCATCCAGTTAAAAAAGGTGCCTTCGGGGGCAAGGCGTACTATCGGCCGGCGCAGGGCCAGGTCTTTAAAACGCTTGGCGTCATAGTCGGAATTGATGCGGCGCAAGGTTTCATCCAGCAGGTCAACAAAGCGTTCAAACTCGGCAGGTTTCTTTTCAAACTCAATAATCCATTCGTGGGCACCGCAGTCGTTGCCGTTAAAGTATACCGGGGCAGCTGTGTATTCGCGAATGATAGCGCCGGTTTGACGGCACGCTTCTTCCAGTGCCTGCTCGGCATTGTCAATAATAACTTCTTCGCCAAAGGCATTAATATAATGTTTGGTTCTGCCGGTAACCCGGATCCGGAAAGGCGCCAGCGATGAAAATTTAATGGTATCGCCAATCATGTACCTCCAGAGGCCCGCATTGGTGCTGATGATGAGCGCGTAATTTTTATCCAGCTCCACTTCATCAAGCGTAAGCGTTTGAGGGTTTTCATCATGCAGGTTCTCCAACGGTAAAAACTCGTAAAAGATACCATAGTCAAGCATCAGCAACATATCGCCGGGCTCTTTGGTATCCTGGATGCCGAAGAAACCTTCGGATGCGTTGTAGTTTTCCAGGTAATACATATCATCGCTGGGGATCAGCTTTTTAAACTGCTCGCGATAGGGCGTAAAATTAACTGCCCCGTGAAAATACATTTCCAGGTTGGGCCAAACCTCCAGCAGGTTCTTTTTGCCGGTGATCTCCAGTACGCGTTTAAACAATACCAGGTTCCAGGTAGGCACGCCGCTGATGCTGGTTACATTCACATCTTTAGTGGCAATGGCCATCTTTTCAATCTTCTCTTCAAAATTTTCCAGTAAGGCTATATCCAGTTCGGGTGTTCGGTGAAATTCGGCCCAAAGGGGCAGGTTTTTCATGATCACCGCAGAGAGGTCGCCAAAAGAAGTATCGGCACTTAGCGGGCTCACCTGGTGACTGCCACCCAGGGTGAGGATTTTACCCGTAAACATGCGGGCATTTGGCTGATTATTAAAATAGATGGTAAGCAGGTCTTTGCCGCCTTTAAAGTGGCATTCTTCCAGCGCCTCCTCACTTACGGGGATAAACTTGCTCCTGTCGCTGGTGGTACCCGATGATTTGGCAAACCATCGGATCTCTGACGGCCAGAGTACGTTTTTTTCGCCTTTGAGCATCCGCTCGATGTAGGGCTTAAGCGTATCGTAAGTTTGGATAGGCACCCGCTCTTTAAACTGGGTAAGGTTATCAATACTTTTATAATGATACCTGCGGCCCCATTCCGTGCTTTCGGCCATCGATATCAGCTGCTCAAACCATTCCTCCTGTACTTCATTAGGATATTTCATAAAAAGCTCTATCTGGTGGATACGCTTCTTCATAAACCATGTAAATACGGAGTTGAAAATTGTCATATAAGCTTATTGAGGAAATACTTTTCTTTTTAAAACAAAGTTTGCACCCAGGTATACCTTACGCACCATTTCGTTCTCAGCCAATATCTCGGGCACACCCGATTCCAGGATCTTACCTTCAAAAAGGAGGTAAGCGCGGTCTGTAATTGATAGGGTTTCCTGTACGTTGTGATCGGTAATGAGGATACCAATATTGCGGTGCCTCAGTTTTGCAACCATTGCCTGGATCTCTTCTACCGCAATTGGGTCAACCCCCGCAAAGGGCTCATCCAGCAAAATAAAGTTAGGCTCGGCAGCAAGGGCGCGGGCAATTTCGGTACGGCGGCGTTCACCTCCGGATAGCAGGTCGCCGCGGTTTTTACGTACTTTATGCAGGCTGAACTCATCTATCAGTTCCTCCAGTTTGTCACGTTGCCTGTCTTTAGGCATGGTACCCATTTCCAGTACAGCTTTTATATTGTCCTCTACAGAAAGCTTGCGGAAAACGGAAGCCTCCTGCGCCAGGTAACCAATGCCCTTTTGCGCACGGCGATACATGGCATCGCCGGTAATATTTTTATTATCCAGGAAAATATCACCCTCATTGGGCTTTATTAAACCCACAATCATATAAAATGAGGTAGTTTTCCCCGCGCCGTTCGGCCCCAGCAAACCAACTATCTCACCCTGCGCCACTTCGAAGGATACGTCGTTAACAACGGTGCGCTGTTTGTATTTCTTTACTAAATTTTCTGCTCTTAGTATCATGTTGCAAATTCAAAAGTCAAAATTCAAAAGCCAAAACCAATGCGCGGCTTAGCTTTTCAATCAGACCATTATGGTGAATCAAAAGCCGTCCTGTTTTTGACTTTTGATTTTTTTTTTTGACTTAAAATCTTATGCCTTTTATGTTCAATTGTATCGTCCGTCTCTCACGCCAAACGTTTTCTTCAATGCTGTAGCAAATATCAAACGGAACGCCGTTTTTTAACAGGGGCAGGTATTCGCCGTGGTTAAAGGCAATACAGTCAAACGCTGCCGAGCCTTCCTGCATTACGGCCATTTTTATATGCGCCGAACCTACCAGCCCCGCATTACCGCTAACATACACATTTTTACTTATGAAAATAGGCGCCATATTCTCGGGCCCGAAAGGTGCAAATTGGTTCAATATCCTGAAAAATTTCGGTTCTATCTGGCTTAAACGTAATTCGGCGTCAATTTGTATCTGCTGAATTAATTGTTCGGGCAATATGGTGGCGCTTACCACTTGTTCAAACCTGTCCTTAAACGCTTCCACGTTTTCGGGATGCATGGTTAGGCCTGCTGCATACTTATGGCCCCCAAACTGGATCAGCAGATCTTTGCACCCGCAAAGAGCCTCATAAAGATCATACCCCAGAACAGAACGTGCCGAACCCGCCACGTGGCCGTTTGATTGCGTAAGCACAATGGTTGGACGATAATATTTTTCGGTAAGGCGTGATGCAACAATGCCAATAACGCCCTTATGCCAGTCCTTATTAAATACCACGGTTGATTTTTTGCCTATCAGGATCTCGTCATTATCTATTATACCCAGGGCTTCATCGGTGATGCTTAGGTCATGCCCCTTCCGCTCGGTATTGCGGGTGTTGATCATAAGGCCTTTTGCTTTCGCCACGTTTTCGTCGCAGGCTATCAACAGTTCAACCGCATGCTTGGCGTCATCAATACGCCCGGCCGCGTTAATGCGTGGACCTATCAGGAACACCACATCAGATATGGTTAAGTTACCTGTGCTTCTGCCGGCTATCTCAACTAATGTTTTTACACCGATGCAAGGACCGGTATTTATTTTTTGCAGGCCGAAATACGCCAGCACCCGGTTTTCGCCGGTGATATGTACAATATCGCAGGATATGCTGATGCAAACCAGGTCGAGATAAATGGTTACCTCTTCAAAGGCAATATCGTTTTTTTCGGCATAAGCCTGTATCAGTTTAAACCCAATTCCGCAACCTGATAGTTCTTTGTACGGATATTCGCAATCGGAACGTTTGGGATCAAGTACAGCGGCAGCGGCAGGCAGTTCGGCACCTGGAAGGTGGTGATCGCAAATAATAAAATCAACACCAAAAGTATGGGCATAAGCAATTTTATCCACTGATTTAATTCCGCAATCCAGCGCAATGATGAGGGTAAAGCCATTTTTGGCTGCATAATCTATTCCCTCGGTTGATATGCCATAACCCTCTTTATACCGGTCGGGAATATAATATTCCAGGTTTGTGTACCGCTTGCTAAAAAAACCATAAACAGTAGCTACTGCTGTAGTGCCGTCAACATCATAGTCGCCGTATACTAATATCTTTTCGCCGGCGGCCATTGCAGTTTCAATGCGTTCAATGGCTTTCTCCATATCCTTCATCAGGAATGGATCATGCAGGTGGCGCTGATCGGGCCTGAAAAAGTAACGGGCTTCCTCGTAATTGCTTATCCCCCTGTTAACCAGTAAGGTACTTAAAACGGTATCAATGTTAAGTTCGGCGGCTAATTTGCTTACCAATACTTCATCAGCATTATCCCTTACCGCCCAACGTTTATTCATATCTTTGTGCCTTTTAAAACAGTAAATATACTTATTGACTTTTTAAACAGACAAAGTTACATTCAAAATCTGACACATCGTTGCTATGGAAATTTTCGCGTTAGGAGAGGGCTCATATTCAGTTGATTCAACTAAAAAATTTATCCCCTTTAACCCCGAGACTGATAATTTCAGGGACCGACCGGGTTCATTGTTCATCCATGTAAACCCTTTCCTGATAAAAACCGGCCATGATCTCATCGTATTAGATACCGGACTTGGCTTTAAAGATACCCGCGATGAGCTCATTCTGCATCAAAACATCCGCAATGCGGGTTTCGACCCTGATGATGTTACTTTGGTACTGATGTCGCACCTGCATTATGATCATTCTGGCGGTTTGGTAGTCGAGCGTAATGGCAAACTGGAACCCAGCTTTCCGCAGGCCAGGCATGTGATACAAAAAGGGGAGTGGGAGTTTGGGATAACGGGGAAGTCCTCGTCCTATCATAAAGAGATCTTTGAAGCTTTGCAAGGTGCTAACATTACTTTGGTAGAAGGTAGCGGCGATTTGGCACCCGGAATAAGATATGAACTATCCGGCGGACATTGTCCCTTTCACCAGGTTTTTTGGATAGATATAGAGGGTACTAAGGTGCTTTTTGGTGGCGATGAACTACCGGAACCCGAGCAACTGATAAGGAAGTTTATAGCAAAATATGATATGGACGGGCGCAAAGCAATGCAGCTGCGTGAAGGCTATGGGAAATTAGCATCGGAAGAAGGATGGACATGCCTGTTTTATCATGCCAAATCATTTGCCATTGGCAATGTAAGCAGTGATGATGGCGGCGAACATTTTAAAGTTACGCCTGCTTAATCCTGGGATTGAACCTCAAAAAGTTCCTTGATCTTTTCTACGTTGAGCGGTTTACTGATAAAATCTTTAACCAATGGGTATGAGCGTGCTTTATTGATATCGTTACTAAATACAGATGATGATATGATAAAGATTTTGCTTTTGCCTAATGGATCGAGGTTTAAGCGTTTGTATTCGTCCAAAAATTCCCATCCGTTCATGATAGGCATGTTAATATCAAGTAATATATAATCGGGCAATTTACCTGGGTCTTTGCTCTGGATCTCTGATAGTTGTTCAATAGCAAATTTACCGTTCAGGCAGGCCATAATTTCGGTATTTAATAAGGCCTTTTTTATTAATTTAATGGAGATGAAGTTATTGATCTCATCATCATCAACCAATAATACACTAACGGATTTTGTGTTAATTGTCATACTTCGTTTAAAATCGATATGCTTTATACGGAACAATAAATTAAAAGGTTATACCCCTAAAAGTTGTATTTTAATAATTGTTTCATACGCAGGGTGATAAATTTTCGGCTAAGAACGTCTTAATTTTTCAATATTCTTAATCTGATCAATAGATTTTTCGGGTATAAAGCATCATATTTTAACTGAATAATTTCTCATTTGGTATTTGCGATCAATAAAAATCACATTTTATTGATAACTATTTTAAAATGCAAATTTCATACGTGCAGATGGCGGTTTTTAGGCTTCTTAAAAGTAATTCCAAAGCCATAAAACCAAAGCCATAATCATTGCAGGCAACTCTATGCTTATTTTTGTGTTGATATATAATATGGATACAAAGAAAATTCGCTTAAGTGTGCTCGATCAGTCGCCGGTTAGAAAAGGCGCCACCGCCGAGCTCGCTGTAAAAGAGACTATACAACTGGCAAAACTTGCCGATGAATTAGGATATACCCGTTATTGGGTATCCGAACACCATAACACCGGGAGTTTAGCCGGCTCAACTCCCGAAGTATTGATAGCCCACCTGGCGGGGCAAACCCAAAAGATGCGGATTGGCTCTGGCGGTATCATGATGCCTAATCATAGTACTTTAAAGGTTGCCGAAAACTTCAGGATGCTGGAAGCCTTGTTTCCGGGCCGTATTGATCTGGGGATGGGGCGCGCACCGGGTACCGATCGTATTACAGCATCGGTATTAAATCCATCTAACCAGTTTAAGGAACAGGATTTTGTGGAGCAGCTGGTCGATTTAAATAACTATTTCCATGATACTTATGAGCCCGGTACCATACAGGCTAAAATAAGGGCTATACCGCAGGTTAAAACCGTACCTGCTCAATGGTTGCTAAGCTCCAGCGGGCAAAGCGGTTTATTTGCAGCGCATTTTGGCATGGGCTTTTCCTTTGCCCATTTCATAAACCCCAATGGCGGACCGCAGAATGTTAAATTATACAGGGAGCGTTTTCAACCATCTGATGACCTTGCGCAGCCGGTGGTAAATGTAGCCATATTTGTTTTTTGCTCCGAAGATGAGGAAAAAATTAAGCAACACCAGGCCGTAATGGATCACCGTTTCCTGCAGTTTGAAAAAGGCGGTCCGATTTTGCCTTTAAGTTACGATGACGTAAAGGACGAAGTATATTCTGCACATGACCAGGAGCGTATCCGCTATAACCGCTACCGGGTAATTACCGGTACACCATCCGAAATAAAATTGAAACTAACCTGGCTGGCAGATGATTATGGTATTGATGAAATTATGGCGGTAACTATCACCGAAAATTTTGACGACAGGCTGCAATCCTACAGATTACTTGCCCGCCAATTTGAATTACAGCAATCATAACAAAAAATTATTTCATAGAAAAAAGGCTGTTATTTAAATAGATTCAGCCTTTCTTCATGTAAAATTCACGTCAAACATATTGCACAAAAACTTTTTATCGGTTTTAATCGTATCTTTGGAAAGATTATAAATAACAATTCATTTTCTAATTATTCTAATTCAGTGGTAATAATAATATTCTTCATAGCGCACTGGTTCCTGTCGCTATTTTTCCAAACGTTCTTTTTACACAGGTATGCATCTCACAAAATGTTCACTACCAATAAGTTTTTTGAGGGAACATTTTACCTGTTAACTTTTATTTGCCAGGGCTCATCATTTTTAAATCCGCGTGCTTATGCTATTATGCACCGCGAGCATCATGCTTATAGTGACACCGAAAAAGATCCACATTCTCCGCATTTTTTTAAGGATGTTTTCCAAATGATGGTTTACACTGCTAAAAGTTACCGCATGCACGAGAGAAAGCTAATAGAGCCCGAAGCGCGTTTTAAAGGAAATATTCCGGAGTGGCGCACTATTGATTATATTGGTTCATCAATGGTATCGCGCATTGCTTTTGGTATATTATACATTGCTTTTTACGTTGTTTTTGCTACCCAATGGTGGATGTATCTATTGATTCCTATCCACTTTTTAATGGGGCCTATCCATGGCGCTATTGTTAACTGGTGTGGTCATAAATATGGTTATGCCAACTTTGATAACGGCGATAAATCAAAAAATACAACCCCATTTGATTTTTTAATGCTTGGCGAATTGTTCCAGAACAATCACCACAAACGCCCCAACCGTGCAAATTTCGGCGCAAAATGGTTCGAGATCGACCCGGTTTATCCCGTTATGAAAATGATGCACTGGATGCATATAATCAGGTTAAGGAAAGCATATTTGTAAGTAGCTGAAGGCAGAAAGCTAAAAGCAGAAAGCAAAATACAAACTATATAAGGCGATGGAGTTATCATGATTCCATCGCTTTTTGTTTTGAAAGCTTTCTGCTTTGAGCCTTTGGCTTTCAGCTTTTCCCCCTATATTTGCCGCTCATAAAATTCACAACATGAGTGTTTCTTTATTAGCTCAAAATTTACACGGGTCCGAGATCATCAAGATTGCCGGCGAGATAAACGAATTAAAACGACAAGGCCAGAATATCGCTAATTTAACCATTGGTGATTTCGACTCCAACATTTATCCTATACCTGCCGATTTAAAGGCCGGCATTGTAGATGCCTATAACCATAACCAAACTAACTATCCACCTGCCGATGGGATGTTAAACCTGCGCGAAAGCGTTTCGGTGTTTTTGAGCAGCAGGATGGGGCTCAACTATAAGGCTAACGAAATATTGATTTCGGGTGGCTCACGCCCGCTTATTTATTCAACCTTTCTGGCATTAGTTGATCCGGGCGATAAAGTGGTTTTTCCGGCACCTTCATGGAACAATAATCATTACAGCGATCTTACCTGTGCCGAAGCAATAATTATTGAAACCAGGCCCGAAAATAATTTTATGCCTACGGCGGATGAAATTCGTCCGCATTTAAAAGGCGCAACCTTACTTGCCCTTTGCTCACCGCTGAACCCAACCGGCACCATGTTCAATAAAAAGGACCTGGAAGAAATTTGCGACCTCGTGATTGCCGAAAACAAAACCCGGGCAGCTGGCGAAAAACCATTGTATTTGCTGTACGATCAGATCTATTCGCAATTAACTTTTGGCGATTTTAAACACTATGATCCGGTTACCCTTCGCCCGGAACTTAGAGACTATACTGTGTTTATTGACGGTGCATCCAAATGTTTTGCCTCCACTGGTGTACGCGTGGGTTGGGGTTTTGGCCCGGCAAACATTATTGATAACATGAAAGCCATAGTAGGCCACATGGGTGCATGGTCGCCAAAGGCCGAGCAGGTCGCCATGGCTCACTTTATAAAGAATGCAGCGGCTGTTGATACTTATTTAGATGATTTAAAAGAAAAGATCCAGGCAAGCCTGAATACACTGCACGAAGGTTTCCAGGCACTTAAAGCCGAAGGTTTTAATGTTGATTCTATTATCCCGATGGGGGCCATTTATCTTACGCTTAAAATAGATTATACAGGCAAAACCACACCCGACGGAACGGTTTTGAACGATTCTGCAGACATAAATTTCTACCTTATCAAAGAAGCCAAAGTAGCTTTAGTGCCTTTTTCAGCATTCGGTACCGATCATTCGGTTAACTGGTTCCGTGCATCGGTAGGTGCAATCACGCTGGAAGATATTCAGCAAATGATACCAAGGATTAAAGAAGCGTTGGGGAAATTGAAGTAGATAGCCATCAATTATGATGTCATTGTGGTAAAATCCGTGGACTCTGAAGGGGGAATGACGTTACTAAAGGGCTGTCATGCTGAGCCTGTCGAAGCATAGCGGGCAAAGGCCCCTCCGCACGAGTCTTCGACAGGCTCAGACTGACAGGCCTTTACACCTTGAAAGCCTAATACGTCATGGGTAGCGCAGCGCGGCAATCGCGAACTGTGCGGGTCCACTCTGTATAGTATGTCATTGCGAGGAACTCGTATTATTAAGTATTTTCTACCCCAATATCTCCTTAATATCATCCACAGAAAGCGACTTGATAAAGCTCTCCTCGGTTGTAATAAGTGCACGGCTTAGGCTTAGCTTGCGTTGTTGCAAAGCCAATATCTTTTCCTCAACAGAATCTTTGGTGATAAATTTATAGATGAAAACGTTTTTGGTTTGGCCTATGCGATGTGTACGGTCAATAGCCTGTTGTTCCACTGCCGGGTTCCACCATGGGTCGAGGATGAAAACGTAATCAGCCTCGGTAAGGTTAAGACCTACGCCGCCGGCTTTTATCGAGATCAGGAATACTCTCGTTTTTACATCTTCCTGGAACTGTTTTACTACATCGCCGCGGTTTTGGGTACTGCCATCCAAATAAACATAGGGTACGCCTTCCATATCAAAATGTTCGCGGTAAATGGCAAGCTGTTTTACAAATTGAGAGAAAATAAGCACCTTATGTCCGCCATCCAGCACGTTGGCCAGGGTATGCACCACATCCTCAAATTTGCCGCTGTCACCCTCGTAATCCTTATCAATCATGATAGGGTGATTGGCTATCTGTCTTAGTTTAATCAAACCCTGTAAAACCTGTATCTGGGTTTTGGCAAATGTGCCATCCTCCAGGCTTTTCAATAATTCGTTGCGATACTCTGATTTCACTTTTTCATAAACCGATGCCTGTTCTTCGCTCATCTGGCAATAAAAAAGGTTCTCGGTTTTTGGCGGCAACTCGGTGGCTACCTGCTCTTTGGTACGGCGTAAAACAAATGGTTTTATCAGGGCCTGCAGTTTGCGGGCTTTATCTTCATCCTTTTTCTTTTCTATAGGCGAAACAAACTCGTTCTGGAAAAACTGTTGATTCCCCAGCAGCCCGGGATTAATGAACGACATCTGTGTCCACAGGTCATTCACCGAGTTTTCTACCGGTGTACCGCTCAATATCAGTTTAAAGCGCGATTTAAGTTGTTTAACCGCCTGGAACGATTTTGAAGATGGGTTTTTGATGTTCTGGCTTTCATCCAGTATCACATAATCAAAAAAGTAGCCCTTAAACATATCGATGTCTATCCGGCTGATGCCATAGGTAGTAATCACCACATCATAATTGGCAAATACATCTGCAGACCGGTAACGCAGCGTACCGGTATGTACCATGAGCCTTAACTGCGGGGCAAACTTTTTTGCCTCGTTAAGCCAGTTATAAATAAGCGACGTGGGCATGATCACCAGGGAGGTGCTTTTGCTGCCTTCGGCCTCTGTAAATTCCTTATGCTTTTGCAGCAGGGCAAGGGTTTGTATGGTTTTACCCAAACCCATATCATCGGCAAGGCAGCCGCCAAAATGGTATTGCTTTAAAAAGTGGAACCAATTGTAACCGGCTTTTTGATATGGCCTTAGGTGGCCTTCAAAGTTCAGGGGCATATCTACCTCTTCCAGTTCTTCAAAGTTGCTTAGTTTTTGCAGCTTGCGGGTCATGGCAACGTTGGCCATTTCACCTTCGGCAAGATCGGTTACAAGGCCTATATGGTGGCGGCGTAGTTTCAGGTCATTACCCCCCTCGGTAAAGTGCAAAAGGTTGCCATATTGCGAAAACCATTTTTCGGGTATCACCGCTATCTCGCCGGATGGCAGTATGAATTCCTTTTTATGGTTAAGGATATGATTTTTAAGCTGCATAAACGGGATACGATACGGGCCGAACCATACAATGGCATGGATGTCAAACCAGTCGTTATTTTCTTTTACTTCAAGGTCAATCTTGCTGTTGCCAAAAACATAGCGCTTTTGACCTTCGGGCTGCTCAATTTCAAACCCTTGTTCAATCAATTGATCATGATACTGATTAAGCCATTCAAACACCGAGAAGGAATGATCGGCATCCTCATCGTGCTTATTATCAACTTCCAGGTTTTGGAACAGGGTTGATACTGTTTTAAGTCCCAGTTGCTCTAACTGGAGCATCTTCCCTTTTTCCCAGGTGGTAGAACGTTTAATGCGATGGAACAGGTAATCATCCCCATTTTTTTCCATTCTTACGGATATGGTTCTGCCATCGCCATAAGGGAAAATATAGCCCGCGTATTTAAAGTACAGTTGTAATTGCGAGGTGCCGCCCTCCACATAAATAGGCTTTAGCACCGGCAGGGCATCATACTTTTCGGTGTTGATGGTAAATCCCTCGGCATAAACATTATGTTTTTCTATCAGTGGGGCAACAAATTTTTCAAAGTATGATTGTTCAGATGACCTGGGAATGGCAATGAAACGCTTATTAAGAAAGGGAACCAGTTTTTTACCTTCTATCTCCTTATCAAAATAATACAGTGTATCATCCAGCAGCATCCAGGCCGGATGGTTGCAAATGATCTCGGCATTTTTAAACATGAACTCAATGCGCAGGCCCTGGTATTTGATGGTAGGGAAATACCTGATCTCCTCCTCATTACGCCTGAAATGGAACAGCACCGAAGCAGGCTCGGTAGCTATCTGCAGCTTTCGCTCGCCAGGGTAGCCTTCCTTGCTCATCTGGTACACCTGTTTATTGCATAGCAGGTTCAGGGCTTCGGCCATGCGTTTCTCCAGTTTAGGGCGAATGGTATCAAATAGTTGCTCAGTAAATATTTTTGAGAAGAACTCGAACGGACGAATGGGCTTTTTGTAAAACTTTTTGATCACGTTGCCCTGTTCCATCTCCTCCAATATCTTAATAAGCTTCAGGTCGACCTCATCAATACAATGGATAAATTCTTTAGCTGTATTGGAAAATAAACGCTGGTGGGTTAATGAAAATTCGCCGTTTGGGTTAAGCTGAACGATGTGGGGCTCAATAACATAGCCGAGGAAATCATGCCGTGCAATGGCATAAATTATCTGGCATGGTTTGGTACTGTCGACTCGTAGCATTAACTTCTGATAAAAAATTTAGAGAAGTTACATCAACAAAAAATTCAAACGTAATGAGAATTTGCTGTAATTGAAAATATTTTGTGTTTTTTATTATGGATTAAAGGAAGGGAGTTGATTAATGAAGGATGATAACGCATCAGTAGTTACTAACAACCTCCCATATCTTTATCGCTTCAACGGCCTCCTTTACATCGTGCACCCTTAAAATATTGGCTCCCTTGCTTAAGGCAATGGTATTTAAAACCGAAGTGCCGTTCAGGGCTTCGGCGGCGGTACCGCCCAGCAGGCCATATATCATTTTCTTGCGGGAAATACCGGCTAATAGCGGCAGACCTAAAATATCGAATTCCTGCAAACGGCGTATCAGCGTATAATTATGCTCCTGTTTTTTAGCAAAGCCAAAGCCGGGATCAATGATCACATCATGAACCCCCAGTTGCTTTAATTGCTGATATTTAGAAACAAAATAACCAAGCACTTCATCAAAAACATCATCATAATGCGCCATTTGGGTCATGTTTTGCGGAGTTCCTTTCATGTGCATTAAAATAAAGGGTACCTGCAAACGGGCTACGGTATTAAACATGTCGGCATCTAACGCACCGCCCGATATATCATTAATTATATGAGCTCCCGCTTTAATAGCTGCCTCTGCAACCTTCGCGCGAAAGGTATCTATAGATAAAACGGCATCGGGAAAAGTTTTTGCAATTACCTCAACAACAGGTAGCAGGCGGTCGGTTTCTTCGGGAGCAGAAATGTCATCTGCGCCCGGGCGCGACGAGTATGCACCAAGGTCTAAAAAGGCGGCGCCATCTGTCAGCATTTTTTCTGCCTGTTGCAGCGCCTCATCAACATGGGGTTTGCGACTGCCGGCATAAAACGAGTCGGGTGTAATGTTAATAATGCCCATCACTTTTGGGGTGGATAGATCAATTAGTTTGCCCCCGGCATTTAGGGTAACTTTTTTACGAAAAAATGTATCTTTAACCACTTTGTTTGGTGTAATGTTAAAAGGTTGAAATGTTTTAATGTTGTAAAGTTACTTAACTTTGCAGCTGGTGCATTGCTTCGTAAATTAAACATTTCAACTTTACATCGTTTCAACATTACAACAGCTAAATTGAACACATCAGCAGAATACGACTCCGTAATAAACAATTGTAAGGGACTTTTTATGAAGAAGACCCGCGACTATGGCACCGCCTGGCGCATCCTTCGTCCGCAATCTATTACCGACCAGATTTTTATTAAAGCACAACGCATCCGCACACTCGAAGAAAAAAAGATCTCGAAAGTTGGAGAAGATATTACCGGCGAATACATAGGCATTGTTAACTATTGTGTTATAGCCATGATGCAGCTTGATAGTACAGCCGATACCCCAACGGAATTGGCTGTTGAACATGTGGAGCGATTATTTGACGAAAAAGTACTGGAAACAAAAGAACTGATGTTTGCCAAAAACCATGATTATGGCGAAGCCTGGCGCGATATGCGCATCAGTTCCTTAACCGATCTGATACTTATGAAGCTGCTGCGTGTAAAACAAATTGAAGATAATAAAGGCCTTACCGAAGCATCAGAAGGTGTAAAGGCCAATTACCAGGACATGCTGAACTATGCAGTATTTGCACTCATAAAATTGGGATTATAACATGAAGAATGGCCTTATTTGGTTTTGCAGGATAGCAGTAGGCTTACTGTTTATATTTTCGGGCCTCATAAAAGCGAACGACCCATTGGGTTTCTCCTACAAGCTGGAAGAATATTTTGAGGTTTTCCATATCATGTTCCTCAACAACCTCGCGCTCACCATTGCTATTTTGCTTTGCGCATTAGAAATGCTGCTTGGTTTTGCCCTGCTTATTGGCGCACGCGCGGTAAAAGTTGCCTGGGGATTGCTGCTGCTCATCATCTTTTTTGGCTTTTTAACCTTTTATTCGGCATTTTTTAAGGTGGTGCAAACCTGTGGCTGTTTTGGCGATGCTATCCCGCTTACGCCATGGCAATCCTTTAGTAAGGATATGGTTTTGCTGATATTGGTGGCTGTGCTTTTTGTAAACCGGACTAAAATAAAACCTTTATTTAGTGCTAATGCCGGTGATAAATGGCTCATAGGCGCAGCGATTGTTTCGGTAGGTTTTGGGTTGTATACTTACAATTTTTTGCCGATAGTTGATTTTTTACCTTATAAAATCGGCGCTAATATCCCGGCGGAAATGGATACGCCGCCAAATGCGCCGAAGGATGTGTTTGTACTTACCTATCACCTTAAAAATAAAAAAACCAAAGAAACTAAGGTGATGACCGATAAGGAATACCTGAGTACCAATATTTGGCAGGATGCGAATTGGGAAGTGATAGGCGATCCCGAAAATCGCCTGGTTAAAAAGGGATACGAGCCTAAAATACGGGACCTTTCTATCCAGGACGCACAGCGGAACGACTTTACCAAGGAACTGCTTGCAAGTCCGTTTTATACCATCATTATAGTAGCCTATGATTTGGATAAAACCAATGGTGAGGCAATAAACCGCTTAAACGCGCTGGCCATAAACGCGACAGAAAATTATAATATCCGTACCATTTTGTTAACATCCAATTCGGCGCAAAGTGCCCAGGCTTTTGCCAAGGCACACAAACTCATAAGTGAAATTTTTTATGCCGATGGCGTGCCGCTTAAAACCATGATCCGCTCCAATCCGGGAGTGATCTTGTTGAAGGGGGGAGTGATTGTTAATAAGTGGCATTATCACTCGGCACCTAAATATGACGACCTGGTTAAAAATTATTTTCAAAAGCAATAAATCATGATCAGCTACCTCATCCGCAAATTACTTTACGGACTGGCAGTTATGCTGGGTGTGGTGCTGGTAGTTTTCTTTTTGTTCAATATTCTGCCTGTTGATCCTGCCCGGATGACCCAGGGGCAACGTGCCGATGTGCAATCATTACAAGCAGTGCGCAAGGAGTTTGGCCTGGATAAATCAAAGCCCGTACAGTTTGCATATTATCTGAATGATCTTTCGCCGGTTGGGATCCACCTGAATACTAAGGATGAGCAGCAGCGATATCACTATGTAAAACTGTTTGGGGTAAGTAAAGCCAAAGTGGTTGCTTTGAAATGGCCTTACCTGCGCCGATCTTACCAAACGCGCAAGGATGTTACTACGCTGCTTTTAGAGGTTATCCCCAATACGCTGGTACTGGCAACTACCGCAATGATATTTGCCATTGTTATAGGTGTATTTTTAGGGGTGCTGAGTGCTGTACATAAAGATACGTGGATAGACAAGCTGGCCATAGCATTCTCTACTTTGGGGATATCAGCACCGTCATTTTTCGCAGGAATTATCATAGCGTGGATCTTTGGCTTTGAGTTGAGTAAGTATACCGGCCTTAATATGTCAGGAAGTTTGTATAGTTATGATCCTTTCAAAGGCGAAGTTATAAGCCTGAAAAATTTAATACTACCCATGGTTACTTTGGGCTT
Organism: Mucilaginibacter sp. P5_A6; assembly: GCF_056400585.1. NCBI lineage: Bacteria > Pseudomonadati > Bacteroidota > Sphingobacteriia > Sphingobacteriales > Sphingobacteriaceae > Mucilaginibacter > Mucilaginibacter sp. P5_A6. Next base: position 4,014 of record NZ_JBFUKZ010000008.1, on the reverse strand, counting down.
GCGTCCGCTGGCCATTATTGTGCAGCTTACACGCAATGCTATGCTCGACGTTTTGGGGCAGGACTATATTCGCACCGCTAAAGCAAAGGGCTTGAGTAATCGCGCTATTATTTACAGACATGCGTTAAAAAATGCGCTGAACCCGGTTATTACCGCTATAGCCAATTGGTTTGCGTCGCTGCTGGCGGGTTCTTTTTTTGTAGAATACATTTTTGGTTATAATGGCTTGGGTAAGGCCACAGTTGATGCCCTCGAAATGTCCGATTTCCCCGTTGTGATGGGCTCCATCCTTTTCATTGCGTTTATTTTTGTAGTGATTAGTATTTTGGTAGATATTATTTATGTTTGGATTGATCCGCGGGTAAAATTAAGCTGATATTATTATGAAATATTTTTTAGTCGGGTTTATGGGTTGTGGCAAAACCACCTGGGGCCGTAAACTGGCTGCCAAATTGGGCTACGAATTTATTGATCTTGATCATGTGCTGGAAGAGAATATCGGCATGAGCATAGCCGAGTATTTTTCGAGTTTTGGAGAGGATGCTTTCCGTAAGATGGAATCGGATATACTGAAGCAAACCGAATACCCTGAAAATGCGGTCGTATCAACTGGTGGCGGTCTGCCTTGTTTTTTTGATAATATGAGTTGGATGAATGCCAACGGCAAGACCCTCTATATTAAATTATCGCCCAAAACATTAGCCGACAGGCTGGAGGGCAGTAAAACTATCCGCCCGGTGCTTCAGGGAAAAAAGGGTAATGAATTGGTTGAGTTTATTGCCGGCAAATTGGCGGAGCGCGAAAATTTTTACCTGCAGGCTCATCATCATGTTGATGGTATTGATTTGTCGGTTGAGAAGCTGGAGGATGTGATAACCTCTTCATAAGCTATTGTTATTGTAAGCAAATAATATATGCCATGATGACGAATGAAATCATAGCGGTAAAACATCTTTTTAAGCCATTAGATGATAAGCTAATTGAGCTGCTTGAATCACTTAGTCCGGATGATTGGAACAAACAAACCGTAGCTAAAGCCTGGAAAGTAAAGGATGTAGTATCGCATTTATTAGATGGTAATATCCGCGCGTTATCCATTCAAAGGGATAAGTATTTTGGCGAACAGCCACCTGCTATCAATTCATATGCAGACCTGGTTAGCTGGCTCAATATGTTAAATGCCGATTGGATAAAAGCATCAAAAAGGATTAGTCCGGATGTTTTGATAATCCTTCACAAAGCCACCGGCCATTTATCCACCACTTATCACCAATCCTTAAATCTTAATGACCCTGCAATATTCCCTGTTGATTGGGCTGGTGAATCTGAAAGTTTAAACTGGATGCACCTTGCGCGCGAGTACACCGAAAAGTGGCACCATCAGCAACAAATCAGGGAAGCCACCAGCCGGGATGGCATCATGACCAAAGAGTTATTTTATCCATGTATTGATACTTTTTTTAGAGCATTACCCTATACTTTTAAAGATATTGACGCCCCAATCGGTACGGTGATTAAAATTACCATTAGTACCAACATTGGCGGCGACTGGTACCTGCAAAAAATGGAAGATAAATGGACTTTATTGAAAGATATGGTTTCAAATGACTTTGCAGCCACGGTTAGTATTCCGCCCGAAATGTCCTGGAAATTGTTTTCAAAAAGCATCCGCCCGGATGAGATCAGGGATAAAGTAATAATGTTGGGTGATGCCGAACTGGCCGGGCAGGTGCTTAAAATGGTATCTGTAATGGCTTAATTACACTTCATCTTTAGTAGTGCGCACCAGGCTGATGCCGGTGAAGAAAAATAGGATGGATATAATACCCACTACTACCAATGTGGTGGCCTGGCCACTGTGATTTATAACTCCAATGCCCGTATAAATTAAGCCGATAATACCAAGCACAGTAAGTATGGCTCCGAAAGTACGTTTTAGGTTCATGATAATTTTGCGCTGTTTTTATTAAGCATTTTATATAAAAACAAATAGCACACCAATAATTTACCTTATATTTATTTAATTAATAATACTGCTTATGACTGGTCAAATCATCACAATTGTTATCGTATTTATTTTATTGATCATAATTTTATCATCCTTTGTGTCTGTAAAACAGGGCACAATAGTGGTAATTACCGTATTCGGTAAGTATCGCCGGATACTTACACCGGGGTTGAATTTTAAATTGCCATTTATTGAAAATATCTATTCCAAAATATCAATACAGAATCGTTCTGTCGAACTGGAGTTCCAGGCAGTAACTTATGATCAGGCCAATGTTTATTTTAAAGCGATGCTGTTGTACTCGGTACTTGATCAGCAGGAAGAAACCATCAAGAACGTAGCCTTTAAATTTGTTGATGACCGTAACCTAATGCAGGCGCTTATTCGTACCGTTGAAGGATCTATCCGGGCCTTTGTAGCCACCAAACGCCAAAGTGAGGTGTTGATATTAAGGCGAGATATTGTGGAACATGTAAAAGAACAGTTAGATGTAATACTCGAAGGCTGGGGTTATCACCTGCAGGACTTGCAACTGAATGATATTACTTTTGATGATGTTATCATGAAATCAATGAGCCAGGTAGTTGCATCAAACAACCTGAAAGCCGCTGCCGAAAATGAAGGTCAGGCCCTGCTGATCACCAAGACAAAAGCTGCGGAGGCCGAAGGTAATGCCATCAAAATCTCGGCGCAGGCCGAACGTGAAGCCGCACAACTGCGGGGTCAGGGTATTGCTCTGTTCCGCGAGGAGGTGGCCCGCGGTATGACCGTAGCTGCTAAAGAAATGGCAGGTGCCAATATGGATACCTCGGTAATTTTATTTACCATGTGGACAGAATCTATCAAACACTTCTCTGAAAACTCAAAAGGGAATGTGATATTCCTTGATGGCTCAACCGAAGCCATGCAACGTACGTTAAAAGAAATGATGGCCTTAAACCTTTTACATGCCGACAATGTCAAAAAGTGAAAGTTTTAACCTGTATTTGAATGAAAAAAGGATTTGTGATGTTGATTGGCGTAATCGCCGTGTTTTTAGGAATTAACAAGGCAAAAGGGCAGCAGTATCAGCAATATCACCAGTTAACTGTTAATGATTTTTTAGGTTCACCGCGGGCAAATGCCAGGGGAGTGGTTGCTTATACCAATTGCACTATTAATTTCAAATACGAGGTAAGTAACCGAAACGGAAGTTATATATTGAATGCCATAGTAAATCTTGCGCTCAATAATAACCTGTCATGGCTTGATAGGGGCAGGGTGACGTCCCGGGAAATGATGGCCGAAGTTTTAAAGCATGAGCAGGGGCATTATTTGATAGCCTACCTGGAGCAGCAGGAATTGCTGCGGCAAATAGGGCAAAGCCGCTTTAGCCGTAATTACAGGTATGAGGCCATGGAACTCTTTAATCGTATTGATGCCAGGTATAAGAAGCTTAACGCTGATTATGATGAAGATACTCAACACATGACCAATCGTCAGCAGCAGAACAGCTGGGATTTGTATTTTCAAAAAAGGTTAGAATATATCCCAGAGGAATAGAAATTCCTTCTCCTGGGCATATTGTGAATCAGATGACATGCCCGTAAATAGCAATAGCTCATCTGTAGCTGTCCCTTTTCTCCCAGGTGCCCCTCTGCTATTCATACTTAATGATATTAGTCGGCGACTTTTGGATTACATATTTCAACCCAGATTTTATCTTTTTTGTCTCAATCCTTATCGTTTTATTGTAAAACTACTATAGATGCACCAGCTTTAAAAGCGATTCCTTTGTCCACCCACTGCTAAAATTCATAAATCCGGTTAAATTGTGTAAAAGCAAAAAAGGCTCCGGGTTATCCGGAGCCTTCGCAAATAATATTTTTTATTAAAAATTATTTTTGTTTGAACTGAACGCGACGGTTTAATACACGTCCTTCTTCGGTTGAGTTATCAGCAATAGGGTTGGTTTCACCAAAGCCTTTTACTTTCACTTTTTTAGCATCAACACCAGAGTTAACCCC